>JBILUL010000156.1:0-11586 GCA_044371005.1 Phycisphaerales bacterium | reverse complement strand
GGGAATCGGTGGCACTTCACGATGGGTTCTTTGGTGGTGGTTCAAGAGGTTGGGACGTGGTTCAGAAGACCCGAGCGGGGACACCGATTCCGAAGCCGGAATCGGTGGCACTTGTTTTCTCGGGCGTGTCGTGGCCGGTGCAGGTGGTGCATGTGGATGCAACGGGGTTGGGGCGGGGGCGACAAATCGGTGCTGGGGTTGTGCGGGGGGTGTGGGGGTGCCGATGCGGGGGGGGTGGTTTTGGGGCAGATTTCCCTTTGGGTGCATCGGAGGCATGAACACGCGTGGAACCGATTGAGTTCAACACACCCGATAATGCAGGGCGGGCCACTTCGCTGGCTCGGGCGGCGTTGCGCCTGGCTGAATCGGACCGGGATGCGTTCGTCGTCCGCGAATGCGGGCATGATCCGGATCTGATGAGCCGCGTGAGGGTGTTGCTGGGTGCGGCGGATATGGCCACCTGTCCATCCGCGGCGAGCGTTCCCGCAGCAGGCGCGGTGAGCGTGCATGTGGCGGGGAGTGAGACGGGCGCGGCACGCAGCGGCGTCTCTCGCGGCCACATCACGCGCCTCGGCGCGTACACGGTGATGGGCATTCTGGGTGAAGGCGGGATGGGAACGGTGTACATCGCCGAGCAGGACCGCCCGCGGCGAACCGTCGCACTCAAAGTCATGCGCGCGGGCATCATGTCGCGACCCATGCTGCGCCGATTCGAACACGAATCACAGATGCTCGCACGATTGCAGCATCCGGGCATCGCACAGATCTACGAAGCCTCGACCGCGGATACGGGGCAGGGCCCTCAGCCATTCTTCGCGATGGAGTATGTGAAGGGGCGCACGCTTCTTGAACATGCCTTTGCCGCGCGACTGGATACACGCGAACGTCTTGAGTTGTTTGTGCGGATCTGTGATGCGGTGCATCATGCACACCAGAAGGGTGTGATCCACCGCGATCTCAAGCCCGCGAACATCGTGGTGGATTCAACGGGGCAGCCCAAGGTGCTGGACTTTGGCATTGCACGCAGCACCGATGCAGACATGCAGACGGCCACGCTGCACACGCAGGCGGGGCAACTGGTGGGCACGGTGCCATACATGAGCCCCGAGCAGATCTCGGGTGATCCCAATGCGGTGGATACGCGCAGCGATGTGTATTCACTGGGTGTGATTCTGTATCAGTTGCTCACGGGGCGGCTGCCGCATGCGGTGACGGACAAGCCGATTGCGATGGCAGCGCAGATGATCCAGCACGATGAGCCTGCGCGGCTCGAGACCGTGGATCGGTCGCTGCGCGGCGATGTGCAGACGATCGTGAGCAAGGCGCTCGAGAAGGAGCGCGGACGCAGGTATCAGTCGGCATCGGATCTTGGGGCGGATCTGCAGCGGTATTTGAGGTTTGAGCCGATTTCGGCCCGGCCGCCAAGCCGCGTGTATCTGGTGGGCAAGTTTGCGCGTCGCAACCGTGCGCTGGTGGGCGGCGTGGTGGCGGTGACGCTCGCGCTGATTGGCGGCAGTGTGGCGACGGCATGGCAGGCGATGAAGGCGATGGAGGGGATGCGCCTGGCCGAAGCACGCAAGCGCGATGCGGATTCTTCGATGAAGCGTGCGATGGCGGAGGCGGAGAATGCCAAGGGTGTGAACCGGTTCTTGACGGAGATGCTGGAGGCGGCGAATCCGGATGAAGGCAACAGCAGGGATGTGAGTGTGCTGGAGATGGTGGATCGAGCCGCGGCGAAGCTCAAGGAAGATGCGGATACGAGCGACTGGGTGAGTCTGTCGCTGCACAACACGCTGAGCAACACGTACCGGGCGATGGGCAAGCCGGTCGCGGCGATCGAGCAGGCGGAGCGTGCGGTGGCCGTGGCCAAGGCGCTCTATGGCGACCGCAATGTCGAGACGGTGACGGCGAAGCGAACGCTGGCGATGGCGGTGGGTGAGCTTGCGGAGTTCGAGCGCTGCGAAGTGCTCACTCGCGAGTGCGTCGATACGCTGCGCGAACTGGTGGGTGAGAGCGACCCGGAATATGTGCTGACGCTGGCTGAACTGGCGCGGGTGCTGCATCAGCGCGGCAAGTATGAGCAGTCGGAGCCATTGCTGCGCGAGTGCAAGACGAAGCTGATTGCGATCTTCGGAACGCGCTACCGCGACACGCTGACGACGATGGATCATCTGGGCATCACGTTGCTGCAGCAGAGCAAGTTCGAGGAAGCGATCACGCAGCTGCGAGAGGTGCTGGCGCTGCGTGAAGAGGTGTTTGGAGCGCGCAGCAGTGTGACGGCCTTCACGCTCAACAATCTGGCCAATGCGCTGCAAAAGAGCGGGAAGAACGATGAGGCCATCGAGATGCTGACGCGCGTGGTGGAGATCCGGCGCGAGCGGCTGAATGCGGATCATCCGAGTCTGCTGGTCTCGATGAACAATCTGGCGGTGGCGCTGACGACCGGGGGCAGGCTTGCGGAAGCTGAGCCGCTGCTGCGTGAATCGATGCAGAGCCAGATGCGGATGCTGGGTGAGCAGCACCCCAAGACGATGCTGGCGATGGGCAATCTGGCGTTTGTGCTGGAGGATCAGAACAAGCTGGATGAAGCCGAGCAGCTCTTCAGGCGCGTGGTGGAGCTGCGGCGAAGTGTGTCGCTGGAGGATCCGGAAGCCTGGCCGCAGATGAACAATCTGGCGATGCTGCTGGTGAAGCAGGGGAAGCTTGAAGAGGCGGCGGCGCTGTATGCGGAGCTGGTGGCGATTTGTCAGCAGCACGCGCCGCCGGGGTATGCCGCGGGTGCGATCTTCCGGAACAACTACGGCGAGTGTCTCTCGAAGCTGAAGCGATTCGAGCAGGCCGAGGAGTTGCTCAAGGCCAGTCAGGATGATCTGGTGCGGATCTTCAAGGATGGGCACCCCAGAGTGCAGCGCGGGGCGCAGCGATTGGCTGCGATGTACCGGGCGTGGGGGAAGGAAGACGCGGCGCTTGAATGGGAAGCGCGGATTGCCAAGAGGTGAGGGTGGGGGCACGAAGGCCCCCTGGTCATCCCCTGCTTGAGCGGGCGGATGGGGCGGCGGATTCAGTTCTGGGACGCCCTCCACGGCCGTGCGCTAGATATTCCCTAAATGCATAAGATCCCTTGAACTTCCGGCTTGACAAACCGTATAAAATGACGATAATGCAGGTGAAAGTGATGCAACCGGTCTTTGCCATTTCATGCATGTCAGTTATAATCCTCCGATCCTCAACCATTCGCGTGTGCGAGTCGTGGGTAGAGAACGGAGGCTGGAAATGCACCCTTGGCTTCAGCAAGTCATCGCTTGGTTGGCAGAGACGAGCAAGTGGGTGGCGGGCGAATGCAGGGGTGAGCCCCCGCTTGCACCGCTGGTTCACCAGTTCACGCTTAGTGGCCCGGTCAACCAGTGGTATCACAGCAGCAAGCGAACTGTTGCCGAGAGGCGGGCATTTGCTTCGCTGCTCCTGGCGATCGATGCTGACCCGTTCATCGGGGAGCCGATGTTGGAACAGGCTACTCCCGGGCAGCGGTCGATCGGATTTGCAGCCGGGCCTCGCGGGTATGGCGTCATCTACCAGGTTCACGCTGCGGCGAATCCAATCCGGATGGTTTCGATTGTGCCCCCCTGATGGAGTGCGAATGAGTAGTGCACGCACGCAAATGCACGGAAGGTGCTGAATTATGACTACCTATGCAACGATTCGCAGCGGTGGCGTCGTTACGGACGTCCTTGTTCCCAAGGCCGAGTTCGAGCAATTGACCGGGCTTCGGGTCGATGACAACCTCGGAGTCATTCAGACGCGGCCCGACGGAACTTTCGCGTGGAAACCCAGTGCTGATCAGGCCAAGGAGGCGGATCGGATTCTGGCCAATCCCAGGACCACGTGGCACTCCGTCGATGCGATTCTGGCGGAAGTCATTGGCAGCGGCCTGAAGGACCTTCGGGAGCAGCATGGCATGACGCAGCAGGAGCTTGCTGCGGCTCTCGATGTGACGCAACCGCACATCTCCAAACTAGAACAGGACCAGGGCCTCGAAGGCGCCCCATTGCGGCTCTTGCGCAAAATAGCGGAAGTCTTCGCACGCCGCGGATGAAGGCGGGTGATTGACCGCAGTTGGTGCTGTGGAACCGGGTCAATGGCGGCATTCTGGGCTCTGCGTGGCCAAATTGAATGCTGCGCGACCACCGATGAAGGTGCCGGGGCTCACCCTGGGTGCAGGAAGTTTGGAACTTCGCCGACCCCTTTGAGCGTTCATGCGTCGAATAATGCCAAGGGCCCCGTGCGGGCTCCGTGGTTGGACTATGTTCGCATATATCCGCGCGTGGGTTCGGGACGTCTGTCCACCTTCGCCGCGGCATTCTGGTGGGAAAACGACGCTCATGGCAAGCAATGACGAAGGCGGGTTCTGGTCGAAGGTTGAGAATCAGAAGAAGGATGAGCGGGATGCTCTTGCCCGCAACGACACCAAGCCAAAGCGGCGGTGGGGTCGCATTCTGGCGTTCGCGGCGGGCGGCGTGGTGGTTGTTGTTGCTGGACTGGTCTTGCTTGCGCCGACGATCGCAGGTGGATTGGTGCCGGGCATGGTGCCTGGGATTGCTTCGGGCGCGATGAACGGGTCGGCGTCGATTGACAGCGCTTCGTTCTCGTGGGGTGGGCCACAGCAGATTCGTGGCTTGAAGGTGAGTGATGGGCAGGGGCAATCCGTGGCAACGGTGAAGGACATCAAGGTGTCCGCGGGGCTGCTGGGCTTGATCTTCGGAAACCTGGATGTGGGATCGGTCACGGCTTCGGGGGTGCGTGCCCAGATCGTGAAGCGCGCCGATGGCACGACGAATGTTCAGACGTTGGCGAAGCCCGCGCCCGCAAGCGGATCGTCCGGGTCGGGGAGCGGCGCCGGGATTCCGGCGGGGATCAAGGGCAAGTTGGTACTCAAGGACTTGGAAGCAACGTACACCGATGAGACAACTGCTGGTCCGATGCCCTCGGTCGTGTCCGTCGACAACTTTGATGCAACGGCCTCGTTTGACAGTCGCGACGACATCAAGCTGCAGGCAACCGGCGAGGCGCATGGCGCGGATGCCAAGAAATCCGGTGCCATCAGCATCGATGCGGTCGTGAGTTCGTGGATCAGCAAATCGGGGAAGATCACGCCCGAGCGGGCCACTGTCGAGGCGAGTGTTGACATCAAGAATCTGCCTGCCGCGATGCTGGATGCCCTGGCACCGGGCGTTCTCGCTGGCGGAACGTTCAGATCAGGCCTTGGCGAAGATGCGGACCTGAGCATCGTTGCCTCGGGCGGGCTTGAGGGCGGAGAGGCTTCGATCCTTGCAAACTCACCGAATCTGAAGGTCGACGCGAAGGTGGCGATCGAGAACAGTGTGCTGCGATCGACGTCGCCGATCAAGATCGAGATCACGGGCAAGGGGCTCGCGGGATTCTCGCCCGCCGCGAAGGCGGCGATGGTGCAGCCGAATGTCACGCTGGAGAATCTGCCCGACGCATCGCTGGAGATTGATCAGTTGAGGTTCTCGATGCCACAGGAGGGCAAGCCGCTCAACTTGAAGGGGAGTGGTGCCGTGGTGCGGGCCAAACTGACGGAGATGCGAGGGACTGTCTCTCTGCAGGAAGGGGCTGATGCTCAGCCGTTCACCATTGCACCCTTGGTGGCGACGATCGATGCAAAGGATCTGGCGGGCCCGATGCGAGTTCAGGCTTCGACTGAAGCCCAGATCAGCGGTCGAAACGCCGGTGTTCTGGATGCAAAGCTCGATGTTGATGGGGCGCTCGATGCGACGGGTGCACCGGTTGCCGGCGTCCCCGGAACTCTTCGAGGCGATGTATCGCTCAAGGGCGTCGCAACGGCGATCGCGCAGCCGTTCGTGGCAGCGCACAAGCTGAATCTGCCAGAGGATCTGGGTCCGACGCTGGACGCAAACATCAAAGTCGCCACCAACCAGAGTGCCGCGACGGCGGGCGGGACGGCGCCGGCTGATCTGGACATTTCGATTGAGAGCAGGAATCTCTCGGTGACCGGTGGTGTGCGGTATGCGAAGGATCGCATTACGGCACGCGAGGGCGGGCTGCGCGTGACGAGTCGCAAGCCGTCGGCGCTCGCGAATCACTTCCTGGATCCGGCGCTTGGGTACTCGCTCTCGCCCAGCGGGAGCGATTCGCGCGGGATGACGCTCTTGGTCAAGAAGCTCGATGTCCCGATGAACGCGGCGGGCAAGCCCGATGCCTCGAAGCTCGCGGCGGATATCGATGTGGCGATTGAAGGGTTGAGTGTGGTGCCGATGGTGGGTGGGACGGCGGCTTCGCCGCTGGATATCGCCGCGTTGGCGGTGAGTGTTTCGGTTGGTGGTGCAACGCCCGGCTCAGTCCGCGGCACGATCACCTCGTCAATGTGGCATGAGAATGCACCCTTTGGCATGACGGGCACGTTTGATGTCGCATCGATGCTGGTGAATGGCAAGGATGGGAACATCGCGGTGGCGACGGACACGATGCGGCCGGTCGCGGACATTCAGCTCAAGGATGTGCCGGTGTCGATCGCGAAGCTGGGTGAAGCGGGCAAGCCGGTGCCGCAGGGGCCGGTGCTTGATCTTGTGAAGCTGCTCAAGGGTGTTGTGGGTGACACATTCACGGTTGCGCTGGGTGCCAAGGGTGTGGAAGGGGCGCAAGGCGCGTACGACATGAAGGTGGCGATGCGGTCAAGCCGCGTGAATGCGGATGTGGATGCCAGGAGCAGTCAGCAGAGCATCGAGCTTCGCACGCTGGGTGCGAAGGCGACGGTGGCGCCCGAGACGGTGCGCAGTCTGCTCGCGGCGTTTGCGCCTGACGTGACGGGTGTGCCGCAGCTGGTGTCGGCGAGCACGCTGACGCTGGCGGTGGATCCGCTGACGATTCCGTTCAAGAGTGACAAGTCGCTCGATCTCGCCGCGGTGGGCATGGCCAATGTGAAGCTGATGCTGCCGGGCCGGACGCTGGTGAGTGGGCTCACGCGAACGGGGCCTGATGGCCGCCCGGTGGATCTGGGTGTGGTGGGTGTTGAGGAGCTTTCGATCACAGCGTCTGCGCCGGTGGCGGGTCTGGTTGGTTCCGCGGCACCTGGCAAGCGCGGCGCGAAGGTGAAGATGGGTGGCACCATTCTGGGCGGCGCGGATGGCGCGACGGCGATTGCGGTGCTGGATGGCGACATCACGACGGAGGTCTCGAACAAGACGCTCGCCGGGCCGCTGGCGGCGAAGATCAGCCTGACGAAGGTGAATGTGGTCGCGCTCGAGCGCATGGTCGGTCAGGAAGGGAAGGTCTCTGGGGCGATTGGTGACAAGGCGACGATGGAGCTTTCGGCTGATGTGCAGCCGCCGGCGGAAGGCCAGGCGGGTCAGCCCTTTGACTTTGCGCAGGCGACGACGACGGTGAACGTTGCACTGGATGCGCCGCGGCTCAAGAGTGATGGACCCTTGTCGGCGACGATGTCGCCGATGGCCATCAAGCTCAACAAGCCAAGTCGGTTCACGCTCGCGGCGGATCCGGCGTTTGTGAATGCGTTCCTGAAGCCGGCGCCGGTGGCGGGCGCCGCACCGGTCGCGCCGGCGTTGGTCGTGCGTGAGATGACGCCGGTGACGGTGACGCTGGACAAGCTGAACTTCCCGCTCAAGGGTGCGACGGGTGCCGCGGCGAAGCTGGAGGCGGGTCTTGCGCTGGCGATTCAATCCATCTCGATGCAGACAGCGGATGGAAAGCCGCTGCGGTTGAGCGGGACGGATATCGGCATCACGTCGCAGCAGCCCGGCCCCAAGGGGACGAATGTTGATTTCCGGTTTGTGGTGGCCGAGGTGGCGACGGGCGCTGGCGGCGAAGGTGAAACTTCGAAGAACATGAACATGAAGGGGACGATTGAAGGGATCATCGACGCCGCGGGCGTGGTGGATCCTTCGAAGGCGGTGGTGAATGTGCAGGCGGACATGCCCAAGATTCCCACGCCGCTGATCGATGCCTTCACGACGCGTGATGGCACGGTGGTGGATGCGCTGGGTCCGATCGCCGCGCTCAAGCTGGATGTGCAGCGTTTCCCCGTGAGCGGCAAGCCTGCTGAGGGGACGCAGCCTCCGGTGGTGGAGATGGTGGCGACGAGCAATCGGGCCACGGCATCACTCAAGGGAACGGTGCGTGATGGGATGTATGTTGGTATTGATCCCTTCAAGGCACGGGTGACGGAGGTGACGCAGCAGCTCAGTGCTCGCTTCATCAAGGCGCTGCCGCTGATGGGTACGTTCGAGAAGACGGCGCAGGATCAGCCCGCGACGGTGGATGTGACGGGGATCACGGCGGCGCTGGGCAATGACATGTCGAAGTTGAATGCGGATGTGCTCTTTGATCCAGGCGAGGCACGCTTTGGCACCAGTTCGGCATTCAGTGAGCTGCTCAAGATCGTGAACAGCAAGACGGAAGGCCAGATGGGCAAGAAGCTTGAGCCGATGAAGATGCAGGTGCGCAACGGCGTGGCAACGTACGAACGCTGGAAGGTGCCGGTGGGTGAGTTCACGATCAGTACCGAGGGCACGGTTGATCTGGTGCGGCGCACGCTGGATGTGGTGACGTATGTGCCCATCGGCGCGGTGTCGGACAAGGCGATGGCGGGGCTGAAGATGGGTTCGGGCCTGAACTCGATTCTGGGTGGTGCGGCGGAAGCACTGACGGAAGTGCCATTCCGGACAACAGGATCGATGGACAACCCCAAGACGGCCGTGGATCCGGAGCTGATGGCAAAGAACGCGGTGAAGGGGTTGAACCCGGAGAAGATTCTCAAGGATGGGCTGCAGGATCTGCTCAAGCCCAAGGCGCCCAAGCCGACAGTGCCTGTGGCCCCCAAGTGACATGGAGTGGTGGTGAGGGGGACGGCAACTGCAATCTCCCCACCTCCCCCCTTCCCCCCCTCCCGCTCCCCTTTCTTCCGCTCTCGCACGTGCGGCGGGGCTGGCACTGTTTTGTGTCTGACATCCTGTCCATCCTGTCCATCCATGTTCCCTTTCTTGTCAGAGGGGAGAACATGGATAGACAGGATGGACAGGATGAGGCAAGAGGCAGCGCAAGATGATTTGAGCGAGTGCCACCGTAGGAATCAGCCTTTGGACCTGTGCGCGCTGAAGGCGTGCTCTTGCGGTGCATCGCGCGATGTGGGCGATGTTTGCGGGGAGCCCGCTGGCACGCCGATGGCGCGCGGGAACGATCGTGCTCGCCAATCCGGGGTGGCACACGCGGCTCCGTGCTTCACCGTCGGGCTAGGCACTTCCGGCCCTTGCGGGCGGCGAGCCGCTGAGTTCGAAGAGTCATGTTCGATCGACGGCACGATGAGGAGCGATGGAGAGGGTTCGTGCGATCTTGGGGGTTGCCCTGGACGGTGTCGATGTGCGTTGATCAGTCCGGTTGTGTTCCAGTTGCATGAAGTCCGGGGGATGCGTTGGGCCGATTCGCCGTCGGTGGTGTACCATGGGGCCGAAGATGGCGTGCCACTGCGCGTCGCGGCTGGGGCCGTAGCGCCGTGGTACGAGATGCCATCGATTGGAGTTGCTGCATGAAGATGATCGTGTATTCTGTGCTGGCACTGGTGGCCAGCATCGGGCTGGTGCCTCGTGCTCAGGCGCAGGCTCCGGCGAAGAAGCCCAACATCCTGGTGATCTGGGGTGATGACATCGGGCAGTTCAACATCAGCGCGTACAACATGGGGATGATGGGGTACAAGACCCCCAACATCGACCGCATCGCCAAGGAGGGTGCGATCTTCACCGACTGGTACGGGCAGCAGAGCTGCACGGCGGGTCGGGCGGCATTCGTGACGGGTCAGTCGCCGATCCGCACGGGATTGACGAAGGTCGGCCTGCCGGGAACGCCTGAGGGCATGAAGAAGGAAGATCCGACGATTGCGACGCTGCTCAGAGCGCAGGGGTATGCAACGGGTCAGTTCGGCAAGAATCACTTGGGTGACCGGGACGACATGCTTCCCACGGCGCACGGGTTCGATGAGTTCTTCGGCAATCTGTACCACCTCAATGCCGAGGAGGAGCCGGAGAATCCGGATTACCCCAAGGATCCGGCGTTCAAGAAGCGCTTTGGACCCCGCGGCGTCATCCACAGCTTCGCGGATGGCCGCATCGAAGATACCGGCCCATTGACGCGCAAGCGCATGGAAACGATCGATGAGGAAGTGACCACCAAGGCGCTCGATTTCATGGAGCGTTCGGCGAAGGCGGACAAGCCCTTCTTCCTGTGGTGGAACTCCACCCGCATGCACATCTTCACGCACCTCAAGAAAGAGTCCGAGGGCAAGACTGGCCTTGGCATCTATGCCGATGGCATGGTGGAGCACGATGGACACGTGGGTCAGGTGCTGGCCAAGCTCAAGGAGCTGGGGCTGGATGAAAACACGATCGTGATGTACTCGACCGACAACGGCGCCGAGACGTTCACGTGGCCTGATGGCGGCACCACGATGTTCCGGGGCGAGAAGAACACCAACTGGGAGGGTGGATACCGCGTTCCGTGCATGATCCGCTGGCCCGGCACGATCAAGCCCGGCACGGTGGTGAATGACATCGGCGCGCACGAAGACATGCTCACGACACTGGTCGCCGCGGCGGGCGATACGACGGCCAAGGAAGACCTGCTCAAGGGCCGCACGATCGGCTCGATGACCTACAAGGTGCACCTGGACGGATATGACCTTGCCCCGGCGCTCAAGGGTTCGGCTCCCTGGCCTCGCAAGGAGTTCATCTACTGGACGGACGACGGCAGTGTGGCGGCGCTTCGGTATGGCGATTGGAAGGTCACCTTCCTGATGCAGGAGGCAGAAGGCCTTGAAGTCTGGCAGAAGCCCTTCACCCCGCTGCGGGCACCGATGCTGGCGAACCTGCGGATGGATCCCTTCGAGCGGGCGCAGCAGGAGCATGCGATCGGGTACCAGCGCTGGTATCTGGATCACATGTTCGCGATCGCTCCCGCGGGCGCGTATGTGGGACAGTGGCTCCAGAGCTTCCGCGACTTCCCGCCCCGTCAGAAGCCCGGCAGCTTCAATCTTGATCGGGTGATGGAAGCAGTCTCGCAGCCGCAGGGCGCGGGTCGCTGAGATGATTGAGAACGAATGAACCCATGCACCCCGTTGCGTGACCGTAGCGGGGTGTTTTGCTGAGTGAGACCGTATCGAGGATGATTCGGATCAGGGCGCGGGACCCATGGAGCTGTACATGAAGAACATCGGCAAGGTCGTGGTGGCGTGTGGTCTGATCTCGCTGCAGCTGGGCGGGTGTGGCAAGGCCTACCAGTCTTCATCGTCGCGGCAGGCAGCATCGCAGATGCCGGTGCTCGGGTTGTGGAACGAAGGGGCGAGCAGGAACGCCATCGAGGGATTCGTCAAGCGCGTGACGACACCGGGTGCGCCGGGCTTCATCGCACCTGAGGAGCGGATTGCCGTCTTTGACAATGATGGCACGCTGTGGGCCGAGCAGCCGATGTACTTTCAGTTCCTCTTTGCGGTGGATCGCGTGAAGGCGATGGCGGGTGCGAATCCGCAGTGGACGACTCAGGAGC
>JBILUL010000031.1:0-41006 GCA_044371005.1 Phycisphaerales bacterium | reverse complement strand
AGTCTGACGACGGCAAGATCACGGCGACGGCGCGGCGCATTGTCGCGATTGATCGCGTTCCCATCGCACCGGTCGACGAAACCGACACCGATTCCACTGATTCGGATGGCTCCACCAAGACACCGTCGTCCACGGGTACCGGCGGAACTGGGACCGGTGGAACCGGTACAGGTGGGACTGGTACTGGCGGAACTGGCGGCGGTGGAACGGGTACTGGCGGCGGCGGCACGACTGGTGGAGGCACCACGGGTGGCGGCGGTGGCGGTGGGGGAGGTACTCCCCGATGAATCAGGTGCTTGTGAAGCGTGGCCGATGGAGTTGGCGTGGCGGTCGCCGTGGCTTTGCCACGCTGCTGGTGTTTGGCGTCATCGTCGTGGCTGCGGTGATCATCGGCATGATCCAGTCGACGGCATTCAGTCAAGCCGCGGCGGGGCGTGAATCGCTGGCCCGCGTCCGCGCCTACTGGGCGGCTCGCGCCGGACTCGAAGAGACCATCGCCAAGCTCGAAGCGGCGACGGAGGATCCGAATCAGACCAACGCCTTCCAGGCGATGGACGACATGGTTCAGGTCGCCACGGGTACGGTCGCAGGTGCGTCGTGGCGAATCGCCAGCACCGACGGGAAGCGGGAAGTGCTCGGTCCCACGGATGCTCACTCCAAGATCAACATCAACAGTCCCAACAGCGAAGTACTGCTCAACATCGAGCCGTTCATGAGCGAGAGCGCGGTCGATTCGATCAAGGACTGGATCGATTCGGATGACGATCTGAACCTGCAGGGCGCGGAGGTGGGGTACTACCAGACGCTCGAGTTCGGGTACGATCCCCGCAACGCGCCCATGTGCAGCATCGCCGAACTCGAACTCGTCGCGGATATCGAACAGACCGATGTGCGCGGCGAAGACTGGAATCTCAACGGCGTGCTCGATCCCAACGAGGATGACGGCGATCTATCCTGGCCGCCCGACAATGCCGATGGCGTCCTCGATCAGGCCTGGTCGGGGATTCTGACTGCGTCGAGTGTTGACGGCGGGCTCGCGGCATCCGGTGAGAAGCCGTTGGATCTCAAGACTGCCGCGGAAGGCGATCTGACGTCGCGGATCGGCGTATCGAGCGATCAGGCCAAGGTGATTGTTGACTATGTGGCCTCCTCGGATACTGCGGCGATGGGTGACTTCATCCGCCGCGACCTGCAGCAGCTTCGCACGCAGACCCAGCAGGCGCAGGGGCAGCAGCAGGGCGGGGCGCAGACGCGGGTGGATCCGCTCACGACCGATCAGCTCAAGCTGCTGATTGATGAATGCGTGATGGGTGCGCCTGAGGCGGGCGTGGTGTATCCGGGCAAGCTCAATGTCAATACGTGTGCCGCGGAGACGATTGAATATCTGCCGGGCATGACTCCCGAGCTTGCAGACGCAATCATTGCGGAGCGGGCGGGCAAGTCTGACGGATTCACATCGATCGTGGATCTGCTTGAAGTGCCCGGGATGACCCGGCGGCAGTTGGCGCAGCTCAACGACCTGCTCTGCGTCCGTTCCAACGTTTTCACGGTAACATCTCGCGGTCGAGATGATAAAACCGGCCTGGAGGTCGAGATTCAGGCCGAACTCAATCGGACATCCCTTCCTGTCACGCTGACGGGAGTGCTGGTCAGGTAATCGCGGTGAACATGATGCAGGCAAGTCAAGCCCCCAAATCCCGTTCGCCACAGGGCAATCCCGACATCGTCGCGGCGGTGGAGCAGCGCGCTGGCGGGTTCGCCGCCGCGGCGGTCACGCGGTCGGGCGGCAATGCCCGGATCATCGCCACCGCGCTGCTCGAGAGCGTGCAGGCCGTCGCCTCATTCGTCACTCAGCATCAGGCAGGGCGTCTCGTGCGGCTTGCGCCGCTGGCGGACACCATCGTCAAGTATGCGGATGTCCCGGTGTCCGATGGCGCGCAGATGATCGCCGCGGCGGGATTGATGGCCGAAGCGGAACTCCCTTCGTCACTCGCACCGCATCGGCGTGCGGGCGGATTGCTCACCGGTGGTCTTCGGACCGGGACGCGCGAGGCACTGCTGACGGGCTGGCTGGATCGCGGGCAGCCGATCGAGACGATCGCAGCGGGGCTGGAGTCGTTCTGCACGCCGGGAGCTGCGTTGGCGCTGCTCAAGGGCCAGAGTGCCGCCGCGGCATGCCTTGATGCAAGCTCGCAGGCCTATTGCGTGCTGGCCAGTGGCAGTGAGCGCTCCGTGGCCAGGATGGTGCTGGAAGATGAGATGGCCACCGAAGCACTCGCCGCGGCGGCGAAGGATGCGGCGGTCGCCGCAGCTCGGTCGCTGGGCGAAACAGCAACGTGCACGGGCACTCAGGTGCTTGTGGATGGCGAGGCCAGAGCCGCGTTCTGCGCGAAGGTGTCGGGTGCACGGGATGATCAGGGGTGGTTTGATCAGTACGGGTTGAGTGTGGCCGCTGCGGTGCTCGCGCTGACTCCGGAAACAGCGTTGCTCACGCAGTTGCTGCCGGTGGCACCGATTGTTGAGGAGCCGGCGCCGGTTCAGCTTGCCCGATGGGTCTCCAAGGGGGGCAGGCCCTGGGTCATCGGGATCGCCGCGACGCTGGGCCTTGTTCTGATTCCCTGGGGAATCGTCGTTGCACGCGATGAGTTTCTCAGCGGGCGCGTGAAGGTCATCGAGGACATGCGCAAGAACAACGCCGACCTTGAGAAGCAGGCAGCGATGTACTCGCAACTGGACATCTCGCGGTGGCCGCTGACAAAGCTGATGTCGGACATCTCGGGCGCAACGCCGGTGGGTGTGAGTGCCTCGGACGTCCGCCTCTCGCCAGAGCAGGGCCTGACCTTCCAGGGGCGGGCAAAGTCAGCGGATCTGGTCAACGTCTTCCAGAAGAATCTGGGCGAGACCAAGCTCTTCCGAAGCATCAAGGTGAATCGCACGGAATCGATGGCTGAGGGAGGGGTTGAGTTCAATCTCACCGCCGAGATCACCGCTTCACAGGCGCACATCCCGGTGAAGCCCGCGCTGGATTTCGCCGCGGAGTCGCTGTCGAAGCGGCTGTATGGCGTCGAAGCCGCGGCGTTGCCTGCGGAGAGTTCGAAGGATTCAGGTTCCGGCGGCGGGCGACGCGAGCGTCGCGCGGAGGGCCGCGGGGATCGGGGTGGCGATGCCGAGCCGCGGCGTCCTTCAACGCCTTCAGATGCGATGCCTCCGGTCGTGACGGATGAGGACATCAAGAAGATGGACAGGGCCACCGCCAATCGGGCATGGGTGGCCAGGAAGGTGTACGTGCAGAAGAATCCAACGCTGGACGCGGCGACCAAGCAGCGTCTGCAGGATGAGGAAACCAAGATCCGAGCCCATGCCGCGACCGCACCGGGAGGTGCCTCATGAGCGAGCTTGCCGTCAAGTTCCGTTCGATGTCGCTGGCGATGCGGCTGGCGCTGGGCTTTGCCGTCTTCCTGGTGCTCTACTTCGTCGTCATCGAGCCGGTCGTTGATGCCACCAGCCGCCGGCTGAGCGCGTGTGAGAGCAAGGCGGCACTCATCGCCACCTACTCGAAGACGGCGCAGGCGCTCGCGACGGCGGCGGATGTCCGCAAGCAGGGCTTCAAGAAGTTCGGTGCGGTTGAGCTGCCCGGAGATCCTGAGAAGCGTCCGCTGGAGTTCAACCAGCAGGTCGATGCCGTGCTCAAGTTGCATGACGTGCGAGAGAGCACGAGCACCTCGCGCACCGCGCCGCTGGGTGGTGGGCCGCTGACTGCCAAGATCGGTGCCGACTTCCGAGTTGATCGGATGATGCGCGACATTCAGTTCAGTGCGCCTCCGGAGGTAGCCGGAGCGGTGCTGGCGGACCTTGAACGACTGCCGGTGCTTTCGACCATCTCGCGGCTGCAGGTCCGCACCGCCGACGGCAAGGACAAGGAAGCTCGTCAGGTGCGTGTGACCATGACCGTTGAGACCTGGCTCCAGGCGAGAAAGGGGAAGAAGTGATGAACCCTGAATCGTCGCAGATCACGCCCGCAGTGGCTTGGGATGCAGCGTGGAGACTGAGCTCGACCGCTGGCAAGTGCGCGGTGGGCATGTCGTTGGTTGCCGTGGCGGCTTCGCTCTGGTTCCTGCTGCCGATGGCGGTGGATCTGGTGCGTCCAGCACCTCGCGAGCTTGAAAAGGGCGGTGATCCGCAGAAGGACGCCGATCAGCAGAAGATCACGTTCGACGGCTATGTCGCGCAGATCCGCGGGCGAAGCCTCTTCTTCGAGCCTCCGGCCCCCAGGGCCTCCGAGCCCGCTGAGGAAGCCAAGGTTGATGAGAACAAGCCGCCGCCGCCGCCATCGTCCTACGGCGGGCCGTCGATTGTCGCCATGCTTTCTGATGTCGTCTGGTTCTCGAACGGGAAGAAGATGAAGGTCGGCGAGAGCGCCGATGGGCTCAAGGTGGTCGCACTGCTGCCCCCGTGGGAGAGCAGGCTCGAGTGGAAGGGCGTTGAGTTCAACGTCGGCTTCTTCGAGCGGAGCAAGGTCGGCAAGCCGGTGAAGGAATCTGATGACGCGGCGGGCGCTTCCACGAAGGATTCCGCACCGACCACCATCCCTGATTCAGGCAGCGGCACCGATGCAAAGAAGCCGGACGATGCGACCAAGGCGGAGGATGCCAGCGAGGCCAAGTCGGAGGATCCCAAAGCCTCCGATGCGAAGCCGGCAGATTCCAAGCCAGAAGACGCAAAGCCAAATGATGCAAAGCCCGCCGACTCGAAGCCGGGTGACAAGCCCCCGGAAGCAAAGCCAGGCGATTCAAAGCCCGGTGATCCGAAGGCAACGGCTCGGAAGTGATTGACGGAATGGACCCGGCGAAGGTGCCAGCGAGCATCGCTTCGTGTCGGGACAGGGCGGACTGATCGGACAACAAACGCCGCGGCGACTCATTCGCCCGGTGAACGAACGCAAGTGTGGAGCGACTGATGAATACGACGAATCTGACACGCACTCTGGCCATCGCGGCACCGACGCTCCTGTTCGTGATGGCGGGTGCCGCCATGGGGCAGCCCGCCGCGGGCGGTCAGCCTCCCGCGGCTGATGGCGGGGCTGCTCCCGTCAAGACCACCGTGCATCGCAAGGTGATCGGCGGTCCCACGGTTCTGGCGTTCAAGCAGTTCACGGTCGAGCAGATCGTCCCCTTCCTGGTGGAATCCACCGGCAAGGTCGTGATGCCGATGCAGGACGTGATGACCCGCAAGGTCACGGTCATCAATGACGCCCCGATCCCGCGCGAGCAGGCACTGGATCTGGTCTACATGGCGCTGCTGCAGAACAACGTCGCCGTCATCGAGACTGAGACGACGATCACGCTGCGCGATGTCGCCGACATCACCAAGCAGGATCTGGTCGTGATCGGGCCCGACGAGTCGGTGCTGCCCCGCACCGATCTGGGTTCGATCGCCGAGAAGGTCTTCCGGCTCAAGCACAACACCTCCAAGGCCATGGGCGATGTGCTCAAGGACAAGGTGCCTGATTACGCCAAGCTTTCGGTGGATGAAGAGTCCAATCAGGTCGCGCTCATCGGCAACATCGCCTTCCTGCAGCGCATCGAGCGGCTGATCGAGTCGCTCGACCGTCCCGCGGCGGGCGCACTTCAGACCGAAACCTACCGCCTGCGGTACGCCGATGCGGAAACGATCAAGGGGAACATCGAGGAACTCTACGGTGCGGGTGGAACCACCTCGGGCGCCAGCAACAACAGCCGCCGCCGCGGCGGGCAGAATCAGAACCAGGGCCAGCCCATGTTCCGCTTCCCGGGACAGGGCGGCGGCACCGAGCAGACGACGGCGACGAGCGACGAACTGCGTGTGAGCGCCAACACGCAGCAGAACTCGGTGACGGTGGTCGCGGATGAGGCGATCCTCAAGCAGATCCGGTATCAGCTCGATTCCTTCTGGGATAAGCCGCTGCCCGATGAGGCCGTGGTACCCAAGGTGTACGACCTCAAGAACACCGATCCGGTGAAGGTCGCCAACATTCTCGATGGCCTGTTTGGCAAGGGCACGTCGAATCGCACCACCGGCGGTGGGGGCGGTCAGGGCGGTCAGGGTGGAAACAACGGCAGTTCGACCGGCACTTCGCAAGGGGTTGGACGGCTCGCGGGTCAGTTCTCCTTCCAGCCGGTTCCCGATGCCGGGCGATTGATTGTCGTGGCCAAGAGCCCCGACAACATCACCGCGATCGACAAGATCATCGAGCAGCTCGATCAGCCGCAGACTGTCGGGCTCCCATCGGTCGTTGAACTCAAGCACGCCAATGCTGAGGATCTTGCTGAGCAGCTCAATGCGCTGCTCGCCGCGGACGGGACGCTGGCGCAGGTCCGTCGTGCCGAGAGCGGCCTGACCGAGACGCAGGCCGGCGTGAGTCCGTTCTCCAGTTCCACCACGACGACCGACGCCAACGGCACGAACACCGACACGGTGAGCGCGAGCAACCTGGCCTTCTGGTGGCAGCGCAGCCGCACGACCAACGAGACGACCAAGCGCAACGCCTCGAACCTCATCGGCAACATCCGCATCGTGCCGGTCTGGCGTCAGAATGCGCTGCTCGTGGTCGCGCCGCCGGAGTACAAGCAATCGATCGTCGAGATGATCGACTCGCTGGATCGTCCCGGCCGGCAGGTCCTCATCTCCGCGATTCTGGCCTCCGTTTCGATGGACGATGCCACCGCGCTGGGCTTCCGCTGGTCGAGCCAGACCATCACGCCCACCAACGGTGACAACTCGGTCAGCCTCACAAACGGCTTCCAGGGAAGCAACACGGGCTTTGCCGATTCGCTCTTCAACAGCTCCGTGCTCCAGAGCAACCTGAACCTCAACGTGCTCCTGCAGGCGTTGGCGGAGAAGACCGCCGTCAGCGTGCTGAGTGAACCGAAGATCTTCACCAGCGACAATCAGGAAGCCACCTTCTTCGACGGTCAGGACATTCCCTTCATCAGTGATTCGCAGACGACCGATCAGGGCAACCAGATCCAGTCGTTTGACTACAAGGCCGTGGGCATCGCGCTTCGCGCACGGCCCCGCATCACCGTCAACGGCGATGTGGATCTGCGCGTGAACGTCGAACTTTCCTCGATCGTGCCCGGGCAGACGCTCTTTGGCGGATTCATCGTCAATCGCCGCGAAACCACGACGCAGCTGATCATCAAGGATCGCCAGACGGTCGTGATCTCGGGCATCATGCGTCAGGAAGACAGCGACATCACCCGCAAGGTGCCGATTCTGGGCGACATCCCCGTGCTTCGCCTGCTCTTCAAGAGCAAGGAGAAGACCAAGACCAACAGCGAACTGCTGATCTTCATCACGCCCATCGTCGTCAACAACACCGGCGAGAACGATGCACTCAACGAACCCTACCGCGACCGCCTTGAGGCGCTCAAGCAAGGACTGGGCGTGAAGCCCGAGCAGCCCACCACCGAAACGCCCGAGGCTGGCAAGCCGCAGTCCGGCGAGGCGATCACACCCCCCAGTGATGGAGCGCCCAAGTGACAAGCCGCCCGGGTATCTCGACCGTCCGCACGGGGGGCTCGATGATTCCCGCGCTGGCCGCGGTGCTTCTGATCGCGGCGGGCATGAGCGGGTGCGTCACGGAGACCGTGACACCCTCACGCGGCACGCCCATCAAGCCCACTGGCAAGTCCGCAGCCTCCAAGCCCAAGACACCCTCCGCCGCTTCGGGCAGCGCAGCCGCGGCGACGCCGAAGGCAGAGCTTCCCAAGGGCCCCGTTGCCAAGCCTGAACGGGGCCGGATGATGGCCACCGACATCCGTGTCGAAGTGCAGCCGCTTGGGAGCGTTGCCTACGACGGGCAGGCACTGCCCCTGGTATCGCCTCAGGGCAATCTGCTGGTTGTCCAGGAAGGGCAACCCCCTTCGTGGGAGGCCATTCTCGCAGGCTCGGGAGCCGAGACTCCGGGCGAAACTCGCCTGGTTGTCTACGACATCTCGAAAGTCCCAGCGGCCAGAATGACCTATCCCCAGCCGCTGCAGGCCGGGCTTATCCTGGGTCGCAACGCGGATGAACAGGGATTCCTGGTCGAATCGCCGCGGCTTGATGGTGCTCGATGGATCGGCAAGATCTCCTGGTCCACCGGATCACTCACCTGGCTTGTTCAGGGCGATCAGGTCAACGCGCACGGCGTCCTTTCGCCCAAAGGCGAACTGCTCTTCACGCGGCGTTCTCGCAGCGCCACCGATTCCGACCTGGTGCTGCGCTCCGCATCAGGCTTCGAAAGCATCAAGCACGCCATCGATGGCTCCTACGCCTTCCCCATGTTCGTCGCGGGCAGCGAAGCCTCGTTCGTCTTCAGGCTCTCACGCTCGGGCACCGATCTTGAAGTGGTGCGGCTTGATCGAAGCAGCGACGAGAAGCCGCGGCTTGCCGATACGCGCCAGCAGTGGCGAATCGCACCCGCTCCCGAAGTTGTCATTGCCCACCAGATGGCCTCCACGCAGATCTCCATCCCGGCTGGCGTCGCCGCGAGCGATCCGACCGAGGGAGATGTCGCCGTCCTCTTCGACCCGCGCAAGAACCGCATGGCCCGCTTCAACTCGCGCAGCGGATCCGTTGAGGGGCTGATGCCTCAGACTATCGGTGCGGCACCTGCGATCGGTCCGACGATGACGGCAGGTTACTTCTGCACGAGCGCCAAGGGCCTGATGTTCATCGGTCGGCCCGCCGAGGGCTGGCCGGTGATGTGGCCTGAAGACGGCCCCGCCGCACGCGTGCTGGCGTCTCCGTACATCGCCCGCATACTCCATCCGGGGCACGCCGCGGAATCAACCGCTCCCGAAGGGGCAGCGTCGATACCGATGTACCTCCTGGTCGGCCCTTTCAAGTCGGACCCGGGCCGTCTTGAGATCACCAAGATGGCCGTGGTGCCACCAGAAGCGCCCGCTGGCACCAAGTAACGCCCGCCCCAGCGGCCGGATGGCTCAATACGAAGCCAGGCACCGTCCGATGCGTGCCAGCGATGAGGCCTTGCCCAGGACTGCCAGCGACTCACCCAGCGGTGGCGTGACCGCAACGCCAGCGATGGCGACGCGCACAGCCTGCGCCAGCGGGCCCATGTTGGGAAGCCCCTGTTCCTTGACGATCGCCTCGATGAGGTCGTGAATCGGCTTGGGTTCGAACGGATCGATGGCCTCGAGCCGCGTCTTGAACAACGCCAGGAGATTCTGGCCGGCGCGGTTGTTGGCGAGCAGGTGCTTCTCGACGGCCGCGAGATCAAACTGCACGTGGTTGTCGTCGAGCAGAACAAACGCCGCGGGCTTGGCGGCTTCGCCGTAGGTCTTGGCCCGTTGCTTGACGGCGTGCGAGAGCCAGAGCCAGCGGGGCTGGTTCGCGGTATCGACGCTGACGCCCAGGCGTGCGGGGAGTGCGGGGAGGTGTTCGGCGCACCACGCGGCCCAGCCCTTGGCGAACTCTTCGGTGGAGAGCGCTGCAAGCGCGTCACCGTTGAAGCTGGCGAGCTTCACGCGATCGAACTTGGCGTTGGTGGTGCCGATGCGTTCGAGCGAGAAGTTCGACGAGAGGAATGCGGTGTCGAACTTCTCGAGGTCCTTGCCATCGGGCAGCTTCATGCCCGGGTTCCAGCCCAGCAGGCTCAGGAAGTTGTCGATGGCCGAGGGGAGGTAGCCGTTGGCGCGGAAGTCGGAGACTTCGATTTCGGGGAGGATCACGTTGAACTGTGCTGCGATCTTCGCCGCGGCATCGAGTGAATCGTTGTCGGCCTTGATGAAGCCGTCGATGAGTTCGACGGAGAGCCCGGTCGACGCGGCAACCGACGCCGCGGTGATGGACTGGTTCTTGCTCATGGCCGTCTTGAGCGCAGCGCGGGCCACCTTGGCCTTGTCGCGCTTGCTCATCTTCGAGGCATCCATGTTGAAGATCAGCGGCATGTGGGCGTACGCGGGGGTGCGGAAGGGCTCGCCGTTGTCGAGCCGGCGCAGTGCACGCTGGAGCGCGACATGCCGCGGCGTGTTGTTGAGGTGCTCCTGAGCGCGCAGCACATGCGTGACGCCCATGAGTTCATCGTCGATGACGACGGCAAAGTGGTACGTGGGAAAGCCATCGGCCTTGCGCAGGACGAAATCGTCGAGCTCGCCGGCGCGATAGCGCACATCGCCCAGCACCGAGTCCTTCACGACGATCTCATCGGGCGTGGCGATGAGGCGGACGGTGTGGGGAACTCCGGCCTTCATGCGGGCGATGCGCTCGGCCTTGGGGATGCTCATCGCGGCGGTGCGGTCGTAGCGGAAGGTTCCCTTCTTGTCGGTCACGGCCTTGCGCAGGGCATCGAGCTGCTCCGTGGTTTCGAAGGCCGGGTAGGCCAGTTCGTTCTCGACGAGCCATTCGATGTACTGGTTGTAGATGGCGACGCGCTGGGCCTGGAAGAAGGGGCCCACACCGCGGGGATCGCCGCCGATGGTCTTCTCGCCGAGCTTGAGCTCGGGGCCTTCGTCCCATTCGATCCCCAGCCAGGCGAGATCTTCCATGATGCCCCGGGCCGATTCGACGCTGCTGCGTGCCTGATCGGTGTCTTCGATGCGGAGCACGAAGTGGCCGCCCATGCGGCGTGCGAAGGCCCAGCAGAAGAGGGCGGTGCGGGCGCCGCCGATGTGGAGATGGCCGGTAGGAGAGGGTGCGAAGCGAGTGACGACGGAGGGGGCGTTCGATGCGGGCATAGAGGAGAAGGTTAGCGAGCAAGTCCGCGCTCCGGAGTGGGCAAATTCCCAAGGTTGAGAAACCCGGGTCGGGGCGTTCGAATTGCTTGACTTTACAGTACCAGTCACGTTAACAATGAGATACCGGCGCGTGCAACGGCCGGCGGGGCTCACCGAAGCATGGTCGGGATTCGGTGGGCAACGGCACGGCCGGTCCGACCGCTTCATCTCCCTTTCATTCTCCCGCTTTGATTTTCTCGCCTTGAGTTTTCAGGAGCCCAGCCATGCCTACTCGTCCTGCTTCGGATTTCCGCAACATTGTCCTCTGCGGCGGGGGCGGATCGGGGAAGACCTCGATTGCCGAACGTCTGCTCTTCGCCGCCGGTGCCATCAAGCGCATGGGTTCGGTCCTCGAGGGCAACACCGTCAGCGACTACTCGGATGAAGAGCGTGCGCACAAGCACAGCCTCCAGCCCTCCGTCATGCACTTTGAGTTCGAGAAGCATCTGGTCAACATGATCGACACGCCCGGGCTCGCCGACTTCATCGGCCATGCCATCGCCTGCTTCCCCGCGGCGGAGACCGTGGCGGTCGTCGTCGACGCCCTCAAGGGCATCGACAGCGTCACGCGCCGGTTGATGGCGGTCGCCGAGGAGCGTCGCATCCCGCGCATGATCATCATCAACAAGATCGATGAGGCCGGCGACGGGGTTCTCGCCGATCTCGTGAATCAGATCCGTGAGACATTCGGCCCCATCTGCCTTCCCATCAACCTCCCCAGCCTCAAAGGCCGCAAGGTCATCAACGTCTTCGAGCACGACGGCACCGACGATCAGGGCGATCAGGCGGATTTCATGTCAGTGCACGAAGCGCACAAGGCCATCGTCGAGCAGGTCATCGAGGTCGACGACGATCTCACGATGCAGTACCTTGAAGTGGGCGACGGCAAGTTCGACCAGGCCAAGCTCCACGCGGCATTCGAGAAGGCACTTGAAGATGCCCACCTCGTGCCGATCTGCTTCATGAGCGCCCGCAGCGGCGTCGGTGCCGATGACCTGCTCCACATCTTCGCCAGCCTCTGCCCCAGCCCCGTCGAGGTCAATCCCCCCGAGTTCATGTACCGCGGCGCAGACAGCGATGTCGAAGCCGAGTGGCACAGCAAACCTGATCACGACGGCAAGCTCGTGGCCCACGTCTTCCGCACCACCAACGACCCCTTCCTGGGCAAGATCGGCATCTTCCGCGTGCATCAGGGCTCGATCAAGGCCAAGCACGATGTGATCATCGACGATCAGAAGAAACCCATCAAGATCGGGCACCTCTTCCTGCTGCAGGGCAAGGAACATGTCGAAGTCTCCGAGGTCGGTGCCGGCGCCATCGCCGCGGTTGCCAAGATCGACGAAGTGAAGTTCAACTGCGTGCTGCATGACAGTCACGAGTACGACTCGGTGCACCTGCGGCCGCTGCCGCTCCCGCGCCCGATGTTCGGCCTGGCCGTCGAACTCAAGAACCACGCAGACGAAGCCAAGTTCTCGGTCGCCACGCACAAGCTGATGGCCGAAGACCCCTGCTTCCTGGTTGAGCGCATCTCCGCCACCAATCAGACCGTCATGCGCGGTCTGGGTGAACTGCACCTGCGGATCGTCATCGAGAAGTACAAGCACCAGTTCAACATCGAACTCATCACCGCCACGCCCAAGGTCGCCTACAAGGAAACGATCACTGCTCGCTCCGAAGGCCACCATCGTCACAAGAAGCAGACGGGCGGCGCGGGTCAGTTCGGCGAGGTCTATCTCCGCATCGAACCCCTCCCCTCCGATCATCCCGATGGGTTTGAGTTCGTCAACGAAACCGTCGGTGGCAGCATCCCGCGGCAGTACATTCCCGCAGTGGAAAAGGGCGTCCGCTCCGTCCTGGGCGAAGGTGCCGTCGCCGGATACCCGATCAACGGCATCCGCGTTTCGGTCTACGACGGCAAGTATCACGATGTGGACAGCAAGGAAATCGCCTTCATCACCGCAGGCAAGCGGGCCTTCATCGACGCAGTGCAGAAGGCACGCCCCGTGCTGATGGAACCCTACGTGAATCTCGAGATCACCGCCCCAAGCCGCTTCATGGGCGATCTGGCTGGCCAGCTCTCCACCAAGCGCGGACGCGTTCAGAACTCCGAGATGCTCTCGGGCGACATGTGCGTCGTCAAGGCTCAGGCCCCGCTCTCTGAGCTCCAGAACTACGCCAACGAGCTCAAGAGCCTCACCGCGGGTGCCGGAGCGTTCTCGATGGAGTACAGCCACGATGAACGCACTCCCCCCAATGTGCAGGCAGCTGTGATCGCCGCGTTCAAGCCCAAGGCTGACGTGGATTGATCGTCCCGCGGCTTCCATTCATCGCCCCGGCATCCGGCCCGCCAGAACATGGCTGGCACTGATGCCGGGGCGATGTCGTTGTGCGGGCACCGATCCGCTGCCCGCCGCGGCTACCCTTCGAGTGTCCGGGTCGGGTCGATCCGGAGGCTCGCTGATTCATCCAAGGAGCGGAACATGGCTCAATCCTCACGCGGCGTCTCTCTGGGAATCGTGGTCATTGCGCTGATCGGTCTGGGCGGAGTCCTGCTCTACTCGATCGATCAGGTCAGCCAGGAACTCCCGCAGGCCGCCGCGGCGAAGCCCCGCTCGGGGCCGACGATCGACCAGGGCTCACGCCTCCAGCTGCACGAAGCGGCTGAAGTTGGCGATGTCGCCGCGATCGCCAAGTCGGTGGCGACCGGTGCACAGGTCGATGCACTGCTTGAGAACGGCGCGAAGTCAGGCATGACCCCGCTCATGTGCGCATCGCTGGCGGGAAAGCCCGAGAGTGTCGCGGCACTTCTCAAGGCGGGCGCGAAGGTGAGTGCCAGAGGCAAGGATGGCAAGACGGCCCTGATCTTCGCCGCGGGCTGGGCGAATGCTGCGACGGTGCAGGCCGTGCTTGACGGCAAGCCCAACATCGATGAACGCACCGACGATCGGCTCACTGCACTCATGATGGCCTCAAGCCGCGGCGAGCCAGGCAACATCAAGGTGCTCATCGATGCAGGTGCCGACGTCAACGCCCGCAACAAGTGGGGACAGAACTCACTCATGGCCGCGGCTCGCTCGTGCGATGCTGAGAAAGTCACGATGCTGCTTGCTGCTGGCGCCAATGTCAACGACATTGATCTCGAAGGCCACACGGCTCTGCACCTTGCATGTGCGAGTGCGGATGAGAAGGCTCCGGCCGTCGTCACACTGCTGCTCGACAAGAAGGCTGATCTGCACACCTCGGACA
This sequence comes from Phycisphaerales bacterium, assembly GCA_044371005.1. Lineage (GTDB taxonomy): Bacteria > Planctomycetota > Phycisphaerae > Phycisphaerales > UBA1924 > UBA2402. The sequence continues at coordinate 27,003 of JBILUL010000031.1, read as the reverse complement.
GTGAAGGCGTGACTCCCCTCATGCGGGCAGCCGACAATGCGGATGCCACGTTGATCAAGCTGCTGCTTGATTCGGGGGCTCGCAAGGATGCCAAGGATCGTGCTGGCCGTACTGCCGCGATGTGGGCCAAGCAGCGCGACGACGAGGCAGGCCGCGTCGCGGCGAAGCTCCTCGAATAATCCATGGCTTCGCTCGGGTTCCTGATGCACCCACAGCGGCAGCAGTGGGGACTTGGGGTGCTGGCAGCGGATTTGCGAGTGGATCCATCGTGGAGTTTCTGCGTCCACAACCTGGTGAGGGGAAGGCGTCGACACGCCCGGGCCCTGTGCTGCGCCTCGTGGCTCAACCCGAGCAAGCCGGATCGGGGCCAACGTTTGCCCCCGCCGAGCCTGTTCCCAGCGTCGTGGCCGCTCGACGCGCGATTGCGATGGAGAACCATCTTGCACGCGGCGGCTGCAGCCCCGGTGAGTACGAAGCACTTTCTCGCGCCGTGGCTGGCTCGCTTCAGGGTGGGCGCGCCGCGTTGCTGACGCCCGAGCGACGCAAGTCGCTGGTGGCAGGTGCGGTGCGTTCGGGCATGCGTCCGTTTGAAGCCCAGTTGATTGTCGCGGCGGTTCAGGAAGCGGTGCGGCATGGTGATGTCGATCCCGTGCTTCATGGCCCTGTTGAGTCCGCCGCGGCGAGCCCGGACATCAATCCCCCCCGCAGGACCGAACTGGAAGCGTCACGGATGGTCATCCTGATCCTCGCTTCCGTGCTCCTTGGATGTGCCATTCTCGTGCTCCTGGTCAGTTGGACGCTGGGCGAGAGTTCGGCGATTCCGGCGCAACCCGCAGTGCGCGGTGCATCGAATTGAGTGGATCCGGCGAACCAAAGGCGCCGTGGTCGATGTCGATCACGCGCTCGATGTCCAATGCTGGAGCAGTCCATGGCCTCTTCAACGACGCGTCTTCAATCATCTGGGCCGCAGCCGGGCGACAAGGCTCCGGTCTTTGCCCTGCCCGATGCCGCGGGCGTAACGTGGAAGCTCGCTTCGGCAAAGCGCACGTGGCTCGTGCTGTATTTCTATCCCAAGGACCTCTCCCCTTCGTGTACGAAGCAGGCGTGTGATCTGAGCGCGATGTCGTGGGGAGAGCCAGCGCCGATCGTGGTGGGCATCAGCCCCGATGCGCCGGCAACGCACGCCAAGTTCATCGCCAAATCAAAGCTGGGGATTGCACTGCTCTCGGACCTGCCCGGTACCGATGGCGTGCCGCCGGTGTGCGCGAAGTTCGGCGCTTGGGGTGAAAAGTCGATGTATGGAAAGGCCTATCAGGGCGTTCTGCGCACCACGTTTCTGATTGACCCCAAGGGCGTGGTACGCGCGAGGTGGGATGCCGTACGCGTGCCAGGTCACGCTGCGGCGGTTCGCGAGCAGCTGTCGCTGCTCGCTGGCACGCCGGTCAGGACCACTGCAAAGGCACGGCCTGCCGCGAAGAAGACCAAGGCTAAGGCTAAGGGAGGCCGCGGCGGGTGAGTTCGCACTCTGCCCGTCAGGGTGAAGGGAAGGCCTGATCCTCAGCCGCGGCACTACGCTTCGCGCATGAAGGTTCAAGCGATCACGCAGGGAAGTCCACTTGGCATCATGGCGGCGATGCCCGAGGAGATCGATGCGCTCCTGGGTGATCTGACGGAGCGGTCGACCACGACGCGCGCCGGGCGGCAGTTTCATTCGGGCCTGTTGCATGGACGACGAGTGGTGGTGGTCTTCTCGAGATGGGGAAAGGTCGCCGCGGCGTCGACCACGACCGAACTGATCCTCGACTACGGCGTCGGTTCGATCGTCTTCTTCGGGATCGCTGGTGGCATCGCCAGTGGGGAGGGAGGTGTGCGGCGCGGGGATGTTGTGGTGGCCAGCGGGCTGGTGCAGCACGACCTTGATGCGTCACCCTTCTTCGCACCAACCCACGTACCGATGCTGGGGGAATGCCTGATGCCTGCCGACCAGGCGATGGCCGCGTCGTTGTTCGCCGCGGCGGGTGAGTATCTGGCCAACGACCTCTCGCACGCCCCCACCGAACTGCTCAGGCGAGCCGAGATCCAGTCCCCGGGGGTTCACATAGGTGTCATTGCCAGCGGCGATCAGGTGATCTTTAGTGATGAGGCGCGTGAGCGGGTTCGGGAGCGAGTGCCTGGGGCGTTGTGCGTGGAAATGGAGGGAGCCGCGGCGGGGCAGGTTTGCTTCGAACACGGCGTGCCCTTTGCCTGCGTCCGAACGGTTTCCGATACGGCCGATGACCGGGGGACGGAACACGTGCAGCCGTTCCTGGAGGGATTGGCGGGGGTTTACACGAGGGGAATCGCCGCCCGGTGGCTTCAGGCAAGTTCGGGGGCCTGATATCATTGGCCCATGCTCAAGACACCCGACGCGACGTTCGATGCACTTGAATCCCGGCAGATGCTCAACGCGGCATTTGACCTCATTGGTTTGAGTCAGTTGCGTGCGGATCCGGCCTACGCCGGCCTCGATGGCAGCGGCGTCACGGTGGCGGTGCTCGATACCGGCCTTGACCGTACGCACATCAAGCTCGCCTCCAACTATGTCGCGGGTCGCAACATCGTGTCCGGGACGGACGATCCCGTCGATCGCGAAGCGCACGGCACGCACGTGGCCGGCATCATCGGTTCGAGCGATCCGGAGATCGGTGTTGCTCCCGCAGCGGGGCTCGTGGGCGTGAAGGTCCTGGGTGACAATGGCAGCGGCACATTCACCGACATCCGCGATGGGCTGCGCTGGGTGTACGACAACCGCACCCGTTACAACATCCAGGTTGTGAACATGTCGTTGGGCGGCGGCTTCTACACGAGCATCAGCCAGGTCTCGGGCGACATCATCCTGCCGGAGATCCGGCGGCTTGAGGCGGCGGGCATCACGGTGGTGAGTGCGGGCGGCAACTCGTTCAAGAACCACGAGTATCAGAACTACGGCGCGCCCGGCGTGTACAGCACGCTGGTGGTGGGGGCGACCTGGAAGGATGGTTCGCAGCGCGATGTACGCTGGGGCGACGGGGCGATTGACTTCACTACCGGCGCGGGCCGGATCACGAGCTTCAGCCAGCGGATGGTCGCTTCGAACACCATCTTCGCACCGGGCGCGTTCATGCGCAGCACCGTGCCGGGCAATCGATACGACAACATGGGAGGCACCAGTCAGGCCTCGCCGGTGGTGGCCGGCGCGGTCGCGATTCTGCAGGAAGCGGCCAAGCAGTTCGGCGGCCGCTCCCTCTCTCCCGCGGAAGTCCGTGATGTTCTGACGTCAACAGCCGTGACGATTTTCGATGGGGATGACGAAGATGACAACGTGACCAACACGCGGGTCAGCTACCCCAGGCTCGATATCTACGCCGCGGTGCGCGAAGTGCGCAGCCGCCTCACCGGCTCTGCGCCGGCCCCCGAGCCTGGCGGCAACGCCGCGGACGCCAACGGTACCATCACCGGTGCTTTCCTGATGAATCCGTCGCTGGATGGGTCCGAGGCGCTGAGTGCCTCGGGCCGCATCGGAGTGGATTTCGGCACCACGCAGGTCGGCGCATCGGATGTGGACATGTTCAAGTTCTCGACGGCCAGCGCGGGCGTCGTGACCATTCAGGTCGCCTCGAACCAGACGACGCCCGAAGACTTCGATTCGTTCCTGCGACTCTTCAATGCTTCGGGTGGCGTGCTGGCGAGCAACGACGATTCTGGCGGCACTGGTTTCTCGCGGATCAGCATCGCACTGCAGCCTGGCACCTATTACGTCGGCCTTTCGGGTGCCGGCAACAGTTCGTACGACCCCGCAGGCTCATCGGGCAGGACGGCGGGTGCGACTGGCACCTACACGATCAGCTTCTCGCTTTCCAACAGCGATCCCAACGGTCTGTTCTCGGGTGCCGTGGAAGTTTCCTTCGGCACGGATCTGGCGCCGACGACGTTTGCCGGCCTGATCGGTCGCGACTACGGCGCGCTGGTGGGCACTTCCGATGTGGACATGTACAAGGTGGTCGCGCCCGATGACGGAGTGCTGATCGTCGACATCGACAGCCCCGATGCGAGCGGCTATGTCGATTCGTACTTGCGGATTTTCGACGAAGCGGGCGTGCAACTCGCCTTTGATGACGATTCGGAAGCCCCCGATGAAACCGCGGTCGGCTCGATCGTCTATGACACGGCTTCCGGTGATCCCGTTGGCCACACCACCGACAGCTACCGCACGATCACCATCACCCGCGGCCAGACGTACTACGTCGCCATCAGCGACTACGACAACCGTTCGTATGACCCCACGACGCTCACCGGTCGTGCGACGACCGGTACCGGTGGTGTGTACGACATTTTCATCAAGTTCCGCTCGGTGGATGCGGATGGCTCCATCACCTCCGCCGCGGCGTATCCGGCGCTCCTCTTCCCCTTCAGCAACATTGAAGCGGCCATCGGTTCCGATGGGGGCGAGACAGTCGGCAACAAGGATGTGGATTTCTACCGGTTCACCGTCACGAAAGCATCGCTGCTGGAGATCGAGGTGAACTCTGCGATCGACGGTCCGGCGGGAGGGACACCCTTTGATGCGGTGATCTACCTCTATGACAGCAACGGGAATCTGCTCGCATCCAACGACGACTTTGAGTCGACCGACCCGGTGCTGCAGTTCGTGGTGCAGCCACGGACGACCTACTACGTTGCGGTGGCGGGATTCGGCAATGACAACTTCGATCCCTTCGCCGCGGGCAGCGGCACTCCTGGCGAGATGGGAGATTACATCCTCGCAGGACGGCTCTTCGCCACTTCGGCGGTGAAGACCATCAGTGACGATGCCATCGGCTTCAGCCGCATTCAGACGGTCACGTCCGGCTCGAATCTGCGTTCAACGCTCGGGGAAGACTCGAGCTTCAACAGTGGCACGGGCGACGTGGATCTCTTCAAGTTCATCGCGGCAGACGATGGCATCCTGACCGTGAATGCCGATGGCTACGAGCAGTTCTCGGCGGACACCTTCCTGCGGCTCTTTGATTCGTCGGGCAAGGAAATGGCCTTCAATGACAACCGCTCGGATGAGACTCGCGGGAGCACCGTTGCTGGGGCAGTGAAGAAGGGCAAGGTCTACTACATTGGCGTCTCCGGCGCATCTGCATCGGCTCGCCTCTACAGCCCCAAGAAGTTCGGCAATGCCGTCGTCGGCAGCACTGGGTCCTATGCACTCAGTGTTGCGTACAACCAGGTTCCGACGCTGACGGCGGTGACCAACCTCTCGATGGCGGATGCGGGGGTTCCATACACCATCACCCACGCCGCGTTGCTGGGGGCGGCCAACGAAGTGGATCCTGAAGGGGCCAACCTCTCCTTCGTCGTGAGCAAGGTTACCGGCGGCACGCTCACGAAGAATGGCGTGGCGGTCGTCGCCAATGTCACATCGATTGCGCCCGGCGAGGAACTGGTCTGGACGCCGACGACGAAGATGTCCGGCGTGGTGAAGGCCTTCACCATCGTCGCAAGTGACGGCGTGCAGCGTTCGATCAAGCCCGTGCAGGTCAGTGTCGTCGTGAATCAGGCTCCGACGCTGACGACCGTGAAGGATTTCACGGTGCCGGTGGGGGCGACGGAGATTTCAATCCCGTTTGCATCCTTGCTCGCCGCGGCGAACGAGGCGGACAAGAACAAGGATGCCATCACCTTCCGGATCGACTCGGTGCTCAGCGGCGAACTGCTGATCAATGGGTCAGCAGTCACGGGCGGCAGCACGCTGGTGAGTTCGGGTGACACGCTTGTCTACCGGCAGGCGACAGGAGCCACCGGGCGATTCTCCGCCTTCACGATCCGTGCCTTTGACGGCCGCCTCAACTCGCTGGTCGCAACGCCCGTGCGCGTCAAGATCTCATGAGTCTGATCTGAGGAGCGGGGAGGGCGCTTGGGTGCGATCGCAGTACAACAAAGCAGCCGCGGCAGGTGGCCGCGGCTGCTTTCTTGTGTTCATCGAACTGCGCTGCGATCGTGCACAACGAGCGCTGTTCTGAGTTGGTTGGATTTCACAGCCGCGGCTTCAGGGGCAGCCGCCGGCCTCCCAGGCCTCGAAGAAGAAGGTGACATCCGAGCCGTCGACGCCGCCGTCAACGTTCACATCGGCCGACAGGAAGCCTCGCTCCCAGTCGAAGAAGAACGCATCGACATCGCTGCCATCGACGCCGCCGTCCAGGTTGTAGTCCGCAGCACAGCGCAGGAAGACCAGGCGGCCGAGCTGACCTTCGTACCTGAAGGAGAATCCAGGATTGAGGGCTTCGGTCGCGTAGGTGCCCGACAGACCGCCTGGGGCGGAAATGACGTCCCAGTGGTCCTGGTCGTAGGTGGTGTATCCGGGTTCGGTCTGATTGGTCACGGTGCCATCGAGGCTTGCAGTGCCCGTGACAGCGATCCGGCCGAACTCGTTGGGCTCGATGCCCTTGAGCACGAAGTGGGTGGTGCCGGGTGCAGTCTGGATGAACGAGTTGCCTTCGACGCGTCCGCCCGGGTCAAGATGGAGACTTCCACTGTTGATGAACGTGTAATCAGTACGCATGCGGGAGGGCTGGTCGGGATCCTGCGTTGACAGCGTGATCTCGCCCTGGTTGGTGATCGGGCCGGGGAAGTAGAGGAACGCGCCGGCTCCTGGCATGGCAACGGAGTTGATCTTGTGACCCGGGAGCGGCATTCCGTAGAACGTCGTGGTGCCGTGCAGCAGCAGATCGATGGGTTCGGTTGCTTCCGCTGCGAAGTTCACGACGCAGTCGGTCAGTTCCGGGCCAGGTCCGGCCACTTGACCACCAAAGTACTGGAAGGAGGCGCTGGGGCGCCCCTTGATGTTCCGACCGCCGGTCATGATGCCCGGGGTGTATTGAGTGAAGGTCTGGGGCTGTCCACCGATCAGGAATGTGGCCGGCGAGACTACTTCAAAGAGGCCATAGTTGGCGAATACCGCGCCATACAGGGTGGCGGTGGTAGGTGCCTGCACCGACCAGTGGCCCTGATTGAGCAGCGATCCATAGAAGGTGCGGTCGCCCCCGGTGCCCGGCAGGAACTCGACGATGCCCGTTGCGGCATTGGTCAGCGTGTAGTCTGTCCTGAGAGTTGCCGGCGCAGCGGCAGTTCTGGAGGAGACGCTGATTCGACCGGCGTTGGTGACGGGACTGGGGAAGTAGGCGTAGGCCGCATCGGCACCACTGGTATTGAGAAAGCGCAGGGTCTGACCATCCGCGATATGCCCGTAGACCGTGGTGGTGCGCGAGCACTCAAGATCAATCGGGCCTGTGGCGGCCAGGGACAGCACGCAGTCGGTGAGTTTGGGCCCGCTGGGGAGGCTCGCTTCCGGGCTGATGGTGCCGCCTGAGTAGACGAAGGTCATGGCGTTGAGACCGATGAGGCTCGAGTTCTCGAGGGTGCCTGACTCCTGTGTGAAAGTCTGGGCCGCTCCACTGATGGCGAGCGCACTCGAAGGGCTGATGCGCATCAGGCCGCGGTTGAGATAGACCGCTCCGTAGTTGGAGAAGACGGTGGGGGTCTCGACAAAGTACTGCCCCTCGTTGACCAGCGATCCGATGAAGAGTCGGGAGCCGCCTCCACCGGGCTGAATCCGCACGATGCCCGTGTTGGTGAGCGTGTAGTCCGTCCGAAGCGTGGCGCTGCGCTCCGACTCACTCGTGATGATGATCTCCCCGGCATTTGAAATCGGACCGGGGAAGTAGAGATACGGATTGCTGCCGCCCGGGGTGTGCGAACTGACGATGGTCTGTCCGGCGGCGATGTTGCCGTAGAAGGTGGTCGTGCCGCGTGCGTCAAGGGCCAGCGGCAAGGATGAGGCGTTGGTGAATGCGCAATCGTGAATCACCGGTGCGAGTGTTTCACCGGGTCCGGCATCAAAGGAGCCGCCTTCGAAGGCGACGGACATGCTCTGCATGGTCAGCCGATGCGCATTGCGAACATGCCCGCTGATCTGCCGGAACGTCTGCGCCTGCCCGCTGATACTCAGCGGCTGGTTCAGCATGAGTTCACCCATGTTCAGGTACTGGGCCCCGTAAAGGGAGAAAGTCGATGGGGCATCGATCGTGAACGTCCCCGTGTTGCTCAGCGAGCCCATGAACAAGCGGGTGCCCTGTCCGGCCAGGAGAATGATCCCCGAGTTCGTCATTGTGTAGTCGGTCCGGAGCGTTCCGCTCGTGGCCTGCAGCTGCGAATCGACGACAATCAGTCCCGCGTTTGAGATTGGACTGGGGAAGTAGAGCAGGGATGAACCCTCGCCACTCCAGTTCCTCGAGAAGACCGCCTGGCCCGAGTGGACATGCCCGTACATCGTCGTCGTCGCGTAGGCGTCGTACCGCACGGCACCGGTCGCGTAGTTCTCCAGAACGCAGCTGTAGAGCACCGGCCCGGTTGACTCCCCGTCCTCAAGGAGAAACTCACCGCCGGAATAACGCACGTTCATGCCGAAGAAAGTCGCGCGCTGAGCGCCCGCGAAGGATCCAGCCTCCTGGACAAACGTCTGCGCGTTGCCGGAAGCCTGTAGCCCGCCACCCGCAGCGATCGAGAATACACCCAGGTTGCGATAGACGGCGCCATAGCTCAAAAACGTGGTTGCCCCAGAGATGTTCAACTGGCCGTTGTTCTCCAGCGAGGATTGCAGGACACCCGCCTGAGCCTCGAAGGCGATCTCGCCGTTGTTCGTGATCGTGTAGTCACATCGCAGGCGGGATTCACACGTTGCATCCCCTTCCATCACGATGGTGCCGCTGTTGATCAACGGGCTGGGGAAGTAGAGGAGCGCATTGCTGGTGCCGATGGCGCGCGAAGTCAGCCGCTGCCCAGCCCGGACATTCCCGTACAGCGTGTTCGATCCAGTGAGCAGCAGGTTCAGCTGACCTGAGGAACCGAGCGAGACCACGCACGACGCCAGTTCGGGCTGGCCCGCAACGTCACCGCCATTGAGCGTCAGGTTCACGCTGCTCATCGACGGGATATCAAGCTGCCCGGCAGTGAGGATGATGCTGCAACCCGACGCCGCGTCGCCCGTGAGACTGCCGTTGACGGAGACAGTTCCGTTGCCGAAGACCGTTCCAACCGCGGCATTGCCGTTGAGCTGGACACTCGCATACGCGAGATTGGCCGAATCGCCTGGTCCGGGTACGCCCGGAATGCCACCTTGGCTCTGATTCATCCAGTTGCCCGGATCTGTCCACTGCGCCGAGACCGACCCGGTCCAGTAGTAGGAATCTGCAAGAGCACACGACGCAGCACTCGCCACGAGCAGGGCGGCAAGCCTCGAGACAACACGGTTTTTCATGATCATTCTCCCCGATCTTCAGGTCCAGGACGTCCCTTCTCCCAAGCCCGAAGAATAGGGGAATGCCCGGCCCCTGTCACGGCCCGTTGCGGTCCGGAAACCAGCTGGAGTGCTCCTGCCCTCATCCAAGTGCCGATAGCCAGCGAACGTATCGGGGCATTCCCCGACGGTCAGCCTGCAAACCCGACGCCGCCGATGGTATGATCTGACGTTTCCGGACCAGCACCTGATGATGCAGTGTGACGACAACTTCGATGCAGAGCAGTGCCGTTTCGCGGCGGACCTTCTTCGGGCCCGTGTCGCGGAACTTGCCGAAACTGCCGCACGCGCCTTCGTGCAGGCACAGCCGCGGCTTGCCGCCAGGTATGCGCCCGATCCCTTCAGCAAGTGGAGGGAACACATGGCAGGCCGGCTCTCCGACCTCGCCGCGGCGATCTGCCTGAACGCGCCCGGCATCTTCGGGCTTCAGGTCGCATGGACCCGCCAGGCCTTTGTCGCGCGGGGCGTTCCCACAGAAGATCTCGTCGCCAGTCTCGATGTACTTGAAGGTGTCCTGATCCGTGAACTGCCCGAGCCGGACCTGATCGCCGCGAAGGCCTGCTTCGCCGCGGCACGCGACGCGATCGCAGGTGGCGAAGCCGTCCCGCCCGCATCACTTTCCGTCGCCACGACCGAGGGACGTCTCGCGGCTGAATACCTGGTGGCAATCCTTGAAGGCGACCGCCGCAAGGCTTCACGCCTCGTCATGGACGCCGTCCAACGCGGCATGCCCGTGCGCACCGCGTATCTGCAGGTGCTTCTGCCCGTCCAGCGCGAAGTCGGACGGATGTGGCACATCAACGAACTCTCCGTCGCGGAAGAGCACTTCGCCACGAGCACCACCCGAGCCGTCATGGCGCAGCTCATGTCCGTGGCGGCTGTCGCTCCGGCCAATCACCGGGTGATCCTGCTCGCCGCGGTTGAAGGCAACACGCACGATCTTGGGGTGCGAGCCGTCGCCGATTTCTTCGAGATGGCAGGCTGGCGGGTCATTGAACTCGGTGCCAACGTCCCCGCGGCGGACCTGGTGCGGGCCGCGATCGACTACAGCGTCGACATCGTTGCCATTTCCGCAGCCATGCCCTCGCAGATCGGCACCATTGAAGCTTCGATCGCGATGCTCCGGGCCCAGCTTGGCGATTCATGCCCGCCGGTCATCGTCGGAGGCACCGCCTTCTGCTCGTGCGAGGAAGTCTGGCACAAAGTGGGTGCCGCGGCGTTCACCAACGACATCGACGAAGCCATCGCAGCCGCCGCACGCCTTGTGCAGCTCGACTGATGCTGAGGTCGACAGCCCTGATTCCATCGGGCTCATTGGTACCGACATCCCTGGGCATCGCTGACTCTCTGGCGCAACAGAAGACCCCGGCCATGTGACCGGGGTCTTTCAACGATCATCATCGTTTTCACACTCGCCGCAGTGACGCAACGAATGTGAGGGTTCAGGCCTGCGCGGGTGCTTCGGCGGGAGCCGGCGCGCTGGTTTCGACGGCTGCCGGTGCAGGAGCCGCGGCGGCGACCTTCTTCACAGCCTTCTTCTTCTTTGCAGGAGCCTTCTTTGCTGGTGCCTTCTTCGCAGCAGCCTTGACCGGCGCCTTCTTGACGGTCTTTGCCTTCTTCTTGAGCGCGGGGGACTTCTTGGCGGGCTTTGCAGGTTTGGATGCAGCCTTCTTCGCGACCTTCTTCTTTGCCTTCTTTGCCATGGTGACTCCGTTGAATCGTGGTGTCAGACGCACGGTCAAGAGATTCGGGCTTCAAGCCCGTGCCGTGCGAACTACAAGTTATCACCTTCACCGGCTCAGTGCAAGTGCAATCAACGGATTCAATGCATGAACTGCATGGCGGGGCGGAGTTCCTTCGCACACTCCACCGACCTCGCACGCACTTCTTGATGATCACTCGGGGCTGCCAACGAGCCTGCAACGCATGTGACCGATGTGAAAACACGGCCATCGTCGGGTCCGGCACCACCCATCGCCGGACTTCGCTGCGACAGGTCGCACGCCAGCGCTGATTGTCGAAGGCAGTGATGCTGATCACGAAGCGGCTGCTTCCGGTGCCGCGCCGATTCAGCAACTTGGACCCGCGGCGATCTCCAATGGCCTGAACCGTCGCGAGCCTCGACGTTGTCGGCTCAGCCGGCGTACGCGAGTTCAGAAACTTCCGGATGCAAGACCAAAGGCGGGTGACTTCATTCATGCCCTCGCCGGCAGTTCTTGTTGATCGGATCGTGTTCGGTATTGTCCAATAACCGCCGCGCGGGGTGGCCTGAAGTGACTAGACTCTACGGCAATCTGCAATCGGTGCCGGGCCTTCCCCAATGTAGGGTGAGGTGCATGGCGCTGCTGAGCGGCGTGCAAGGCTACAGGTGACGCATGGCGCGACGAGCGAGTGAACAGCCCACACGGACGTGGAATGAAGTGCGGCCCCAGAGGCGGTCGGCGATCCCTGAGGGGTTGTGGCTGCGTTGTCAGGCCTGCGGCAAGATGGTCTATCGCCGCCACCTGGAAGCGAATCTGAACGTCTGTCCGGAGTGTGATTTCCATCACCGGATTGGTGCTGCCGACCGCGTGGCGCAGCTGGCCGACCCGGGCTCGTTCCAGGAGATGTTCGGGAATCTTTCGGCGGCTGATCCGCTGTCGTTCAAGGACTTGAAGGCGTACAAGGATCGGCTTCTGGCCGAGCAGATCAAGACGGGTGCCAAGGACGCCATCAAGGCCGGGCGGATGTTCATCAAGGGCCGCGAAGCGATGGTCTGCTGTCTTGACCTGACTTTCATGATGGGCTCGATGGGCAGCGTTGTCGGCGAAACGATCACGCGCGCGATCGAAGAGGCGACTCGCACGAACCTCCCGATGATCATCGTGAGCTGCTCGGGCGGTGCTCGCATGCAGGAATCCGGCCTTTCGCTCATGCAGATGGCCAAGACCAGTGCGGCGCTTGCTCGTTATGACCAGGCTGGCGGTCTGTTCATCTCGGTGCTCACCGATCCGACCACGGGCGGTGTGACTGCATCGTTTGCGATGCTTGGCGACATCATTCTCGCTGAACCCAATGCGCTGATTGGCTTTGCCGGTCCGCGCGTGATTCAGCAGACGATCCGTCAGGAGCTTCCCGACGGGTTCCAGCGTTCTGAGTTCCTCAAGAAGAGCGGCCTGGTCGACCGTGTTGTTCATCGTTCCCAGCTGCGCAACGAGATCGCTCGCGTCATCGACTATTCCGGCAAGTGAGTGCCCCTGTCGTTCGCGGGTGGAGCTGGCGAAGAGAATCCGTTGCCATGGTCACCGCCTCAGTCACGTCGGTCCAGCGCGTTTCCGTGCTGCGCCAACACCTTCCGTTCCTGGTTCTCGCGCTCGCACATTCGCTTGCGCTCTTTCTGGCATTTTTCCCCGTTGAATGGTGGTTCTTCGCGTTCGTGAGCCCGTTGCCGCTCTTTGCCGCGGCCACGCGGCTGGCGGACACTTGGCGTCGCGGCGAAGCTCGCCCGGGGCTCGCATTGCTCTCGATCTGGGCGGGTGTCATCCCATTCTGGGCCTACACCGAATGGTGGATCGCGGATGTGTCCGCTGCGGGATATCCGTTCCTGGTGCTCATTCAGAGTTTCTGGCCTGCGGGCTTCGTCTGGGTTGCTGCGCGGTTCCTGCGAAGCTTTGATCGCATCGGAGAACGCCTGGGCTGGATTGCACTTGCGTTGCTCTGGACTGGCGTTGAGTTCTTCCGGGGTGAGTTGTTCGGGAATGGCTATGCGTGGGGCCTGATCGCCTATCCGCTCATCGATGCGCCCCTCTTCGCGGCTCCGGCTCGCATCGGGGGTGTCTACTTTGTGTCATTCCTGACGTGTCTTCCGGCCGCCGCGGTTGTCGCAGCGATGGCCCGCCGGCGAGCTGGGTCGCTGGTTGCGATTGTCGTCTGGTTCCTGGCTCATGTGGCGGGGCAGCTGCTTGAGCAGAGGCCGACACCGGAGGCGCGGACCTTCAAGGTGGCCGCGATCCAGACCAATGTGCCACAGAGCAACAAGATCGGCTGGACGGTGGAGCAGGAACTTGAGGAACTTCGGCATCTGATGGAGATGACCGATCATGCCGCGGCGGCAACGCCCGACCTGATCGTCTGGCCGGAAACGATGATGCCCGGCCTCACGATCGAGCCTTCGGCGATTGAGCGACTGCGGGAAAGTGAGATCTACTTCACGGTCGACACTTCAGGCGGGCCCCGAAAGGTCTTTGCAGACCATTTTGCCAATGAGCTCGCAGCGCTCTCCGCCAGGACCGGGGCGCCGCTGCTGATCGGCGAGGATGCGCGGGTTGGTTTCGAAGTGAGGATCCTTCAGGATGGCGTCGAGTTTGATTCGGCACAGCGCTTCAACAGTGTCTACCTGATCCACAAGGGGCAACTGAGCAGTGAGCGGTACGACAAGGCACGGCTCACGCCCTTTGGTGAGACGATGCCGTACATCTCGGCGGTCCCGGGCCTGCAGCAGAAACTGCTGGACTTTGGCGCGCGGGGCATGAAGTTTGATCTTGATGCCGGCACGAAGCGCACGGTGTTCATGGTGCCCGGCACCAGCGGGACATTCCGGGCGGCTACCCCGATCTGCTTCGAGATCACGGTGGGGCCCTACGTGCGCTCGCTGGTGTTCGAGGGCGGGGTCAGACGTGCGGATGTGCTGGTGAATCTGACCAACGATGGGTGGTTCGGCACCTTCGCCCCCGCGAGGGCCCAGCACCTTCAGATTGCCCGCTGGCGGGCACTTGAGCTCGCAACGCCGATTGTTCGTGCGGCCAATACAGGCATTTCCTGCGGCATCGATGCATCGGGGCGGCTCAAGGAAGTGGGCCCTGCGGGGGCTGCTTCGCCGGCGTTGAGCGAAGGGGTTGTTGCCGCGAGTGTTGAACTATCGTCACAAGTGACGATCTATGCAAGAGTGGGGGACGTAGCAGGGTGGCTGTGCGCCGGCCTGCTTCTGCCGGCGCTGGTGGCGCCGGGGCTGCGCAAGCGTCCTCGCGGGTGAACGCACGAATCACGATTGTCCCAGTTTGAGCCCATGATGAACTTCCATCCCTCCCGTTCGCCTCGCCGTCAGAATCTGGTCCCGGTTGCTGCGTGCTCATGCGTGCTCACGCTGGCACTGGGGGCAGGCTGCCAGTCCGGCGGAGCGGCCAGGGACTCAGGCACGAGCGGGCAGGCTGCCAAGCGAGGCCAGAACGGGGCGTCGGTCCTTACGCCCGTCGCGATGTCGTCATTGCGTGAGAAGGCCATCGGGATCGTCGAGGAGACCGCGTCTGCATCTGATCCTGCCCTGCGTGCCAACGCAGCGGAGGCAGCGTCGTACCTTCCCGCCCGGCTCAGGCCGGTCCTTGAGGCCGCATTGACGGATACAAACCCCGGTGTGCGGGCAGTCGGAGTCTTTGCCGTGGGCAAGGCCAAGGTCATGCCCTTGAGCAAGCAGGCCGCCGCATTGACGGAGGATGCCGTACCCGTCGTGAAGGCCAGCGCCATTTACGCGGCGATTCGCACCGGGAGCACCGCCGATCGCTCGCCTCTGGCAGACATGCTCCTGCATGACCCCTCGGCATCCACCAAACGCCAGGCTGTTGATGTACTGGGTGCTTTGGAAGAGCCGTCCGCACGATCCCTCCTCAAGGCCGCGGCGAAAGAACGTTTCCCGGAACTCCCGCCCGCCCAGACCCGACTGCTCCAACTCCAGATCGCCGCAGCTCTGGTGCGTCTTGGTGACGATTCCCAGCGGCCGGTGGTACGTGCAGCACTCTACCCCTCACAGCCTGATGAACTCGAAGCGGCCGTACTGGCCGTTCAGATCCTGGGAGAACTCGAGGACAAGGAAGCCGCGGCACAGCTTGTGAGCATCGCCGAGTACAAGGATCGAGCGGGCAAGCAATACCCGCCGGAAGTTCGCCTCGCCGTCGCCGCGGCGTTGGCTCAGCTTGGCATGCCCGAAGGCAGCTTTGTCGCCGAGCAATATGTGAGTCACCCATCACCGATGGTCCGGGCTCAGGTGGCATCGGTGTACGGCGTGACCAAGGGCAAGCAGAATGGTGCAAGGTTGGCGCAGTTGATGGACGCGCCCGAGCCGCAGGTTCGGATTGCGGCTGCCGCGGCAGTCCTCAAGTCGCTTTCGCGCCAATGATGTTCGTATGGCGTTTGGATCTCAGCTGTGCCCAATGGGCTCAGGGTCTGAGGTACACTGATCGTCGGGGTTTCGCGGGAGCGAGCCCTGTTCCGCCGCGGCGAAAAAATGGATAGTCACGCGGACGGCCTCGGAATACGCTGGCTATGCTCTTGCCCCCTGCAGGCGGTTACGTGCCTGTGAGGGGCGGTGGCTGTATTCGGCAGTGGCGTATGGCACTGTCGGGCGGTTGCTGAGCGGTTCCATCTGCGATTCATGGGCTCCCATGAGTCGCCAGGGTGTCGGCTCAGGGCCCTTTGGGGCATCCAGGGATCACCCCTTGGATTCGGTGCGAAGAAGAGATTCTTGCACTTGGCTGGGTTTCTGCAACAGCGTGGAACTCGATCGCATCGGCATTGGCGCAGGCAGGTATACAACCATGAGTCGTCTTCGCGGCTCGTGAGATGAAAGATTCGGGAAAGTCAGGTCAGTTCAGGACGGGGTTCGTGGGGTTCGGGAGTGACGGGCGGATCGGTTTGGATGCGGCACATTGCGGTCGCGGGCAAACTGGTTCGGAGCCGGATCTGTAGTTGGGTCTGGCGATGGATTCGTTGTCGGGAATGAGTCAAAGTCGGAAGAGTCGGTCAATAGGAGTAGCACGTGCACGTTCTGACCAAAGTCTTCGTCGTTATCGCGGCTGTGCTGAGCGTTGCTCTGTCGGCCCTCGTGATTGCCTTTGCAGTCAACACGGACCGGATCCGCGAGGATTACCAGAATGTCGTCTCTTCTCGCGCTGCCATCGAGTCGCAGGCGCAGGCCGCCTCGGCGATTGCTGAGCAGGAGCGCAGCCGTCTGAACAGCACGATCCAGCAGCTGGCGAGCGATCAGGCAACCCTCAAGGCCAACCTGGGCAACCTCGAGAACGAGCGCAACACGCTGAACGCGGCCCGCGCGAAGGCCGAGACCGAGCGTGACGCGATCACCGCGAAGATTGCCGAACTCGGCGAAACCGCCAAGACTCAGGCCACGCTGATCACCAGCTACCGTGACGAAGTCACGACGCTCCGCAAGAACGAGCTCGACTACCGCCAGCGGGCTCTGGACATGGACAACCGCCTCAACGACCTTGAGAGCCAGCGCGAAGTTCTCGAGCAGAACTTCCGGGCGCTCCAGGAGCAGCTCGCAGAAGCCAAGCGTTCGGCCGGTGGCGCGCCCGCCGCGGGCATGGTGTCGGGCGCCGCTGATCAGGCGTTCGTCTACACCGGCCCCCGTATTCAGGGTCGCGTTGAAGATGTGAAGATCGATGCGGCAACGGGCAAGACGCTCGTGAAGCTCAGCGTCGGCACCAACGACAAGGTTGCCAAGAACATGAAGATGTTCCTGGTTCGTGGCGATCAGTTCGTTGCCAATGTGATCGTGACGCAGCCCGACATGAAGTGGTCGGTCGCTGAAGTCACCCTCGTCAACAAGGGTGCAACGGTCTCTGCCGGCGACCTGGTCGTCAGCAAGATCGACTGAGTCTTCTGTTTGGGCAGGCCGGAGTTTGGCTGTGGAGCGTGAAGCTCCCGGTTGAATGAGGCTTGCGAAGTTCCAGTGATCAATCACGCGTGCCGCGGGTGAGTGCTGTGGAAGCCTTGGGCGTGCGAAACTGACGGAGCAGCCATGAGCCAGTTTGGAATGCAAATGCCCGCGGGTCGCAAGCGGGCGTCCTCACCGGATGTGTATACGGGCCTGATGGTCGTTGCAGTCGTCTTCCTCGCCGCGGCGACCGCCGTGATGTGGCAGGCTGCCGGCAAGGTCGGCAAGGGCGGCAGCGCCTTTGAGCTTCAGGAAGCGGGCAAGATCGAGTTGCCGAAGGCTGACGGCAAGTAAGCCGCGGCGGGCCGACCGCGAAGATCCCAGGATCCATGCGGCGGCCGAGTTTGGATGAGATTACCGGGCGAACATCGCAGGTTTTGCGACTGAGTGCTCGAAGAGTTCTTGAAAGTTGCCGGAGAGATGTCTATCTTTCTGGTCCCCAATCGGAAGCGGCTCCGCAAGGAGCAACGACGATCGGGATGGTTTGGGGCGGTAGCTCAATTGGTTAGAGTACCGGACTGTCGATCCGGTGGTTGCGGGTTCGAGTCCCGTCCGCCTCGCTTGAAGAAGACCCCTCGTTCGCGAGGGGTTTTTCGTTTTTGCACATGGTCCGATGACAACCGCGAGTCGGAAGCGTGTCGGCCCACGGGGGCGGCAGATCAGACGATGCCCTGCGTATGGGTGCCGCATCGGCCGGACCGTCCCGACGAGCTGGTCGTGGTGGGGCACCTGCGGTCATATGGCCCCAACTCGACGGTCAGTTTTTCGGGGCGCATCGGTGACTGGCCCTGGCGAAGGCCGGCACACTGCGGCCCTCGTGCCGGAACCCGGGCAAGCAGAGGGCGTGAAGCCGTCTGGCGGGCCTTGGAACCTCGCGCTGGATTGGGCCTTCCGCGAGACCACAGGTGCGACGGTGAGGCTCTACGAGCGACGGCGGGGCGATTGGCGCGGACCAGATGTCGGTCCGTACGACACAACCAACGACGCAACCCCCGCGAGCAGCTGGAAGTACCATTCCTCATGCCACTGGACGCCTCGGCCATAGCGAGATTCTGGACGTGGTTTCGCGTCAATGACGCCAAGTTGAAGGCGATACCCAACGCCGATCATCCCTTCTGGGATACGGCACTGGCGCAATTGCAACTCGTGCATCGCGGACTGCGTTTCGAGATGTCCGACCCGGTGCGTGGCCATCGCGAGTTCGTGATCACTGCGGAGGGTGACACGAAGCTGTTCGCGCTGGTGGACGCGATGGTGGCCGCGGCTCCCCCGTTGAAAGCGTGGACATTCGTGGCACTGAAGCCCGCGATGGGCTTTGACTTCACGCACCAGTACGAAGATGTGCTGTATGACCCCAAGTCGATGTGGTTTCTACCGCTTGCCGCGGAGGGGCGTCCGGACGACCTTGGTCTTCGCATCGGGATCCCGTCACTGCGTGAGCTTGATCAGGATGCCGCGGAGTTCGCGGTGACCATCATCCTTGAGACCGGGCTGGGCGAGCGTGAACGCGCCGCCGATGTGCAGTATGTTGAGGTCGTGCGTTTGCCCAACGACCCGGCGAAGGACGGGTACATCGAACTGCCCGAGTTGGCGGCGTACATCGCGTGGCGGAAGCGCAGCCATGCTCAGGCTTGATCGCAAGGGGTTGTTCATTTCACGCCGCGATCATCGCGCCGGCGTCTTCGGGCTTCGATGCCACACTGTGCGTACGACGTTTCCACAATTGCCCCGGCGGGCACGTGCCCTGAGTGCGGCAAGGCGTATGACATCGCTCGCGATGTGCCGCTGTGGAACTCGTTCGTCGAGAGCGGCCCGTGGGGCGCGGCCCGTCCGCCGCGGTGAGTTCCTTGCGTCGTGACGCTGGGCGTCATGTTCAGCGACCAGTCATTGCCACTGGCGTTGACGCGGCGGAGTCGGGCCGCGCGGTTGGCCCACAGACCCCAAGGACGCGCGACATCGACGCCATCGGCACGTGAGGGTCGAGACCAGATTTGATCGTCGTTCCCCTACACTCGCGGGCATGGCACCACCCCGCGACTGGATGACCCGAACCATCGGTCCCCTTCAGGGCGGGACTGCACCGCCGGCAGTGGCCTCTCTTCCGGGCCTTCGGTTGTTCGCTCCCGACGATGCCGAGCAGCTCGCCCGACTCATGCTCGACAGTTACCGCGGCACCGTCGACGACGGCGGCGAGACGCTCGATGACGCAAGGCGTGAGGTCACAAAGCTCATCGCGGGCGACTTCGGATCCGTGGATTGGGAGGCTTCGCTCGTGGTCGAACTCGACGGCGAGTTGATTTCCGCGACAATCGTCACGCGCGATCGGGTCGCGCCGCCGCCGCTCAGCGCGGGTGAGGCATTCGTCGCATTCTCGATGACGGCGCCAGACTGGAAACGCCGCGGCCTTGCCCGATCCTGCTTGCTGCGAGTGATCGAGCTCCTGCAGGCACGCGGCGAGCCGCGATTGCACCTGGTGGTGACCCGCACCAACGCGCCCGCCGTGCGGCTCTACCGCTCGCTGGGTTTCGAGGATGGCCCTGTTGGAGGCGATGAACGACGTTCAGCGGTGGCACCCAACGCGTAGAGCGCGGTGACCTGCCGGTTGTCACGTTGCCGTCGATGCCGCGGTGATCGCTGACCATGACCCCTTCGCTTCGTGGGTCGAGCCCGCGGGGCATGGAGACGAGACCCCGCATCCCTCGCCCGCCTTGAACGTGGCGTGGAAACGTGGTTCGGCGATCATGGTCCGGACCGCGGGTGCCGCGGGTCGGTCGTCGCGGGTCATTCGATCTGCGAGAGTTCGTACCGGATATTGGCCTCAAACTCTGCGGCCGTGACGACCGCGGCTCTGCCGGGCGCGACCGGGAACGCCGCGATGGCGTATCCGTCCGCGAGCAGTTGTGGCATGTCTTCATCGAGGAACTCATGCACACCAACCGCAATGGGCTCTGCTCCGACCCACGATGCGATCGCCTCCGGGTCTCGCGCCAGATAGTCCTGGGCGAACCGCGGGTGCGGCCAGATGGGAAGGAGTGTGACGCCTCGCTCATCTGGCCCGATGACGCAGCGGCCCTTGTCCGACTCGAGCCAATAGAGAACGCCAGCATCAGCGATCTTCTTGACACAATAGCCGTAGTGCTTGACGAGGTCGGTCAGCCTCAGCATCGCCGCGAACTCACCATCAGAGAGTTTAGAGGGCATAAGCCAACTTTACGCTGCCACAGTTGCAATGGGAGTTTCACGCCACGGCCCGGTGGGCCCGCTCGTGCCCACCCGCCGCGTGAGGGAGTGGGCGGGTCGGCGCGACAGGCAGGGTGCCGGGCAGCAAAGGTCATCACCACTGTTTCAGTCGTGCGGCACCATGAACTTGAATAGCTCGGCGGGCTTGGAGTTGCTGGTCTGGTCGCAGGTGGTGTCGGGGCTGCAGTCGAGGTGGAGCTTGCGCGGGCCTGATCAGTCGTTGAAGTCCAGCTCGGCGAGTTTCACCCAGATGATGCCTGTGCTCTTGGTGTCCTGGAAGTAGTGGACCTTGGTCATCTAGTTGCTCGCCGTCAGCCAGAGTGTGTCGGCGATGTTGGGCTGGCCGGGGACTTAGATCCCGATGGGCACCCTCACGTTCCGCACGACGCTGAAGACCGCGGCGATGGCCATGCGCGGGACGGCGGACTGGGGTTGCCTCGCTGATGGAGTCCGACGCTCCGTCGAATCGGTCCGCGGCCAGGTTGGTGCCCGGCAGCATCGTCGCGCCACCGATCATGTGCCAGTGGTCGACGGCATGCTGGGCCCGCACGGTGATGGGCAGCGTTGGACTCATGTCGCCGGCCCTCGCGTCAGGACGCGCACCTTTCTGCCGCTGAGCCCCACCACGCCACCCTTGCATCCGTGGCGCAACACGCAATGCCCGGAGGGGTCCTTCTCCACGCGGCAGCGATCACCCGCCACTTTGCTCCAGGACAACTCCAGAAACAACTCGATCAGGCCGGTCACCATGAGGTCGATCACCGGACAGACCCGCAGTGTGCCATGGGCCGCCAACCCAAGAAACGACGGGAGCAGGTGCTGCCCGTGCTTTGGGAAAATCTGTCCAATTGCACGAAAAACTGGCGTGCCCTGGGTGGTATCGACGCGGTACTCGTTGATCGAATGCAATCGGCCGCCTCTTTCAAAGGGGTGGCCGGTCGTAGGAGCAACCAGGCACCCTTGGAGCCGTCATCCTCTTGCCATGGCGGGGCGGGGCAACTCTCAAAGATCGGTGGGACAGTCCTGTGGCCGGACGGCGGAACTACTGAGGTGCGTGTACACGAAGCTGGAGCGTCTATGGAGCTTGATCTTGCAGGCCTTGGGATCACGATGGCAACGGGTGCCATTGCAGTTGCAGCAGTCTGCTGGGCGGTGGTGAAAGCATCGCCCGATGGGCTCCTCGCCCAGCAAGGTCTTCCACTCACCACCAACGTGAGTTCCACCCTCTGGGCAAGCGTTCTGGCTCTCGCGGTGGTGCTTGGGATCGGCATGTTCGTGGAAAGCGCCTCCAGGAGCGTTGTCCAAAGCCTGCCGCCCATGGCGGCAAAGTGGTCCGGTGCTGGGCGGGTCTTCCCGCTGGATCGCGAACTGCGAGCATCGGTCGTGATCTCCAGAACCAAGGGTGACGCGTGGGAGCCGACGAAGACCGGAGAGCGTCTTGCGGCCGAACATTTCTTCAAGCAGTCGGGGATGCCCGAAGGTGCCGATCTGGAGTTGTTGATCAGTGTGGGAGGGGCACTCAATGGTCACGAACAGATTTCGCGCCGCCTTGAGAGCATCTTCTACACTGCAAAGAACCATCTGCACCAGATTGACAACTACTCCAGCGAGTTGAAGGCCATCGAACAACGGATTGCGTTCGCGAGAAGCTGCTGCTTCATCTCCACCTTGTTTGTCGCCATTGTGCCTTTCCTGCCGGCGTGGTGTGCCGTGACCACCTGTGTTTCGGCCTGGAGAAAGCCAGAAGGCGCCGCAGCGCCAGCACTTAAGGCCGTCCTGAGTGCACTGGCACTCAAGTACTGGGGAGGGTTGGCTGGCATGCTGGGAATCGGGGTTGCAGTGTGGCTCGTGAGCCGGAGTGTGTACGTAGCTGAGCAGTTTGACCACAATGTCCGCGTCTACGGCTATTGGTCCACAGTACTGAGTCCAGAGTACCGTGGGACCGAACTTCGCAAGCCGTGAATGGCGACATGACGGCAATTGCGGGCGGTGCGGAGCGTGGCATGCCCACGCTCCGGTCGGAAGCGGCGCTCATCAACGCGGTTCTAACTGACGACGGGGCTTTAGACCGGGCGGGGAGATCGCTGGCTGCCGCGTGGTGCGCATGGTGGGTGTGGTATCCTTTCAGGATGCAAAGTCTTGGCGCTCCTCGACCTTCAACCCGCCGAACGGGTCTTCTCGAGTTTCATCGAAAGGGACACTTGGCATCCAATCCACCGAGACACTGAAACCCGCGAAACGACCTGTCGCCCGAGACAACTCAG
Organism: Phycisphaerales bacterium; assembly: GCA_044371005.1. Classification (GTDB taxonomy): domain Bacteria; phylum Planctomycetota; class Phycisphaerae; order Phycisphaerales; family UBA1924; genus UBA2402. Next base: position 4,436 of record JBILUL010000031.1, on the reverse strand, counting down.
GGCGCTGGGATGTAATGCAGCGGTGCATCAGTGCCCAGCGGAAGCCCCGAGAAGTACCACGCCAGCAGGAAGCCCGTCCACAGCAGCCCGAATACCAGCGAGTACGGGAGCATCAGCGAGATCAGACTTCCAAGTCCCGCCTTGGGCTTGTACTTCTGCAGTGCCACCAGAATGATGAGCAGGTAGCTGTTCAGCGGCGTGATGATGTTCACCACGCTGTCGCCGATCCGGTACGCGGCGGTCGTCAGCTCCGGACTCATGCCCACCATCATGAACATCGGGATGAAGATCGGTGCCAGCACGCCGAACTTGCTGAGCATTCCGCTCATCGCAAAGTCGCCCATGACCACCAGCAGCACGAAGAGCACGATGAGCAGCGGCACAGGCAGATCCGCCTGCACCAGCAGCGAGCCGCCCGCATACGCAAGCATGCGATCAAGGCCCGTGTACTGGAAGTAGTTCACGAACTGACCCATGAAGAAGGCAATTGCCAGCACCGGCACAATGGTGCGGATGCCATGGTAGATTGCCCCGATGAAATCAGCCTGTGAACGCAGCGCTCCGGTGATGAAGCCGAACGTCATACCCGGGATGATGAATGTCAGAAAGATCATCGGCACGATGACCTGCGACCAGCGATCACCCGCCCGCTCGCCCGGCGCAGCAGTGCCGTTCGCCAGGGTGGGCTGGCCTGTGCCGTGCAGAGGAGCACCAGGAATGAGAATCGCCGCGGCGAAGGTACCGAGAATGACCAGTGCCACCAGGCCTGCACACACGAGGCCCTTGCGCTCGATTGGCTTGAGCGCGAGGTCGGTGAGGGCCGAGGTGTCGCCATCGGTCACGGGCATCTGGCGGCGTAGCCGCGGCTCGACGATGCGATCGGTGACAAACCACCCGGCGAGCATGATCACCACGGAGCTGGCAGACTTGAAGTAAAGATTGTGCGTGGCATCGACATCGGGGTGCGATGGGTCGATGATGTGTGCCGCTTGCGTGGCGACGCCCGCGAGAAATCCGTCCGCGGCGGTGGGGAAGATGCCCGCACCAAAGCCGCCAGCAACGCCCGCGAATGCCGCGGCGAGCCCGGCGATGGGTGAGCGGCCGACCGCAAGATACAGAGCCGCGGCGAGCGGCGGCAGAATGATGTACCCTGCATCCGACGCCACCGATGCGTTCGCGCCGATCAGCACGATCATCGGCGTGAGCAACTGCTTGGGCGTCAGCAGCGCCAGCCAGCGCATCAACGCACTGAAGAGGCCGAACTTCTCTGCGAGGCCGATTCCCAGCATCGAGACAAAAACCAGCCCGAGTGCGGGCAGCCCAGTGAAGTTGCGCACCATTGAAGAGAGCATCCAGTAGATGCCTTCGGTGGTAAGCAGGCTTCTCGGGCGAAGTTCGATGGGTTCGCCCTTCGCATCGGTCTGGCCCACCAGTTTCACTTCTGGTGTGCCGCGTTCGTTGAGCTGGGGGACCATGACAGGTTTGCCCGCCGCGTCGACCTGCGCCGTTCCCGCCGCATCGACCTTGGGCGTGAGCACCACCTGCGGCACGACGGGCTGCACTTTCCAGCCCGCCGCGGTACCGATGGCAGAAAGCACCACGATGCACGCCGCGAGCAAGGCAAAGAGCAGCGCGGGCTCGGGCAAGCTGTTGCCGATTCGTTCAATCCGGTCCAGGAGCGTGGTCGGCCGTGAAGGCGAGTCTGAGGGCTGAGTTGGGGGGGGGACGGCATCGGCCATGGGGCACCTCCGTAGAAGGCTGTGGACGTTGAGGGATTGGTCGGGCGGGGAAGGGGGGAGGGAGGTGGTGGAGGTGTCAGTGCGGGGGTTGGACTGGGGAGTGACCGGTCGTCGATGACGAGTGCTCGCGGCGGGTGTGGAGAATCGCCTGGAGTTCCTGCACCAACTCCCGCAGCCTCGCCTCGCTGGTATCTGGAGCGCGAACCTGATGGTCCTCGATTTCCTGCACCTTCTGGTAGTTGTTGATGACTGCACCGACGATCAGGTTCACCAGCAGGAAGGTGGCGATGACGATCCACGAAACCAGATAGGCGGTCAGTGCGCCAAGCGGGTGTCCCGCCGCGGCGAGGTCGTAGCGCATCTGCGTCCAGTCATCACCGGTGAGGACCCTGAACAGCGTGAAGCATGCCTCATGAATGCTCGAGAAGTAGGGGTGCATCGGGTGGGCATCGGCACCGAAGAGTTTCACGCCGATGACGGCGTAGACGTAGAACAGAATTGCTGCGAGCAGTCCGACATACTTCATGCTGGCCACTGATTTCACCAGCACCGTGACGATGAGCCGAAGTTCCGGGATGGTCTTGACCAGTCGAAGCACCCGGAAGACGCGCAGGACGCGCAGCACCGGGCCGATGCCCGACGAAGCGGGGATGAATGCCGCGACGATGATCACCAGGTCGAAGATGGTCCACGCATCGCGGAAGAACGCGCGGGTCGATTCGCGTGCCACGAATCGAAGCAGAAGCTCCACGCAGTAGAAGATCAGGCACGCCTGTTCGAACAGGCTGAGGATCCGCTGCTCTGCAACCTCGGTGGAGTAGGTGCCCAGGCCGATGAGCACGGCATTGAAGAGAATGATCACCACGACCAGCCGGTTGAAGGTCGCGGATTCAACGATCGCGCGTGCGCGCAGCACCGTTGGTGAGGGGCTGGCATTCGGCACGAAGGAGGGTGCAGAAATCATGGTGCTGACCTCCGCGTTGTTCTGCGGTGGCCTGCCCGTGTCTGGATGCAATTGATGCCTTCGATGCCGCGGTGCGTGCGTGAAGCCCGCATCGACGCGTGGTTGCTGGCGGAACGTACACCGCATCGATCAGTGCGATCAATCGGACCACCCTCACAACGCGGCACGCCGAGGTGGGGTTGGGGCGCCACACTCCTGCAGCAGCCTTCGTCGTGACACGACACAATCAACTCGTCCATGGATGAACCACATTCCGTCCATGAGCCTGTTCCGCGTTCGGAACGGGCGCATGGGACAACAGCGAATCGGAATGTTGGTCTCGCCGGGGGCACCCATCATGCGCACTGAAGCGTCTGTGATCGATGCCGAAGAGGGGCCGGGGCAAACCAGAAGCGATCTGCCCGTGCTGACGACCCATCCCACCCGCATCAGCGGGCGGCTACTCCCCAACAGGAAGTACACCCAGATGATAGCAGCCGGTCCTATGGGTTGTCTTGGTGGGCATGCGATCGATCGGGGAGTTGATTCGAAGGTGTCGGGCCGTGCGGCCGAGCAGTCGGCCCATCATCGCCGCACGCCCGTCTGAATGCGCACGGAAATCACGTGGGCTGCGGGATCTTTGCTGGGGATAACATGGGGTCTTGGCGTCTGAAGTGGCTGGCCGGGGCACTACCATGCTGCCTTGTTGACTCGCGAATCCGCAAGTGCCGGGGTGACCTGCCTGGGCACATCGGCATCGTCGGTCGGGGCCATTCCAAGCGACGATTGACGGTGTGCCGGGAGTCTGGGCGAGCGTTCCCACGGGGCGACATGCTTGCGGGCCTTGGCGAGGTACGATGCGTCTGAAGTTCTGTCCCATTGACCACCGATTCCCGCTGCCACGTTCCGGCTCCTGATCCGGGTGTGCGCGACTCCCGCACCGCCGCCTTCACCCATGTCACTTGAGTACCTTGACTTCTGGATCGGATTGACCCTGCTCGCGGCAGTGGCCTGCCTGCTCATCTACGGCCTGTTTGAGACGCGGTTCGAAGCCGCTCGACGCAAAGGCGCTGATGCTCTGGCCCTGCTGCGGCGCAATGCCCGTCGACTGCGCGTGCTGATCGCCGGCACCGCCGTGATCGTCACGGGCATTCTCATCTCGCCCCTGCCCGGGCCCGGCCTGAGCATTCTGGGGCCTCTGGGCCTTGCGATTCTCGCCAGCGAGTTTGTGTGGGCCCAGCGCCTCGCGGCTCAGATCAAGGATCGCAGCGGCCCACTGCGAGAAGCCACGCAGCGCGTCGCGCAGAACACGCCCCGGTGGGTGGTGATCCCGGTGTGCGTCGCGTACTGGGGAGGGACCATCCCCATCGAACTCTGGACCCCGGTGCCATCCCTCGTGCTCTGGCCCGCAGCATCCATTCTCTTTGCCCCCATCTTCCTCTGGGCCACCCTCGTGCTGCGTGCCCCCAGGAGTTGACGCGGGCAACAGCGTCAGGTTTCGTGTGGAATACAACGCCGCGACACGGGTGCGGCTGGTGGAGGGGTGTCAGGTCTGAAGGGCTGCCGCGTGGTCGCTGGCGAGTGCGATGCCCGCTTCTCCTGCACTCTGGTTGAGTTCCCTGAACCGCGCGGGGACTCGCGCCGCGATCGCCGCGGCGAGACTCTCGCGTGAAACCACCGGCACCAGCGTGTTGAGCACACTCAACGCGAGCGTATTGGCGACCACCTTGCTTCCAGCCTTCACCGCAGTCTCG
>JBILUL010000055.1:0-25952 GCA_044371005.1 Phycisphaerales bacterium | reverse complement strand
GTGCCGCGTGCGGTTGTTGATGGCATTGGCGAAGATCTGATACCGCACCACGACATCGCCCTTGCCCGCCGTCTTGATCCGCCACGACGACTTGGCCACCTTCTCGACTTCAAGTGCCGCGCCCGAAGCATCAGTCGCGCCGAGCGTGCGGACCGTTCCCGCCACATCCAGCACTTCATAGCGACCCGGACGCCACACCGGCAGGTGCACATCCAGATGCTGCTGGTCCCACGCCGCGATCCGCATTGAAATCTCAACGACCTGCTCGTTGCGGCGATCAAAGCCGATCTCGTACGTGATCGGGCTTGTCGTCGCCGCGGTGGACGAGCCACTGGCAAACGACGCCGTGAAGAGCAACGCAAGCAACGCGATGGCGAGACCTGAAATCATGGTGCAAAGGATACTCGACTGGGGCACTTCACGTTGTGCCCTCCAGAACAAACGCATGCTTCAGGCCCGCTTCGCATGTCAGGTCGAACAGTCACGGTTTTTGCGTCACTCATCCTGTCGATCCTGACCAGCATGCTCCAAACGGGGAAAGGGGAACATGGATAGACAGGATTGACAGGATAAGGAAAGAGGCGGAGCAATCGCTCTGAGAGTGTGCGGGGAGTTGGAGAGGGAATCGCAGGAGCATTCGATTGCCTTTCTTGACCCCCTTAGCCCTCATACGCCAGCATCGACGCGACCCGCGAGGCCCACGTGTGATCCCGGGTACAGCGGGCCAGACCTGCATCGGCCATCGCCCTGCGGAACGCATCATCACCGCAGGCTCGCACGTGGCCCAGCAGCTCCGGCCCGCGGCTGAACAACAGGCATTCCCGCCCCGACTCCAGATACTCCTCAAGCTCACTGGTGGCATGATGCACCAGCACAGAACCCGATGCCGCGATCTGGAAGGGTTTGTGCGTCACGCCTTCTTCATCGTGTCCAGCATTCACGCTGACGACGCACCGCCCGCTCGTGAAGGCCTGCCGAAGCGAGCCGTAGTCCACCCAGCTTCGCTGTGCTTCGCTCTGTTCAACGCCCCAGGAGGTCGCATCGCAGCCGAAGACGCCCAGTTTCACGCGGCGTGCCAGCCACGCAGGCCAGAAGTTCCGCCGCCAGTTCACCATCCGACGAAGCCCGCCAATCAACCCATACCACCGCCGCGGCGACGATTTGGCCCAGACCAGCGGTTCGGGGTTCCCCAGCCCCTTGGAAAGAGTCCAGAACGACCGCCGCGGCTGCTGCACCTTGGCTTCCAGCAATGTCGCGATCAGGGGCTCAAGGGCGGGCCATCGGTCGGATCCGCCTTGGGAAGCGTTCACCGCCTTGCGTGCCGCGCCGAGGGCCAGGGGCAGGTGGGCTCGGTCGATGGCTGCGGGGTCTGGGTCTTCATCTGCGAGCCACGCCGCGGACTCTGAAGTGGGTGCCGCGGCATCACTGACGACAATGACGGCATCGAACGTGGGCTCGCTGCAGCCCGCCGCGGCGGTCATGGCCCGGACATCTTCGCCGACGGGCATGCCCAGGACGCCAGGCCACTGGAGTACCTCCGATGCCTCCGCCGCGGCGGCGCGGGATTTGAGCAGGTGGGTGTGCAGCGGGTGCCGCAGCACGGTCCGCATCGGTTCATCCATGGGGGTGCCCTGCACGCACCACTCGGGGTGGTCGGTCCAGAGCATGAAGTTGCGCAAGCCCAGTTGTGTGGTGAGGGGGCCGACACCTTCAGCGCCGACGGGCCGGGTGAGGCTTTCAAGAGAGACCAGGGACGCGGCGTTGTGGCCGTAGGCGATGCAGTGGGTGAAGGCTTGTGCCTTGATCCACGAGGCGAGCTCCGCGGCGTATGAGGCGTAGGCCGCCGGCCCTTGCTTCTGAGCCTGCCACGCCGACGCGAGATCGACGCGGCCGCACCGAAGGCCAAGCTGCTCAGCGCCGGCGACGACACCCGCCATGTAGTGGTGGCTGGTCCGCCCGGGGTTGAGCAGGGCGAGGATGGCGGGCGGGGTGGGCATAATCGGCTTCAGGGACGCGCTAAGGAGGGGTCCCAGTGGGTTATCCGTGCATCGGTCCATGGCCAAAGAAAAGTTGACCATGATGGGCGTGATCCCGGGCCGGCTCATACACTTTGGATGGCCAGGAGGTATCCGTCAGGGTCCCATATCGGGATGTGGCGGATAGGTTCGAGTGTCGCAGGCGTGCCTGCCGATGCTTGGTGTATGTTCTGTTGTCTAGGCCACTTGAGGCGAGGTTGAATGACCCCTGAAATTACTGCTCCAAAGTCCACGATCGAGGCATTGGAAGAAGTGACCGATTCGCTGTGTGAACTCCAGCGAGATCACGTTGAAACACGAGTAGAAACGTCGATGGGCGAGCGAATCGCCACGTTCGCCGCTGTTGTCCTGCCTGTCATCGGCCTGATTGGCGCGATGTACATGCTCTGGGGCGGCGCGTTCCGCGTCATCGACTTTGTGATGTTCTTCGTGCTGTACGTGATCTCCGGCCTGGGCATCACGGTGGGCTACCACCGCCTGTTCACGCACCGCTCCTTTGAAGCCCCCTCCTGGGTTCGCTACATGTGGGGCGCGTTCGGCAGCATGGCTGCCGAAGGCAGCGTCATTGACTGGGTCGGCATGCACCGCTGCCACCACCAGCACAGCGATGACAAGAACGATCCGCACTCGCCGCACCAGCACGGTGCCGGCGTGATTGGCATGATCAAGGGATTCTGGCACGCTCACACGGGCTGGATGTTCCGTCCTGATCCGGTGAACCTCGCCCGCTACGTCGTCGACTTCAAGGACGACAAGGTTGTCCACGCGGTCAGCCGGCACTTTGGCTGGTGGCTGCTGATCGGCCTGATTGTTCCGACCGTCATCGGCGGCCTCTGGGACATGTCCTGGAAGGGTGCGCTGCTTGGATTCCTGTGGGGCGGCGCAGTCCGCACGCTGTGGGTGCACCACGTCACGTGGAGCATCAACTCAGTCTGTCACATCTGGGGTGGTCGCCCCTACAAGAGCCACGACGAGAGCCGCAACAACCCGATCATGGGCATCCTGGGCTTCGGCGAAGGCTGGCACAACAACCACCACGCCTTCCCGGCCTCGGCCCGTCACGGTCTTGCTTGGTGGCAGTTTGATACCAGCTACATTCTGATCCGTGCGATGGAAAAGGTCGGAATGGCAAGCCGCGTGCGTGTGCCGGATGCGGAACGCATGAAGATGAAGCTCCGCTGAGCCGCGAATGACATAGATTGAACCACAAGGCCCGCTTCTTGCGGGCCTTGTGCGTTTTGTGGAGCTGTGTTCTGGAGCGGTTGATGGATGGCACGTAGGAACCCTGCTCTGAGGGGTCCTGCGTGCTTCCTTCCCCGAGCGTGAAGAACAACGGGGTCCAAACGCGGAAGATCCACGCGTCGGGTGTGAAGCACGCAGGAGCGGCTCAGAGCAGCCGCTCCGACGTGCCATACAGCGACAGGAGCCGCTCCCGCGCATCTTTGGTTGGTCGAACATCGCCGATATGAAATTCCACGAAACCCGCGCAAGGTTCGAGGGCCAGCCTCGCAGACCTAGTGCTGCGAGTTTCAGTCCGCGATCCTCGGAACGTGTGTTCTGACGCGGACTCAGCCCCGCAGGGCCCGCTTTCACGCCTTACTCAGGAGCAATCGAGCCCACCAACGCATCGCATCACGGCTCGTAGTACTCGCGGATCGAATAGCCCTTGTACGTGTAGGGCCGATCGCGGTAGGGCGAAACTTCGCGGTAGTTGCGGGGCGGTTCGTCCCAGGAGCCCAGGTAGGTCTTGATCATCCCGGCATCGGCTTTGACCCACGCCGCGTGGCCATCGGCGAAGCTCATGTTGTAGCCGACGGTGCCGTGGTTGTTCCAGGCATCCGGCCAGTTGTTGATTCCATCGCGCCGCCCGATCTGATCGCTGATCGATTCATCGTTGTCGCTGTCAACAAAGAGCATGCACCGATCGGGGAACATGGTCGTTGAAGTCGTCTTGAGGACGTTGCGCGTCTGCTGGTTCTGAAGCTCGGGCACATCGCGTGCCGACCAGCCCAGCTGGTGGCCCACCGTGCCTTTGTCGTAGCCCCACACCACCTGGCCATCGAGGAAGCGGCCCTCGAAGAACCAGCCGCGGACTTCGTAGGAGTGGCCGCCCGAATCATCATCGCGGTCGCGGGCCGACCAGAACGTGTCGCGGATGAACTCGCGGCCGTAGGTCAGTGACACATCCTCGCCAGCTTCTTCACTGAGCGTGAAGTTGTGGCGCACGGTGTTGCGTGTCGAAGGACAGATCGCCACGCGCACATCGCTGATGTAGTCGGGGAAGAACCAGCCGATGTTGTCTTCCCAGTCAAAGAGCGTGGGAACGTAGATGCCCTTGGTGGTGTCGTTCGCGTAGGCGCCCGATGCGATGGCCAATTGCCTCACGTTGCTCATGCACCGCGTTCGCCGCCCCGTCTCGCGAGCCTTGCCCAGCGCAGGCAGCAGAATGCCGATGAGCAGCGCGATCACCGCGATGACCACGAGCAGCTCAATGAGCGTGAATCCGGAGTTGGAACGGGCGAATCGCATCACTGGTAAAACGATAGGAACTCAGCCCGCCCCTGGGAATGGACCGGGTTCGGCGATCAGGGCAGCCGAAAGATCGCTCAGACCCTCGTCAACGTGATCGACAAGCAAGGTCACAAGGTGCCTGTTCTGGGCTGTTGAGACATGGATTCGTGATTGAGCTGTTCCGCCCCTTTTTCCCTTGCCGCCACAGGAAATCAGGGCGAAGCGGAGCGCATTTCGCACTCAACACCCTTGCTCTTCCGCTTGCCTCATCCTGTCCATCCTGTCTATCCATGTTCATGTTCCGGAGAACGGAGTGAAACATGGATGGACAGGATGCACAGGATGAAAGACGCCAGAACATGCGAGCCCTGCCTGGAATTTGAGAGGCGAAGAAGGGGAAGCGTGGAGATTGCGTTTGTCCTGGCCCTGGCGATGATCGGCAGTGGGCACATATGAAAACAGGGCCCCGATACGGGGCCCTGTTTCATTCAGGAGTCTTGGGCGCGTTAGCGAGCCGGAGCAGTGAGTTGGAGCAGGAGGGCGGTGGGGGAGCTCATCGCGCCCGGGCCTTCCAGCGTCCGTGCCGCGGCGAGCAGGAAGCGATTGCGAGGCTCCTGCAGCACTCGCAGCACTCCATCACGCCCTGCCGCCAGCGTGGGCATCAGCCCATCGGTCATGGGGTTGAGCGTCATGAAGTCGGCGTTCTGGTTGGAGGCCGCACCCAGGCCCGCCGCGGCGACGAGCGGGGCAAAGTCCAGCAGCGTTCCCGCCGTACTCGCGGCATTCACCAGCAGCGAGCGATCAGCCCACGATTCCATGATGAACTGGTCGCCGCTGCGGTACGACATCGTCACCGATGGGCGAACCTCACGCAGCAGCTCATTGATCGAAGGAACAATCCTCCCCGGCTCGCGGCTTGTGTTGCCGGGCGAACGCACGCCGTTGCTCAGAGCGGTCGCCGCGAGGGCAACCAGGTTGTACCCCTCGCGTGCCCGACGTGCCGTGTCGGTGAACCCGAAGGAAAGGAGCTGGTGCTTCGTCGGATCGTCGATGCCAAGGTCGGTACGGCTGAGGATGCCCTTGTCACCCTTGCCCGCAGCCTGCATCGCCGCGGCGAGCACAGCCTGCTGCGTGAGACCGACAATCAGGAAGCGGTCGGTGACGGCGTACGTGAGCTCGCCGGGAACCGGAAGCCCCGCCGCGGCGAGGGCGTGGAACGTGACACCCGATTCCTCCCACGTGCGATGACGCACATAGCGGGCGCCATCGGGCTCAGCCGCTCGCAGCTGCGAGCGAGCGAACGAGACGAGCTTGTCGTGCGCACCGGTGAAGGCCGCCTTGTCCTTGAAGGAGAGGAACGCCACATACCCCAGGAGTCCGCCGCCCGTGGACTGCGAGGTGTAGTAGCCAGCGACGCCGCCCAGCGAAGCGAGCAACTCGGTTTCAAGGTCAACTTGTGTGGCTTCCTTCACCTGCGCGAGCACGGCATCCACCTCGCCATTGCCCTGCTTCTCGGCTTCGCCCAGCAGGCTGGTGAGCGCATCGACCGAAGCAACGGTGATGCTGGCGTTGAGCGCATCAGCGGGAATGATGTTGAGGTCAGCCGCACTGATGCTGGCCTTGTCCTGGCCAGACTTTGCCAATGCCGCGGCGGCGTTGTTGACGGTGATCTTCGAACGCGATGCACTCGCGGTGTACCCGAACTCAAACTGGCCGTTTAATGCCTTCTCGCCGATGACTCCGGCTTCGGTAAGCTGCTGCACGACGTTGGGCGGCTGCACCCCGTTGCCGTTGGCAGCCTGGCTCACGCCCAGCTGCGCGAGGTTCGCCAGTGGTGTCAACCCTTCGAAGGCGAAGGTGCCGTTGACGATCGGCGACAGCCCCGCGATGGTGGGCTTGGGAAGATCCGCAAAGACCGCTTCGGGCTGGGCGGGGACGGTGCCGAAGTAGACATCAAACGACTTGGTTTCGGCGCGCGGGCCAAACGTCAGGCGTCCACCAGGAACCATCGTGGTGCGCATGCCCTTGAAGGCCTTGCTTGACTTGGGCAGCTCACCGCCGTTGCTGGTGATGGCCTCATCGACAGCTTCCTTGAGCTGCTTGGGCTTGTCGCCGTCGGTAAACAGGCTCTCGGTGATGAGCCCGTAGCCCATGGCGCCGCCCGCGTTGTTCTGCGGATCAAAGGTGATGGCAAGACGTGAACCGGAGGCAACCGTGTGGAGTGCAAGCTCGATCCAACGCGTGGCCTGTTCGGGGAACTGGCCGTGCGAGTCCATCGGGAGCTCGCTGACGCGGGCGGGGATCATGGAGAGGGCGTTCTTGAGGGCTTCGTCCTTGGGATCGACAAGAAACGACGCCAAAGGGGCACGCTCGAAGCGGAGAATGGTCTGGCTGGGGAACTTGATGGCGGAGTCCGCCGCGGGCTGGGTGGCTTCAGGCTGCTTGGCAGCCTCGCCTCCAGACTGACCCAGGGCCTGGCCTGCGATGGTGGCGGTCAGCAGCACGGCCGAAGCCACCCACTGGAAGCGGCGAGAGCGTGTTGATCGGATCATGAGCGAGTTCTCCATAGGAAGGGACTGGTCCGGCTTGCAAGGTGCTGGCACGGTGAATGCTTGTATTGGGGAATCTCCAGGGATTCGTTGCACCCGATGAATCCCTGACACCTTCAAGGCATCTGAATGGTGTCGCGTACGCCGCGGCATTGATTGTATTTTGTTCGGGGCGGCTCATCCAGTGCCGGGTGAGGATCGAATCATCAACACGGGCCCGAACCCGCGGCGTCCGGTCCGGGTAGGATCGGATGGCAGTGGCCGTCGATCCGCGAGCCGGTGACGGTACATCTGCGGTGGGTCGGTTTGGCAAGGAGTGCAGTACTCGTGAAGATTTTCGGATTGATCGTGTTGTTTTTCGTGGCCGCTGCCCTCGCCGCAGCGACGCTCGCCTACGCCGCTCCGCTTCGCGGCATGGAGCCTCCTGAGGGCTCGAACACCGCTTCCAGCAAAGAAAGTGATTCTGCCAAGATGAAAGGTCCTCGTTTCTCGTCCTCTGCCTACGACATCACGCCACTCTCCAAGGAGCGCATCGATGCGCTGGCGATCAAGCTGACGCCGGCTGATGCGGAAGTGATTCTCGCCAAGGGCACCGAACGGGCCTTCTGCGGCAACCTGCTCGACAACAAGAAGGAAGGCGTCTATGTCTGCAAGCTCTGCGGGCTGCCCCTCTTCTCGAGCAAGGCCAAGTTCAACTCCGGCACCGGCTGGCCGAGCTTCTTCCAGCCCTTCGACAAGGATCACGTGGCAGTCAAGAGCGATACCTCGCACGGCATGGTGCGCGATGAGATTCTGTGCGCCCGCTGCAGCGGTCACCTTGGCCACGTCTTCAACGATGGCCCCGAGCCCACCGGGCTGCGCTTCTGCCTGAACTCCGCATCGCTCAACTTCCATGAAGATGGAACGCCCCTGCCGGCCGAGAGCCAGCCGATTGTCACGCAGACCGCGTATTTCGCCGGTGGGTGCTTCTGGGGCGTGGAAGATCGCTTCGCGCAGCTTACGGGCGTGATTGATGCCGCGAGCGGGTACATGGGTGGCAAGACGGAGAACCCGACGTACAAGCAGGTCTGCTACAGCAACACCGGTCATGCGGAAGTTGTGCGGATCCTCTTCGACCCCACCAAGATCACCTATGCCCAGCTCCTCGAGAAGTTCTTCAAGTTCCATGACGGGACGCAGCTGAATCGCCAGGGCCCGGATGTGGGCGATCAGTATCGCTCGGCGATCTTCTGCACGGATGACGCGCAGCTCGCCGCGGCGAAGGAGTACATCGCGACCCTCTCGAAGGCCGACAAGTACAAGGCCCGCCCGATCGTGACGCAGGTGGAGACCGTGGCCAAGGCCGGCAAGTTCTACATGGCCGAGGAGTATCACCAGGACTATCACGCCAAGAACGGCGGGCACTGTGCGCTGCCGCCGGAGTGAGTCGTTGGGGTGGTTGGGGTGGTGAACGAACGCTGTGGCTGCGAGCTACGTACTGACATTGGCCCGGGGGCTTTGCCCTCGGGCCTTTTGCTTGGGTAGTGCGGTGTTGATTCGTGTCATGAGGCGACCAGGGAGGCACAGAGTGCCTCTGGACTGCGGCACGGAGTGCCGCATGGACCGATGCACAGGAGTGCATCGCCACGTCTTCGTCTGCTGCCGTACCCTTCCCCTGACCATGAGCAGCTCAGATTCCAACCGGGCACCCCGCGCCTCGAAACTCGAAGTGGTCGAGCCGATTGGCAAACGCGTCCTCATCCGCAAGGATGACGACAAGAAGCAGACCAAGGCGGGCATTCACCTTCCCGACAAGATCGAGATTCCGACCATCACCGGTCGCATCGTCGCCGTGTCGGCGCAGGTCGACAAGGACGATGACTACCCGATCAAGAAGTACGATCGCATTCTCTTCAATCCCAAGCATGCGATTCCCGTCGATCTCGAGGGGGACAACCGTCTGTTTGTGATTCCCCTCGAAGACATCGTTGCGGTCTTCCGCCGCGAGGATGAGAGCGCGTGACCGGCTTTGCGGTCTCGCCTTTGGTGACGCCCATGCTGGTGGATCGCATCGATCAGCTCCCTGATTCGCTGCGCATCCCGACGCTCCATGAGGCTCGGCCCGTTCATGCTCATCACATCGTGAAGGTCATGCCCCCGGGCTCCAAGAGTCTGACCAACCGCGCCATTCTCCTCGCGGCACTCGCTCAAGGCACTTCCACGCTTCACCGGCCGCTGACCGATGCCGATGATGCCCGCCAGATGCTCCGCGCCGTAACTCAGCTTGGCGCGAGTGTGGTGGAGCGCGAGGACCTGCTTGAAATCACCGGCGTTGGTGGACGCTGGGCACCCAAAGAGACGGCGGGCGGCGAGCTGGTGCTCAACCTGAACAACGCCGGAACGGCGGTGCGATTCCTCGCCGGTGCCGCTTTGTTGTCGCCGGTGCCGATCGTCATCGATGGCAACGCCCGCATGCGCCAGCGCCCCATCGGCGAGCTGGCCGAGATGCTCCGCACACTCGGGTGTACGGTCGAGTTCCCTTCCGGGAACGGGCAGTGTCCTCCGATGCGCATCGTGCCGCCGGCCGATCTGGCCTCGTGCCCCACGAACATCACTGTTGGTTCCACGCTGTCGAGCCAGTTCATTTCTGCATTGCTTCAGGCGGCGCCGTTCCTGCCAAAGGGACTCACGCTCAAGTTGACGGAGCCCGCGACCAGCGCTTCCTATGTCCAGATGACGCTTGGGCTGCTCGCGCGGCTTGGCGTTGAGTCAAGGTCATCATCCGATGGTCAGGTCATTCGCATCGGGGGCACGAGCGAAGCTGGTGTGCTGCCTGCGTTCACGTATCACGTGGAGCCCGATGCCAGTGGCGCGACGTACTTCTGGGCGGCTGCTGCAATGTGCGGGATTCCCAATCTGCGCTGCCGCGTGGTTGGGTTGGATGATCAGTCGCTCCAGGGCGATGCGATGTTCCCCCAGTTGCTGCGCCGCATGGGTGCTGGGGTTTCGCTGCACCAGGCCGGAGAGGCATCGTTCATCGAAGTGGATTCTGCCGCCGCGGTTTCGCCCGTTCTGGCGGATATGAGCGACATGCCCGATGCCGCGATGACGCTCGCATCGGTGGCGTGCTTTGCTCACGGCACTTCCATCATCCGCGGGCTGCGAACGCTTCGGGTGAAGGAGACCGATCGCATCCTGGCCATGCAGGAGCAACTCGCCAAGATCGGCGTCGTGGTCGCAACGCCGGTCGCGGGCGACAGCGATGCCATCACGATCACGCCGCCGCTGCATGGCATCGACTGCTCCGATCATGCGCCGCAAGTCCGGTTCGATACCTACGACGATCATCGCATGGCGATGTCGCTGGCGCTCATCGGGCTTCGCCGTCCCAACACATGGATCAATCATCCCGCATGCGTCGCCAAGACGTACGCGGGATTCTGGCGCGACTTCGCAAAGCTCTACGCGGGTGATTGAGGCCCCGAAGCCCACGCGTGCCCCGCGAGTTTCCACGCCGCGGCGTCATTTCGGGCCACCGGGTGGCACAAGATCCTGCGGCGGATGCACCAGTTCAGGCTTCATCGGCTTGGGAGCTTCGGGAGTGGGCGGCGGTGGGACAGTTGGGGCAGGCGGCACGACCTTGGGCTCAGCGGGCGGTGTCGGCGGCAGCAGCGACTCTTCAACGCTCACACGCTTGAAGTGATAGCCGCCTTTCTGAGCACCCCAGACCTGCGTGTCTTCCTTGTCATAGCCCCGGTCCCAGGTCACCAGCCCCTTGGCATCCATGCGAACCTCTGAGGTCGCGTAGGCCGCACCGCGCAGATCGCTCGCACACTCCTTGCCCTTGGTGCCTCCCGAATAGGCCCCATCTTCGCCCTTCTTGAGCACGACGGCACATCCATCCTTGTGCTTGAGTTCCTCTGGCTTGAGGGCATCGAGCATTTCGGGCTTCTGCCACGCACCGGCGAACTTGAGCGGATCGCCCGGGAGCATGTAGACATCGCTCTGGATCGAGCCGTCGGCCAGCAGCGAGACGCGGTAGATCCGCTGGCGATACGGGCGAGCCAGCACCGAACTCATCGCCTGCTCCACATAGAGCCAGGTGCCATCCTTGGCACCGGGCCAGATGGGCACCATGTGCAGGCGGATGTCAAAGTAGTCCTTGTCGGTGGCTGCCTGCGCCGCACTGCTGAAGGCACCGGTCATCAGTCCCACGGCCTCGTTCAGCGTCGCGGTTGCCCCCGCGGCGTGTGCCGGAGGTTTGGACTCGTGGGCCGCGTCCTTCGTGGCCTGCGCCTGCACCAAGCCGGCCAGCAGCATCAGCATCGCGGTCTGACTCAGAACTCGCATCGTCATCGGTCACTCCTGTGTTGAAGGGGCCCCTCGCCACGCCGAAAGATCATTGCCGCGCCGGATGAGGCGCATGTCCGAGCTCTCTGACGTTGTAGAACTCCGTCAGTTCCTTGGGGAAGACATCCAGCACGCCCCGGCTGAACCAGAGCACATGCCCGCCCCCGCCCGTCGATCGCGCCAGCTCAATCGATCGCCGCAAGTCATCCCACGTCGAGTCCTTGCCCTCGCCGACCACCCGGATGCCCGCGATGAGATCCTTCACACGCCCGGCACCCAGCGTCTTCATCTGCTCCACCTGCTGATTCCACGTCGCGGCAAACGCGTCGTAGCTGAACCGATAGCACTGGGGAACGAACTCATCCCAACGCGGCGTCACTCCGTTCCCAGCCCACGTGTTCCACGGACGGTGCAACGCATCGGCCGCGGTCCACGCCGCCCACTTGGGCCACTCCAGAAGGTAATGGTCATATACCCACGGATACGGTGCGGGCGAAAGCGAGATGATCAGATTCGGCTTGGCCTTGCGGACCTCCTGCACGAACATGCGACTGAACTCATTGACCTTGTCTGCACGCCAGCGCATCCACTGCGGGTCCTTCTCATCCAGCGGCGGTTCCTTGCCATCGTGCTCCTTGGCATACTGCGCCTTGGTGTACGCGTCGTACCCCATCGTGATGTACGGCCACACGATGCGATCATCAAGCTGAATGCCATCAAGGTCGTAGCGTTCCACCGCCTCAAGCACAAGATCCAGAAGGAACTGGCGGGCATCGGGATGCAGCGGATTCATCCACACAAACCCGTTGGGCGCCACTTCATTGCCGTTCTTGTCGAGGCTCAACCACTCCTTCTTCATGCGACGAAGGTGGTTGTCGGTGTCCTTGTGCGCGGCCATGAAGCCATACTCAAACCACGCGATGTACGTCAGGTTGTTCTTGCGTGCCTCCAGCAGCGTCTCACCCAGAAGGTCGCGCCCCGGCGATGCGGACTTGGTCGGATCGTCGCCCGGGTCCTGCGCCATGAGCGCCGGGCGGCGGTCAACGCCGATGGTCCGTTCCAGCACCTTGCTGGGATACTGCGTGTAGCCATTCTTCCAGCACTCGACATAGACCGTGTTGAGCCCAATCTCCCGGAGCCGCCGCATCGTCTGGGCCGTCTTCTCCGGGGTCGAGATGGCGTCGTTGGCCGTGGTCGTCACCCAGGTGCCACGGATCTCCGCCGGAGGTGCCGCCGCGGCAGGTGAGAAGAGCGCCACCGTGGCCATCAAACCGACGAAAATGGTGCCAGCAATACCCATGCACCAATCGTTGCACACCCGCGGCGACTATCCTTCCTCCCTCGCGGAATTCGGTTTTTTCCGCAGCAGGCTGACGGGTTCTTCTAGGAGCATAACTTCCATGGCAGACGGGGCATTTCAGATTGGTATCGTGGGCGCAGGTGGCATCTCCAACGCTCATATCGGTGCGGCCAAGGCAAGCAACGGCCGTGTGCAGGTGGTGGCAGTGGTCGATCCGGTCGCAGAGCAGCGCAACCGCGTCGCCGCGGATACCGGTGCGGCGGCATTCGCCTCCCTCGCCGACCTCATCAAGGCGGTCAAGGCCGGCTCCCTCACCGTGCACGGTCTGGTGATCTGCACGCCCCCCAGCATCCGCGTGAAGCTGGTCGAGGCGGCCCTCAAGGCCAAGCTGCCTGTGCTGATGGAAAAGCCCATCGCCCACACGCTGGCCGACGCCAAGAAGCTCGCTTCCCTGGCGGCCAAGAACAAGAAGGTTCCCTCCTTCGTCGCGTACTGCCACCGCTTTGCCACCCCGGTCAACACGATGAAGCAACTCGTGGGCTCCGGCAAGATCGGTCGCCTCGTCCGCTTCGAGAACGCCTTTGCCTGCGATCTGCCCGGCCACGAGACCAAGTGGTTCAGCGATCCCAAGAAGTCCGGCGGCGGCGCGTTCCTCGACATGGGCAGCCACTCGCTCGATCTCTTCCACTACGTCGTCGGTCCCGCCAAGCTCACCGGCTGCATCTTCGATCACAAATGGAAGAAGCGCGCCGAGACCGCCGCGACCGTCGTCGTCAAGGGCCAGAAGAAGGGTTCTGCCAACGTCCCCGCGGGCGTCGCCGGCGTCATCCTCAGCGGCTGGGCCGAAACCTCGCGTTTCACGCTGAACCTGATCGGTGACGCGGGCATGCTCTGCTACGACTACGAGAAGCCCAACGAACTGATCTTCAAGGATCTGGTCGGCAAGGTTGAAACGCATGAAGTGCCCAGCCACGACACGCGCTTCCTCCACCAGCTCGTGGCGTTCGCCGATGCGGTGCAGAACAAGGCCAAGAGCCAGCTCGCCACCTTCGCCGATGGTCTCGCCGCGGCGGTGATCAACGACAAGGCTGCCAAGGCCAAGTAACCTCATCTCCGAACATCCCGCCGCGGCGTGCCGCGTCGGACAAGATCGGCCTGAAACGCAAAGCGGACCCGTCAATCGGGTCCGCTTTGTCATTCATGGAATCGTGAGGCGTTACTTCTCCCAGGGCCATGCAATCCGCACGCCCTCGGCGACCAGTTCGCGCTGGAATTCCTCGAGGCGGGCGGCATCGGCATGCACCTGCGCTGGCTCGAGCTTTCGCTCCAGACAGAACGCGGCGAGCAGCCCGGCAGATTCTCCGATGTTCCACTCAGTATGGTGCATGCGATAGCATCCGTTGGTGATGTGCGTGACACCGATGCCCTTGCCCGCGGCGATCACGTTGCGAACACGCACGGGGATGAGCGACCCAAGCGGGATGCGGAAGGGGGCAGCAGGAACATAGAGGGAGTTGCGGCCCGAAGTGCTCGGGTGCAGGTCGAGCGTGTAGTGCCCGATGCCCACCGAGTCCGCGAAGGGTTCTGCCAGGCCGAACGGCGAGAGGTCCTGATCTGCCTTGCCCTCAGCGCGGCGTTGTTCGGTTCCGATGTGCGCTTCGCTGACCATGGTTCGAGCGTGCAGTCGCCGCGGCTCGCGGATGTAGGGTGCCATTGCAAAGCCGTCGCGTGTTCCAAGTTCCTGGCCTCGGAGCTTGAGCCCGGGAAAGCCGATGGTGCCATCAAGACGCGGCGCGCTGGTCTGCATCCAGTAGAGCAGTGCCATGGATTGCTCGCGTGCGCCCGCCAGTGCCTTGGCCTGCGTGGCTTCATCGACGCCAAGCAGGGGCGTGAGCCAGTAGTCCATCTGCACCCAGTTGACCAGGCAGACATCCGGATGCTCGCGAGGATTCTCGTACAGCGCACTGTCAACGATGCGCCGATACCGCCACATGTCCCACATTCCTTCGGGGCAGCGTTCCGGGGCGGGAATGAACGGAAACGTCCGACTGCCTTCGACGTTGTGGCTGGGCACTGTCCAAGAGAAGAGGGGGCCGCACCACTTGGGCACCATCTTTGGAACATAGCAGGCCCAGAAGTCGTAGTTCGCTGGCTTGGGAATGGTGTGATTCTCGCCCGGGCGGTGCTCAACCGCAAAGCACCAGGAGAATGCCTGCTGATCCATCGGGTCAGTCACATCGGTGCGGCCGTGCATTTCACCGTAGACGTCCTGATGTTCAGCACCGATGGCATGCTCGATGCCTGCCAGTTCGTAGACATCGCCCAGTTCCGTGGCATCGAGCACCAACTCGGCGCGGACGACCAGACTGTCATTCGATGCAGAGGGTTCGCAGGATCGGAACTCCACGGAGTCCACGCGATCGCCTGTGCTGCTCACTGCGAAGGGCTTCATGCCTGTGATGATCCGGGGCGAACCGTTGCGTGTGACGGCGCGGAGCATCTGCTGGAGCACTCCGTGCATCACGCTGGGTTCGGCGCACAGACGGCTCACCCAGCCGCCGCCGGGGTTGAGGTGGGGGGCGTGCGCCGCCTCGGCGGTGAGCGTGCGATTCGTGCGATACCACGCCCGTACCAGTTCGCGAAACTTCTGATAGCGTGCGGTGGCCCCGAAGGTCTCCACCCACTGGTTCTCGTCCGGGGGGACAGCCTGACTGGTGAGTTGGCCGCCGATCCAGTCGAATGGGTCGATGACGGTGCAGTCGATGCCGCGGGAACCAAGCGCCAACGCCGCGGCGACGCCGCCGGTGCCTCCGCCCACGATCAGGACTTTGGTTGCAATCTCACGCATCGAAGCCTTTCAACTCAGGAGTCATCCCTTCACCGCTCCTCCAAACATCTCGGGCTTCATGAAGCGCTGGAGCAGTGCAAAGATCAGAATGATGGGAATCAGCGAAAGCACCGCGCCCGCGTAGGCCGCTCGCACATTGGTGCTGAAGGTACTCAAGAGCGTGTTCACTGCCACGGGCAGCGTCATCTGTTCGCGCGACTGCAGCACGATCAGCGGCCAGAGCAGATCGCTCCAGGCACCGATGATGCTGAACAAGGCCAAGGTCGCGAGCGTCGGCGCGGCCAGCGGCAGCATCACATGCCACCAGATACGCACTGGCCCCGCACCATCGATCGTCGCCGCCTCGCATAGAGCGGGCGGGACGGCCATGAAGGCCTGGCGGCAGAGGAAGATTCCAAAGGCCGTGACGCTGAAGGGAAGGACGACGGCGGCGAGCGTGTCATAGAGCCCAAGGCCCACAACGATGCGGAACATCGGCACAAGCACGACCTGCTCGGGGACCATCATGGTGCACAGCAGCAGCACGAAGATGGTGTTGCGTGCCTTGAACTTCATGCTCGCCAGCGGATACGCAGCCATTGCCGCGATCACGACATTGAGGCTCGCACGCGTGAACGTCACGAGAATGCTGTTGATGAGCGGACGGCCCATCGCCCCGTCCTTCCAGGCCGCCTGAAAGTTCTTCAGTGTGAGCGCAGATCCGATGCTGTACAACTCGGTCCCCGGCGGCTGGAGCGAGATCGCCAGAAGCCAGATCGCCGGCCCGACCGCGGCGATGGCGAAGACCACCGCGAAGCCCAGAATGGCCAGCGTGTGCATGAACGAACATCGTTCGATCATGCTCCGCCCTCCGCCTTGAAGGTGAGCCGCAGATTGACGATGCTGAAGGAGAGGATGAACAGGAAGATCAGAAGGCCCAGCGCACAGGCCAGCCCGTAATCGCCCTCTTCAATGGCGATGCGATAGAGCAGCGGGACCGCAGTCTGCTGGGTGATCGGGGCTCCTCGTGCCAGCACATACAGCTCATCGAAGACCTTGAGTGCCGAGATCGATGAGACGATGAAGACCAGCACGATCGAAGGCATCAGTGCCGGGAGCGTCACGTTGCGGAAGACGCCAAGGCGTGAGGCTCCATCGAGTGACGCGGCTTCCTGCAGTTCCTTGGGAACGGCCAGGAGCCCGGCCAGGAAGACCATCATGTAGAACCCGAAGCCCTTCCAGAGCGTCACGAGCATCGCGCTCACGAGAGTCCAGGGCTGCTGACTCAGCCACGCGACCCGAGGCAGGCCGATCCAGGTCAGCAGCAGGTTCACCAGCCCCGAGTCTTCATTGAGCAGCAGTTGCCATGCAACACCGGCAACGACCGTCGGCGTGATCACGGGAAGGAACAGGAGCAGCCGCAGCCATTTGCCCTGGCGGCCCAGCGACTCAACCACCATCGCGGCACCAAGACTCAGCGCAATGATGGCGGGGGTGACAGCCAGATAGAGAGCACTGTTTCCAAGGCAGATCCAGAAGCGTGAACTCACCAGCAGTCGCTGGTAGTTCTCGAGGCCGACAAACTCGGGGCCGCGGAAGGCGGTGTAGCGGGTGAAGGAGTAGTAGATGACCTGCACCAGAGCGCCCAGGAAGAAGACTCCCAGGACCGCCGCGGCGGGCGAAAGAAAGAACCATGGGATCAGCCGCGTGCGCAGCGTTGGTCGATTCACGCAGCACCTCCGGGATTCACGAAGGCTGCGGGTGCCTCAACGCGGCTGGGGCGCGGCACGCACTCAAGTCCGGCCGGAGGTGCCGCGTCGAGCAGTTCGTTCCAGGCCGTGTCGATGCGTGCAAGTG
This sequence comes from Phycisphaerales bacterium, assembly GCA_044371005.1. Lineage (GTDB taxonomy): Bacteria > Planctomycetota > Phycisphaerae > Phycisphaerales > UBA1924 > UBA2402. Next base: position 8,543 of record JBILUL010000055.1, on the reverse strand, counting down.
ACGTGCGCAGATCGGCCCCATCGAGCAGCACGCGCTTGAACTCATCCTCGAAGGCCCGCCTGAGATTGGGCCATGTATCAAGGCTTGCGGTGAACGCCACTGCCTGTGGCAGCGTGCGCAGGGCCACCGATGTGCCAAGTGCCAGAGTCTTGTCCTTTTCGCGAGCCGCCACATCAGCAAAGAACGGGTCCTGCAGCGATGCCACGCTGCTGGGCATGATCGGCGCGAGCTTGCAGAGCGCCGTCTGCGCGGGAGCCGAGGTCATGAACCACGCCAGTTCGGCCGCTTCCCGGGGAAAGCGAGACTGACCGGAGACTGCAAGCACCATCACCGGCATGTGAACGCGTCCCAGAGCCCCGACCGCACCGGGCTGCACGGTCGTGGTCGCATAGACCTTGGGTGAGACATCACGGATGCGATTGAGAAAGTTGGGGCCGGTGGAGATGATTCCGACGCGCCCATCCTGATAGAGATCAAGCAGGTGCGCGTGCCCTTTGGTCGCGGCTTCACGCGGGAGCGCACCGCTGCGGTAGAGTTCCACCCACTGGTTCAGGTACCTGGCAACGGGCTCACTGGAGAGATTCGCCGCGAGGCGCCCGCCGTCGCGTGCCCGAAGCGGTTCGAGCCCTTCGGCCAGCATCATGATCGGCAGCTGAGATTCTTCGCCAAGGGGCTGCGAGAAGAGGTAGTTCTGAGTGATTCTGCGGAACGTGGGGGCGATCTGCATGAGGCCCGACCAGTCGCCCGGCAGCTTCAGCGCGTCGTAGTTGGCCCTCGCCAGCACTTCGGTGTTGATGATCCGCGTCTGCGGGTTCACATACCAGGGGAGGGCGAGCAACTTGCCGCCGATGGTGCACAGACTCAGCGCGCCCGGGAGATAGGTCGTGGCGGGATCACCCGGCAAATCCGCCCTGATATCACGGAACGCGCCCAAGGCGACGAATCGGGCGTAGTTGAGGTCCGCCATGTTGACGACATCGGGTGCCATGCCCGCTGCCGCCGCGGCGATCAGTTTGCGGTCCAGCGCGTCATACGCCACATCCGTCCATTCAACCCGCACGCCGGGATGAGATTGTTCGAATGCGCGGACGTGTGCCCGCATGTAGTCATCAAACCGAGGGCTCAGGGCCAGGGTCCAGAGGCGCACCGTGCGTCCGGAGGTGTCGGCGTGCGGCGAGCAGGAGGCCGTGGTCAGTGCCGCCGCTCCCGCGCAGGCACCCGCCGCGATCCTGGCGATCGCGGTTCTCCGATCAAATGTGGCGTGCGTGAAGGGACTGTGGGGCATCCGTACGCTGGGCACTCATGGTGGGGAGAAGGGCGCCGAGGAAGGCGTCAGCACGATAGGTTGCCGGGACAGCGAGGGGGCGCGACCCGGTACTCAGGGGATGCGATCGATCTCGGGATCCTTGGGGGACCACATGGCATCCATGAAGCTCTTGCCCGTGGTCCGGTCAAAGAGCTTCTCGGCGGACTTGATCTCCACATGAGTATCGACGAAGCCCATGAGGGTTGGGCCGCTGGGGGTCACCTGGTCGCTCTTCTTGCGAGGGTGCCGCGAGTACGACATGTAGCTCTTGGGCATCGCGAACCCAGAACCCATTTCCGGAGGCCGGCCATCGCCGAAGCCCGGTGAGATTGAAGCGTCGCTGACACCGTTGCCGCCGCCGAACCGCTCGCCGGGGGTTCCGAAGATTCCAAAGGAGTCCTGCGTGACCCAGACGCGCTCGCCGTTGTTGTCGATCGACTGGATCGCCCACATTTCTCCGATGAGGATCATCTTGGATGAGAAGTCGACGTTTGCATCAAACGCGCGACCGCCTGCGCTGCTGGGCGTCACCGGATTGGTGATTGAGCCCCAGGCCGAGTTGGCCCAGCGGTTCATGCCGTAGGACCTTGCACCCGAAATGTGATTGGGGCACGCCATCACGCCGCCGGCGATTGTCTCAAAGCCGGCGGCAGGACGATCGACAAAGACGATCTGCGGCAGGTAGTTGCCCAGGCGGGGCAGATCGTACCAGAAGTTTCCGGGATTGGCTGAAGTGCCCGGAAGCGAGGGGGGAAACTTGAACTTGTAATCCTGCGCGTACTGCGTCAGCGAGATGGTCAGCTGTCGCTGATTGCTGCTGCACTTGGTGGTGCGCGCACTGTCGCGGGCCTTGCCCAGGGCCGGGAGCAGCACGCCGATCAGCAGGGCGATGATCGCGATCACCACCAGCAGTTCAATGAGCGTGAACCCGGGTCGGTGGCCGGAGGTTCGTCGGGGATGCGAATGCTCACGAAGGCTCGGCGACTTCTGATTCATCACGGCTTGAAACTCCTGCCCTCGCGAAGTACGGATCGAGGGAGATGGGAGGGAGAGAGCGATACGGCCATGGAGACCGCACCGGTGGTGGGCTGTGCGCTTGAACTCGCACAGGAGAGACGTTCAACGAACTCGGCGGGAAGCTGCACAGACACGTTGCGAGCCTGCGGGGCACCCTGCTGCACGCGGGCAAAAAGCGTCCGCACCGCCGCACGCCCCATTTCCAGCATCTGCTGGCGGAACGTGGTCAGTGGCGGCGTCACGAAGCTCGCACTCGGCGGATCGTCGACACCGATCACCGAGAGATCCTGCGGCACCCGAAGGCCGACATTCAACGCTGCGGAATAGGTGTCCAGTGCAAAGTGATATCCCGCGGCGAACACCGCACTAGGCCGGTCCGGGCCAGCCAGCTCACGTTCGAGCATCAGCCGCTCGGTCTCTTCCATGCGCCATCCGCCATTTCTGATGACGCAGTTGCTGCGGACCGTGATGCCCGCGGCTCGGCACGCCGCGAGGAAGCCACTGTGGCGGTCCCGGTCGTTGCTCACCTTGCCGCTGCCGCCGACGAACGCCACATTCCGATGGCCCAGCTCAGCCAGATAGTTCACAGCGGCGGTTGCAAGGCCCACATTGTCCGTGTCCACGCACATCACGTTGGGGAGCGTGAAGGTCGCGCCAACCACCATGATCGGTGCCGCGGTCTGATCCTCGCCGCCGGGGCCGCGCTTGCCGGGCCGAACCGGACGCATCAGCTGGTCCTCGAAGGGATTCACGAACAGATAGCCATTGCACTCATTGCGCCAGTCTTCGCCGTAGCGCAGCAGCACCATGTCAATGCCCAGCTCGTTGGCCTCGCGCCGGACGCCCTCGAAGATCTGACCGTTGTAGGCATCCGCCAGCGAACTGTCGGCGTGGAAGACGATGCCCAGGCGATAACCAAGACCCCGCCGCGTCTCGCGGCCGTAATCCTCATGGACGTACGTGCCCTTGCCCTGACCTCGCCGGAGCACTCCAGAAGTCACCAGTTCCTGCAGCGCTCGGTGCGCCGTCACAAGCGAGACACTCAGCTTCTCGCTGAGGACCTTCGTGCTGGGCAACCGGTCACCGGGTTGGAACCGCCCCGCGTCGATCGCGGCACGCAGCGTGTCCTTCACCACCATGTACAGTGGTCTGCCGGGCTGAGGCGTGATGTTCTTGAGTTCGATCACTTTCCGTTTGGCTCGAAGTGGAGTCTTCACGCGCGCACTCTAGGCCAACCCATGGGAACAAAGCCCATGGATAACCCATGGTGCATTCAGGACATCAGTCGGTCTTGAAGCCCCTGGCCGGAGATCAACCCGGCCAGGAGTGAAAGTCATGCTGCGATTCAGGCGCGGCGGCGGCGGGTCGCCACCAGGCCGGCCAGACCAAGCACACCCAGCGAACCGGGAGTGGGCACACCGAAGAAGTAGACCTTGCGGTTCGCAAAGTCAGAAATCGCCAGCGTGTTCGACGCAGCGTGGAACGAGAAGTCGTACGCGCCGTTGCCATCGAGCGCGCTGAAGCCGCCGATGAAGTTCAACACCTGGGCCGCACCGTTGAGGTCGACAGCCTTCACGACGTTGTTGAACGTCTGGCCGCCCGCGGCGGTCGAACGGTCGTTGTACATCAGGAAGCTCCCCTGAGTGGGGGAGTTGACGAAGGCCAGGTTCTGATTGTCGACTGCCGCGGCAACCGTGCCGGTCACGATGGCGACCGACTGACCGCCGCTGACCGTCGTGAAGCTGTTGTCGCCGTTGCGGATAGCCTTGCCCACGCGGTTGGATTCGCGGGTGTAGAGATCGCCCGTGGCGGGGTTGAAGGCCATATCACGCCAGGTCGTCGAAGCGGGGTTGAAGTTGATGATGGCGCCAGCGTTCTGGCCGTTGATGTAGAGGCCAGTGGCAGCGTCGAGCAGGTGGCGGCGGCCCGAGTTGAGTCCGAGGTAGGCCACACCCTGATTGGTGCCGGCCCCGTTGAAGCCGGGGTCAAAGTCAAGGGCCATGCCGCGGCGAGTCGAATCGCCCGTGCCGCTGGTGGGGGCGCCAACGCTCCAAAGCTGGGTAGGCGAACCCGTGACGCTGAAGAGGCGCGCCGAGTTGGCGTTGCCTGCACCGTTGTCGAGGCTGGCGCCGAGCCTGCCGTTCTTCACGGCGAGGCTCGAGATGCCACGCGAGTTGGCAGTGCCGAAAGAGCCGAACGAGTTGGTACCCAGCGAGTGCACATTCAGAGCCGAGGAGATCTTGTTGATCGCCGTCGGCGCCACTGCGCCAGCCGAGTTGTACCCACCGACATACAGATCGGTGCCGTCCCACGCGATGGCGGAAGGATTGCTGCCGATGTAGTTCGCGGCGGTTGAACTCGCCGAGAACGAACTGACATCGATGGTCTTGAGGTGCGTCAGGTCGATCGCACTGGCCGAAGCCGTGATGCCCGCAAGGGCGACGATGGAAAGGGAAACAGTCTTCATCTCAGGCTCTCCTCTTGAACATTCTCTCTCTGCGGCCAAGACGGGCGGAAACCGTTTTGACACGCACACAACACTTCACGACAAGCGACTTCAAGGGTGATCTCTCACGAACACAACCCTCTTGGTCGCCATATTCTATAACTTGCTATTACATAACATACCAGCGCGGCCCCTGCCTTGACAAGCACAAAATGTCAGAAATTTATCCAAACAGAATACAAACTTACCGAATAGTCGGGATCTCGACCCATTCGCCGTTGAGGGCGATGGACTGATTGCCCATCTGCATCACCGCGACGTTCTCGACGATGTCGCGAAGTTCGACCGGGGGTTCGCCGCCTTCGAAGAACTTGACCATGCCTTCAACCAGGCGCGAGTAGACGGGGGCAAAGTCGACGACGAACTGCTCGACGCCCTTCTCGCCATGCACGGTGGCGCCGAAGGCCCAGGAGGCCTTGCGGTCCATGCGGAGGCGTGCGATGCGGCCATCGTGGTATTCCATGTCGAGCAGGTGGCGGTCATCGTTGCAGATCGCGCTCACACGCTTCACACCTGCGCCCTGACCGCTCCACTTGAAGATCGCATCCACCATCTCGATGCTGTGGCAGCCGTAGTGCCAGAGGTGGGGCATCATGTCGAGCAGTTCACCGTTGCCGAAGGCGTCAATCGCCACGATGTTCCCCAGCTTCTCCTTGTTGAGCTTGGGAATCTCGGTCACGAATCGCAGCGACGAGGCTGAATAGCAGCGTGCCTTGTACTGACGCGTCATGCTCAGAAGGCTCTTGGCCTGATCGAGCGAGCAGGTCACGGGCTTGTCGATGTAGGTCGGCATGCCGCGGGCAATCGGGCCGATCGCCAGTTCGAGGTGGCGGTGACCGTTGATGTTCAGCACCATCACGCCATCAACGTTCTTGAGCAGTTCATCCAGCGAATCGACCTGCGTGGCGCCGAGCTCAAGCGTGGTCTTGCGCCAGTTGGCGACATCTTCCGCCGAGCGCTTGGCGCCCTCGGGGTGCTGCCACTCGTGGGTGCCCGGATCCCAGAAATGGGTCACCTGACACTTCGTCTTCCCCTCCCCATGCAGACCCTTGATCCGCTTCGTGAACTCCGGAAGGTGGGAGGAATCAATGCCGATTGCACCAATGCGCATGGGACGTGCCTTACTCGTTGTGACGGCCCTGGACGAAGGCCGGTGGTTGGTTGGAGCCAGATTATATAAGCACCCGGGTGGCATTCCAACCGGCTCGGGGCGAAGATGCACGCCCTCGCCCCGCCCCTGGCATGTGCTTATCGGTCCGAACCCGCACTCGTGACGCCTAGGCTCAGCAGCCATGCGTACCCGCCGCCTGTTTGTCGCAGCGATGCCGCCGGTTGAAGTAGCCCGTGCCCTGCGCGAGGCACTCCCCGCGTCATTGCCCGATGCCTTCAAGCCGATCCCACCCGAACAGATCCACCTCACCCTCCAGTTCATCGGCAACGTGGGAGAGAAGCACCTTGATGCAGTCATCGTGTCAATGACCCAGGCACTCGCCGGTCTTGGCCCACAGACCATCACTCCACGCCGAATCGCTACCTTCCCCGAAAAGCCACCCGCACGCCTCATCGCCGTTGTTGCATCCTGCACGCCGCAGCTGCGCGAAGCCCAGAAACGCCTCGCCCTTCGGCTCGCACGCGTCGCTGCCAAGCCCGGCAACGACCGATTCGAGCCACACTTCACGCTCTCGCGATGCTCCCCTCCACAGCCCAGTCTCACGCTTGATCTCGAATGCACTCTCCCTGCATTTGAACTCTCCCGCATCTGTCTCTTCGAGAGCATCCTGTCGCCCACAGGCTCTCACTATCGCCTCATTCACGAAGTAGTACTTCACATCTGACCGGGGAATCTGCAATCTCCCCATCTCCCCCTCCCCCCTTGAGCCCGCGCCAAGACCGGCCACGCACGTGATACCGCCGCCAGCGACGTTCAGTCCGCCGGCTGCCGTCCCACACGTCAACGCCCTTAAAGACAGCTGCTTGCGACGCATTTCAAACAACGCTCAAGCACAACGGCTTGACTTGACGATGTTGTTAGTGTACGCTAACAACATCGTTCAGAAATGAGCGTTGGACCAGGAGCCCGGATGATGACCGCACTGCCGCACGAGTTGAATGAACGATTGGCCGGGCTCGAAGCTCGCATTCGCCGCGTTGAGGATCATCTCAAGTTGCAGGAGGAAGTCGCCCCAGCCGCGCTGGCTCATGCCGCGGGGACAGGCGAGCCGGCAGCAGGAGTGGCCGTCGGACAGCCTTCACCCAACGCGACAGGTCTGCCTGCGCCCGGCGAAGCACTGATCGAACTTGCCGGCGCTGATGCTCCAATCGTTCCTGAAGCCGCGTCTCTCGAAGTTGCACACATACAGGAAGGCTCGGCTCACCACCCAGTGCTTCCGCCTCCGCTCCCGGTCACACCACCCGCCGCGGCACCAGTTCCACCATTGGTCGACACGCTTCGCGCAGCAGCAGCCAACGCACGGGCGCGTGCAGGCATGAAGTTCGGACATGGACTCGATCCCCAGGCCGATCCTGCAACGGGACGCTCTCAATCACGCCGCGTCAGCGCCGAACCTTCTTCGCTTTCTTCCTGGGACATCGAGAGCCTCATCGGCGGGCGCTGGTACGCCATCGCTGGAGCGCTCGCCGTCGTACTGGGCATTGTCCTCTTTCTCAAGCTGGGCTTTGACCGCGGCTGGTTCGACATGGCACCCGCGGTGAAGTGCTCGATCGCCGCGTTCTTTGGCTGCGTGCTGGTGGCATGCGGCGAAGTGCTCCGTCGCCGCGTGTCGTCCGCCGCGGCAACGGGCGCATTTGCCGCTGGGCTGGGCGTGGTCTACGCCAGTGTCTACGCCGCGTTCAGGCTCTATGGTCTGCTGCCTGACTCCGTGGCCTTTGCGCTGCTTGGCCTCACCGCCGTGGGCGGCATCGCGATCTCCGCACTGGCCAAACTGCCCGTCATTGCCATCGTCTCCCTGATCGGCGGATATCTGGCACCCTTCCTCTTCGCCGATTCGCCCGCCCGTCCGGTGGTCATGCCCGCCTACCTCACGATGCTGCTGCTCATCGGCCTTGGCATCTCCGCAGCTCAAGGCAAGGCATTCACCCACGTTCGCAGCCTGGTTCGAATTGCAACACTGCTTCTGGGCGGCTTGTGGTTCTTCCAGCAAGGACGCGACGTTCCAACCATCGCCCTGAGCTTCTCCATCTTCGTCTGGGTCACCTACCACGTCGAACTCCTCTGGAGCAGCGTGCGGCGGGAGATTGATGCCCAGCCCCTTGGGTCAATCTCTGATTCACTCACGCTGGATCACTGGCACCAGTGGTCGCCCCTCGCTTCGACCTTCAGCGTCACGGCTTGGAGCTGCGTCATTGGAGTCCTCTCGCTTCGAGACTGGAACGCGACCGACTGGCTCGCCCCCGCGGCGTACTTTGCCTCCACCGCCACCATCGGCTGGTTCCTGGCCGGGCACCTCGATTGCTTCCGAGTCACCCCTTCAAACAGCCGCGAACGCCTGGGCGCCATGATGCATGTGCAGGCGGCTGCACTCTTGCTCATCACCATCGCCTTGCTGCTGGGCGGATGGGCCCAGATCACCGCCTGGCTCATCATGGCCTGCGCGGCCGCGGTCGCCGGCAACCTGCTGCGTTCACGCGTCTTCCACGTCTACGCACTCGCGCCGATGCTCATCTGCACCGGCCGGCTTCTCGCGTACGACTCCA
>JBILUL010000116.1:0-15246 GCA_044371005.1 Phycisphaerales bacterium | reverse complement strand
GGGATGGACATCTCGATGTGGACAGTGCTGATGTGCATCGCTGGCGCCGAGTGGTCTGTCAATGCACTCATCTTCCTCCGCTACGGCGGACAGCGCACCGGACAAGCTAGCGGAGCGTGGGCCAACACCGCCGATGCATCGACGCTCGTGGGCATCGCCCTTGCCGGCATCGCCTTCGGACACGCGGCACCCAACTTCTGGCTCCGCGGCTGGATCGTCCTTTCCTGCGCTGCTCTATGCTGGATTTGGTCATCCCTCACTGCCCGTCGGCAAGTCGGTGCTGTCAGCGAAGTCGTTGCAACCCTTGCACTGCTCTGCGCTCTGGCATCCGCGTGGTGGAACCACCGTTCCGGTGGCATCGAAGTAGCCGGCCTCTATCTCACGCCGTATGCGACATTGCCCCTTGGCATCGCATGCATGCTCGCCCTGCGAGCTGTCGTCCGTGCTCTTGACAGCACCCACAGCAGGCTCGCAGATGCCCTGCTCGCCTCGAGCATGCTGGTGCTCGCCTTCACACCCGTGCACACTCAGGCACAGATTTCATCTGTCCTCATCATCTGGAGCCTCCTCGCGCTGGCCGCCGCGGCGCTGCGAGGAACTCTCGGTCGCTTCCAACCCCTGTTCGGAATCGTGCCGATCATGCTGCTCTCGCTCTGCGTTTGGTCGGTCCGTTACCTGGGCGAGTCCTGGAGTACGGGCGGGTTTGTCTCCGGCCTGATCATCTCTGCAGTGCTTGGTCTGATTCCCACCGTGCTCTCGCTTCGCGAACCGCTCGTGCATCAAGAGTCCACTCGCCGGGCCTTTGCCGGAGTCGCTGCGATTCTCCTGCTGGTCAACACCAGCATGCAGGTTGCCCAGACGGCATCACGTCTGGTGGACGATGTGACCATCCGCGCCGCCGCGATCTCCGTTTGGTGGGGCATCTTTGCACTTGGACTGATCGTGCTTGGATTCTTCCGCAAGCTCCCATTGCTCCGGCATGCAGGCCTGGCACTGCTCGCGATCGCCGCGGCGAAGGGCCTCATTGTCGATCTCTGGTCGGCCTCGGCCATCTGGCGAATCATGAGCCTGGTCCTGCTTGGGCTCATGATGATCGGCGTTGCGGCGGGATATCAGAAGATCATCCGTTCTCTTGGACAGCGCTCTTCGCATGACCCCGAACGGGAGTCATCGGTCTGAAGTTGGCGACTGTCGGCCCGGGGCGGTCACGCCGCGGGCTTGGCGGCGGGTTTCTTCCGCGGCACTGGAGCGTGATCGGTTTCGACCGTGAGTCCACGGAAGATCCAAGCAAAGTCCGTGACTGGCAGTTCAAACCGACCCCCGGCCGTCGGGTAGCCGTTGCTGATGCCAGGTTCACCCTTGGGCTTGAAGGTGTTGCCGTGTGGGTTCCAGAGCGTGACGACGTCTCGCGCTTCATCGAAGGCGATGACGGCGTAGGCGTGCTTGCCGGGAATGCCCGGCGGGAGCGTGCTGCCGGTATCCGTGGACCCGGTTCCGCAACCAGCGAGTCGGCGGTCGCGTTGAGCGCGGGCGAGTTCCGCGCGGATCTGCTCGAAAATGGGCTCGGTGGCTTCCTGCTTGTCGCGGGCCTTCTCGAGGCGAGGCCGCATCGAAGTCGTCTGCACCGCGTGGCCCGTCAGAGCCGTGATCGTCGAAGCGATCGAACCGCCCCGGGCGATGGCATCGGTAGCCTCCTCGGTCTGCTGATCGATGGGTTTGTTCTGATTCCGAAGCGTGCCATACGCCTGTTCGATGATGGCGAGCCAGAGCCCTTCATCGCCGGTGGATGAAGTCAGGCAGATCTGGGCATCGGTGAGGTCGTTGACTCTGATCGACTGACTCACGCCGAAGGTGACGATGTAGCCGCCGGTGACGGTGCGGATCATGGAACGCACATCCTGCGGGTTGCGGTGTGCATACGCACCGACCCCGGCGATCAGAAAGCAGTCGCCCAGCGAACCTTGGCGGCACCGATCGATATCCGGTGTTTCATCGAGAAAGAGCTCTCGCTTGGCACTGCGGATCCGTCGAAGGCCTCGGGCGTAGCGAGACTGAAGCCCGCTGAGAGTCTGGGCGCTGGTCAGAAGCGGCCGCGTTCGTGGGGCCGCACCGGCGGCCTGATCCTCAAGTTCCAAGGCGAGCACTGGATCAACTTTGGGCGATTCGGCGGACGGCGTCGATTGAAGCAACTCGCGCGTGATCGGTGCCGGTTCCGATTTCGTGGATCGAACGGCGAGCTTGATCGCTGCCAGAGCCGCGGCTTGTTCGCCGCGAAACGCGGGCTCGACGACGAGCCGATCAGCCTCAGGTGGCTCGATGGCGCCATTGCGATTCAGGTCCCACTCGTCAAAAGAGGCCAGAATGACGCCGGCAACCGGTGGTGGCCCCTTGGTCGCCGCGGCGGCATTGGGCTTGGCATTCGGCTTGGCGTCGGATTTGGCGTCAGGCTTGGAGTCAGGCCTGTTGGTCGGATCCGGGGTGGATGCCGGGATCGGGTCGGTCCGGACTGGATCGGCGGGTTGTGCTGCAGCGACGGCGGCGAAGCCGAGCAAGGCCCCCAACAGGACGGCCGGGTTGGGTGACCCGCGGGAAGACAGCATGTGGGAGGCCTCTGGCATGGTTAGGGATGAGTACGCCCTAACGTGCCAAGGGGTTACGAATTGCCTTTGCGGGCACTTGGAAAGGCCTTGAGGAACTCAAGCCGCTGGATTCGAAGCTCGTTGACCCTGACCCGCAGATCGTGCAGGGTGGTTTCGTTCTTGACCTGGGTCGCCGCAACCTGGAGGATGGCCACGACTGTCCCGAAGGCGATCAGGGCCAAGGCCACCCATCCAGTTGAATCCGGAATCGTCATGTTCTGACCATCGACCGACAAACCCGCAGGGTTCAGTGCCGGTAGAATCAACCGTTCCAGAGGCGGGTTTTTTCGGACGTGCGGCCACGACTTTCGCCTCGGGTCGGGGCTGGGGCAGGGTGCTTCTCGAGTGCGCTCGGGGAGGCGTGGGCCGTGGTTGTCTTGAGACGGATCGGACCATTCCATGATTGAGCGCTTGTTTGCGCCCGTAGTTCGTGTCCTGGCATGCTCGTCCCTTCGAGTCGGTTCGTGCCCGCCGTGGGTGGTGATGGTGGCCCTCATGTCGTGGATCGGGATGGGGGGCGCAGCCGGTGCGCAGCAGGTTTCGGCTGGGGAGGGCGGCACGGGAGAAGTGCAGGTCGAACTGGAGCGATTCGGTGCCGGCAATCAGGCGCGGGTCGGTTCCTGGTGCGGGATTCGCCTCAAGCTGACCGATTCTGCTCCCAAGCAGCGCGAGCTGATCGTGCGGCTTCGGAGCGTGGATTCCGACGGTGACAAGCCGGTTTCCCAGGTTGGCCTGACTTCGAACCCCGGGCTTGGTCAGCAGCTCTGGATCTACACGAGGCTCCCGCATCCGCTGCTGACCAATCCCAACATGCTGTCGGTGGGGGTGTACGAAGCGATTGAGACCAACAGTGTGGGTGAGCCGGGAACTCCGGGCTACCGGGCGGGCGCGATGCTGGCCTCGCTCAAGCTCACGCCCAAGGGCGGAGCGGTCATCGAGCCGACGGTTGGAATGATCGGCGTCATCGGGGCGCGCGGTCTTGGGTTGCAGCAGTACTCCGATCGCGCGGGGGTCAACAACCCCTGGCACAAGATCGCCAATGAGGTCACCGAGATCACCACGGGTATCACGCCCGAGGACGTGCCTGATCGGTGGATCGGACTCTCACAGTTCGAAGCGATCGTCTGGGCAGACGGCGATCCGGCCAAGCTCAGGGGTGATCGTGCGAGAGCCATGCGTGACTACATCATGCAGGGCGGGCACCTGATCATCGTGCTTCCGTCGGTGGGGCAGACCTGGACCAATCCGTCGAGCAATGAACTGCATGACATCATGCCAGCGGTGACGGTCACGACGCAGGAAAGGGCAGCGTTTGACGGGTATCGCCCGTTGCTGACTTCATCGAACGCCGCGACCTTTCCCAAGACGTCCACCGTTCAGAATTTTGCGCCGCTTGAAGGATCGCTTCCGTCGGAGGCGGTGTCGATTCTCGATGGCCCTGATGGCAAGAGCATTGCGATCCGCCGTGAAGTCGGCGCCGGTGCCGTCACGTTCGTCGGACTTGATCTCAATCAAACCGCGCTCTCGCAGTTCAAGATGATCGATGCCGAGATCTTCTGGCACCGCATCCTCGGACGCCGCGGCAATCTCCTCGAACCTGAGGCGGATCCGAGCGCCATCAGCAGCAGCAAACTGAATCTGGCGGCGACCGCCAACCGGCGTGAGGTCCGCTTCGATGCGGGCATCGGCTATTTCATCGGCAAGTCCGGCAGTTCGGCCACGGGGGTTCTGGCAGGGTTCATCGTCTTTGCGGTCTACTGGGCGATTGCCGGACCGGTCGGGTTCGCGATCCTCAAACGCCGCGGCCTGTCGCATCATGCCTGGCCCCTCTTCATCGCTTCATCGATTGTCTTCACCGGGTTTGCGTGGGGCGGTGCGTGGATCCTTCGTCCCAAGCAGATCGAGGCCACGCACCTCACCATACTCGATCATGTCTATGGCCAACCGACCCAGCGCGCCCGCATGTGGGCCAGCGTGCTCCTGCCGACCTATGGCACCGCCTCCATCGGCGTCGGCGATCCCGTCGATCTACGCGAGCAAAGTGCATTGCGGCGCAGCCTCAACACGATCTCTCCCTGGGAGAGCCCATCGGAGACCGGGATCGCCTTCGGCGGTTTCCCTGATGCTCGCGACTACGCCCTTGATGCGCGGACCCCTGATGTGGTACGTGTGCCTACGCGTCAGACGGTCAAGCAGGTCGAAGTGCAGTGGGCGGGCGGGCCCCGCTGGGAAATGCCCATGCCTCTTCCCGAAGAGGGAAAATCGGGTGCCGGCCGGCTCGTGATCAACGAACGAGGGTGGATGGACCAGTCGTCGCCGCTCATCAGCGGTTCGCTCGTGCACAAACTGCCGGGTCCTCTCACCGACATCACCGTGATTGTGGTGCAGCGCCAGTCCGCCCTGCCGATGCTGCCGCGACGCGCCACGACGCTCCCTGATCGTTCGCCACTGGTCTGCATCGCCAATGCCTTCCGCTTTCCCGACCCGTGGCAGCCAGGCACCGCACTCTCCCTGGATACCGTCACTCGTCCACGCACGCGGCCCGAGCAGCTGCGAACCGAGTTCGGGGCGTATCTCGAAACACTGCTTCCCTCGTCGGTGCTCACCGGGCTGGTGGACAAGGACGAATCAGGATTCACCAACTCCGCTGCGGCGCTGACGGCCCAGGGCCTCTTTCCGCTGCTTCCCACGCCCAATCACAACTCACCGAGTTTCACGGTCTCCATTCCAGCGCCGCAGCGGACCGATACCCATGGGCTCGACCTGAGCCGCTGGTTCACGCGCCCGTGCGTCATCATCATCGGTCTGGTCGGACAGACCGGAGCCATGCCGACCCCCGTTCCCTTCTGCGTCGATGGAGAGATCGCGCCCACCAGCGGGCTCACCGTGGTTCGGTGGGTCTATCCACTCCCCGACAATCCGCCTATCTACAGCGGGCGAGCCTCAGAGTCTGCCCCTGCGTCCGAGCCCGAGCCCGCACCGGGAGAAGCACCCGACGCCAAGTGATCCCTGATGCCGATCGTTCCGACGCTGCTTACCCGCTGCCATACCGCCGTACCACCGCCCCAGGATACCTCCCGTGCCGATGATCGAAACCATCAACCTCACCAAGCGCTATGGCGATCTCATCGCGCTCAACAACCTCAACCTCACCATCAATGAAGGCGATTGCTTCGGCTTCATCGGCCCCAACGGTGCAGGCAAGACGACCACCATCAAGATCCTCGCCACGCTCCTCAAGCCCAGCAGCGGTCAGGCCAACATCGCCGGACTCACCGTCGGCTATCAGAACCGGCAGATCCGTCCGCTCATCGGCTACGTGCCCGACTTCATGGGTGCGTACGAGGACATGGTGGTCACCGAGTACCTCGAGTTCTTCGCCGCGGCGTACAACATCCACGGAACGCAGCGCAAGAAGGTCGTCGGCGACGTGCTCGAACTCACTGACCTTGGATACAAGGCCACCGCCGAAGTGAACTCGCTCTCGCGAGGCATGCAGCAGCGACTCGCCGTGGCCCGCGTGCTTCTGCATGATCCCAAGGTCCTCCTGATGGATGAACCGGCCAGCGGTCTTGACCCTCGCGCCCGCATCGAGATGCGCGAACTGCTCAAGGAACTCCGGCGCATGGGGAAGACCATCCTCATCTCCAGCCACATCCTCCCCGAACTGGCCGAGTTGTGCAATGTCGTCGGCATCATCGAGCGAGGCACCCTGCTGTTCAATGGCACAGTCGAGGAGGCACTCAAGCGGGCCAAAGTCGGGTACGTCCTTCATGTGGGCGTCGTCGATCGCATTGAAGAGGCGGCCAAGGTGGTCGCGAAGATGCCCGGCGTCAAGAAAGTCGCGCTCGCCAACGAGGATCGGCCCGATGGAAAGGTTGGCCGCGTCATCCACGTGACCTACGACGATGCCGTCGGCTCATCGGCCACCGACATCCCCAGCGTGCTGGTCAACGCCGGTTTCCGCGTCGCGAAATTTACTGAAGAACCCGTGAACCTTGAGACCGCCTTCATGCGTCTGACCAAGGGCCTGGTGCAGTAACGCCCGCTGACCCGAGCCTCGCTGATCCAGGAACACTCCCGATTCCGCTGTTGATGTCTATGGAACGCCCCATGAAGCACTCCCGCCTCGCCGCCACTCGTGTCGCACTCACCTTTCTTCTCGCCGCGTCTTCGCTCGGATTACCTGCCTGCAGCGACCGCAATCCGGCGACGCCGCCGGTGGCGGTGGCACCAGTTCCGCTGACGCTCACCGACTGCGCTGTCATCGGTGCCAGCGTCTCGGCGGGATGCGAAGCATCGTTGCCGGGGTTCCGCACCGCATCGCTGCTCGAACCGAAGGGCCACTGCACCTTTGCCAGTGTCCTGGGAGCCATCACGCAGGCCCCGGCTCCCTCGGGTGGCGGCGACACCATGTTCTTTCTGAATCCGGCGCAGATCGCCACCAAGCAGATTGCCGAGGCTCGCGCCGCGAACCCGAAGATTCTGTTCGCGGTCGATTTTCTCTTCTGGCATGGGTATGGCGACAGGATGGATGCCGCGGCACGCATGACGCGGCTTGATGAAGGCCTCGCCGCCCTCGACACCTTCACCTGCCCGATCATCATCGGCGACCTGCCCGACATGTCGCACAGCGGACTCATCAGCCGTGCTCAGACGCCCGACAAGGAGACTCTGGGCAAACTCAACGAGAAGATCGCGGCGTGGTCCGCACAGCGTCCCCGCGTGGTGGTGATTCCGCTCTTTGAAACGGTCGGCAAGGCGATTCGCAGCGAGCCGCTCACGTTTGGAGGGCGTTCCTTTGACGCCGCGGGAGCTCGACAGCTTCTCACACTCAGCGGCCTGCACGTCACGCCCGATGGTCTCATCGCGCTCTCGCACGAGTGTCTGAGCCAGCTGCGCAGGCGTGGATTGCTCGCCGCGAATCTCACCTGGGACACCGACGCCGCGGCGGTGATGCAGCGGCTCATCGACGCCAAGAAGGCCGCCGATGGCGCGAAGGTCAAGCCCAAGGCGGGTTGATCAGGAACTCCGGGAGGGCCCGCACCACGGGGCTGCGGCCGCGTCGCGACCTCCGGCTGGCATCGGGTGCGACGCGTCATGGAGTTGATGCCGACAGGTGGCCATTGGTTCACTGTGGCCATTGGTTCACTGTGGCCATTGATTCACTGTGGCCATTGATTCACTGTGGGTAGTTCCGCCATGTCGGCGAGCGCTGCTTTGCTTCGGCAATCTGCGCCTGCGAATAGGCGGAGAGTACTTTGTAGTTGAGCGTTGAGCCCGGTGAGATCCGGTTGGGGTTGGGGAACGCGGCTTTGTTCATGTCCCAGATGAGAGGCCAGAGTTCAACTGAGCCGTAGAGGCGTCCGGCGATGGCGCTGATGCTGTCACCCCGCTGGACAGTGACGCTGCCATCCGCGGGCGTCAGGCTCGGGGGCGCCGGCTTCTTCTTGGGGGGCAACGGCACCGATTCAACGACGGTGGGTTCCGTGCGGAGGAACTGCTGAACATCGAGCGAGGCGAAGTTGCTGTTCATCAGCACGAAGGTGATGCCGTTGCGGTCGGGGCCGGCCAGCTGCTTCCAGCCGTTGATCATGTTGTTCCAGCCGCGTGAAATGCTCAGGTTCGCAAGGGCGACGCCGATGGGCTGCAGGAAGACCTCGTAACCGATGACACCCAGCTGCACCGGTCCATAGAAGGCGCCTGCGGTAGAGGTGATCATCGCCGATGTGAAGAAGTGCTCGACGTTGGCGATCTGCAGGTTGTTGGCCACGAAGTCGCGCTTGAGCTGGGTCTTGAAATAGTTGGTCACGCGGGCAATGCCCGTGTCGCCCCAGGGCAGCGGCTGATCACGCATGCTGGTGATCCAGTTGCGGGCACGGACGATGCGCTTCTGGAAGGGCGTTTCCGCGGCGGCCTCGAGTGCGCCGTGCGGGGGCACCGTCGTATAAAACAAGTCGCGCGACGGATTCTCGCCCACGAGCCAGGCTTCGGCGGCGAGTTCGCGTTCGATCGAGTCCGTGAAGTAGCTCTGTGGATCCCTCATGGCTGTTTCTCACTGCAAAGTCAACGTGCCTGGGCTGACGGCTTTCCGTCTGGTCTGCGGACCGCTCGGCACCGAGTGGATTCCGCGACAAGTCCCATGGATCATTGCCTGCATCCATGCATGTGCCTGTAGGACTTTTTCCTTGCAGATTCTTCCAAATCGAGGCCACGAGGGTCATTGTTGGTTCTGCTGCTGCGGTGCAGGCAGAATCGGCCTGAAGACCAGCACCGCGCGACGACGGCAATCGCCACCGACCAGCGCATCAGAGAGGAGTGCCTGGGCAAGGTTGGGGATTGTCGGAAGTGCCGGGCCGAAAGGACGGCCTGGCGAAGGCGGGTCGTCCGGCGTTGGGCTCGCTGCGTCAGCCTGCGGGAGAATGACCAGTGCTTCATCCTGTGCGAGGGCGATTTCGGCAAGGAGATGCTCGAGCACTGCACCCTGGTCTGCGATGGTCGGTGCCGGCGGAGGCGGCGCGAGTGGATCGGAGTTTGCGTCTTGCTTTGCGAACGCGATGCCTCGCTTCTGATCGATGTGCTGGGGCACCAGATCAAGGTGAAGCTGGCGTGCTTCACCTACGCCCGCATCGGGGGTCGGGTAGCAGCGCATCAGTAACCGGAAGGCACCACTGCCGACGTCGATCACGCCCGAATCCAGCTCGATGGGGTGAATCCCCATCGCCTGTGGGCCACGGAAGACCTGAGCCCAGCGCGTCGTCTGGGCGAAGAACTGACGCTGCAGCGGCCCGGCGATGCGGACCGACTCGCAGAATGCAGGAACGCTGGAAGCGGGGATCACGCAGGCCAGCAGACCGTTGGCGATCCACGCCCGGCGAACGGAGTCAGAGAGCGGCGTGGGCAGTGCCACGTACGGTGCGAGTGCCTCTTCGAGTCCCATCGAGGCGCGGCCGGCGATGCCGGGAGCCGGCGTTGCCTGAAGGTCCTTGCGCATCGAGGGAGAACTCGATCTGGGCGGAGTGGTACGCACCGGTGGTGGCGGGATCGTTGCCGCCACCAGATCGTCGACAACCAGGACTGTGACTTCCACGCCGCTGCCAAGCGTCTGCTGCGGTGCGGGCGTGTCTCGTCCTGGATTCCGGGCACAGCCGGCGCACGCCACCACCAGCACCGCCACGCAGGCGGCCAACCCGCGGCGAACTCGCAGAACTGCACTCATGGAAACCTCACGATCCCGTCGCGGGCTCGAGCTCGTTGATGCGGTCGATCAACTGCCGCAGCACGGCGAACTTGCTGCGCGTGTGGCGGAAGACAAGCCGCGGGCGAAGAAGGTGATCATCCTCACCCTCGAGCGGGCCGGAGAGTCGCATGCCGCCATCCTTGATGATCGAGGCAAAGTCGCGTTCGAGCACGCGGACATCGCTTTCGCGGATGGGGTTGCGCAGACGGATCACAAAGTCGTCGCGGACATAGCGAGAGGAGTGATAGTTGCGGTAGAACTTGATGATGTGGTTCGCGGCATCGACCGCATCCTTCGCGAGGTAGTAGATGCTCGGATCCTCGGGGCTGATCCAGCCCCGATCCAGCAGATCGGCACGCACCCAGGCATCCCAGTTCTTCCAGTAGTCGCACCCCGCGCCCTCGATGCAGACGATGGGCATCGGCGTCGCCTTGCCGGTCTGCACGAGTGTCAGCGTCTCGTAGGCCTCATCCATCGTGCCAAAGCCGCCGGGGAAGAGCACCACCGCCTCGGCCTGACTCAGGAACATGAGTTTGCGGGTGAAGAAGTAGCGGAAGTTGATGAGCTTCTCGTCATCCTTGATGACGTGGTTGGCGTTCTGCTCGAACGGCAGGCGAATGGCGACGCCAAAGCTCGCGGCGCGGCCCGGCCCGACGTGTCCGGCCTGCATGATGCCACCGCCAGCGCCGGTGATCGACATCCAGCCAGCCTGAGCCATCAGGCGACCGAACTCCACGCAGGCGATGTAGTCGGGGTGGGTCTCAGGCGTGCGAGCTGAGCCGAAGATGGTGACCTTGTGCGGTTCCTTGTACTTGCCGAAGATGCGGAAGGCGTGGCGCAGCTCCTTCACGGCATTGGTCACGAGCTTGAGTTCGCCGGTGTCGCGGCCATCGGGTTGGAGCTTGAGCGAGGTGCGCACCAGGTCGTGCACGAGGCGGCCGTTGAAGGTTGATGGGTCGCCGCCGGTCGCCTTGATGAGGGCATCGATGGCCGCGGTGATTTCGGGGCTGTCACCGCCGCGGGAAACTTCGACTGCTGCATCGCCGAGCGCGGGCGACTTGGGATCAGCGGGGAACTGCGGGGGACGGTCGTTGAGAGGCATCGGTATTCGGTTCTTTCTTCCGCACACGGGCGGAGCTTCATGACATCAGTTGTATAGTGGCAAAGGGTACGCCAGCGCCCGGGGCTGCTCCGGTCGGGCTGGCCGCGGAGCGTCGGTTCATTTCTGTGGCGACGCCGGCTCCACCTTGTCGGGTTGCCCCTCGCGAGGCCGCCGCGGACTGCTGCTCGCATTCTGCTCGATCCGGCGAAGTCGCTCGGTGGCTTCGCTGGGCGTGGCACCGATCATCTTGCCGATCATTCGTCCGGTGTCGTTGAAGCTCTCGAGCCCGATGTTGGGCTCCCAGATCGGCCCGGTCACGCGTGCGGTGAACAGTTCGTTGCGGATGCTGTCCATCACCTTTGAAACGATCGGAATCCGCGTGCGTGAACTGCCACGAACCCGGACATCCACGGTGGCCTGCGGCCATTGCATCGAGCCGTAGCCGACAAGTTCGACGCCGGGCGAGGAGATCCACGCCTGTTCGAACTCGATGTTGTTGCCCTGAACGAAGAAATCGGCCTGGGCGTAGTCGAGGCGCTCATTCACCGGGAGCTGAAGATTGGAGATGCGGATGAGCGGGACCACCAGGGGCATCGAAGCCACTCGCCCGCCGCCGACGCTCGCCGTGCCTCTGCCTCGCCGCGATTCGGGCATGCTGGTGATGCCGGTCAGCGTCACACCGAAATCGACCATTCCGCGTGACCCGTCCGGCGTTGCGTCTGCTTCGAAGGGTGGCACATCGCCTCCGGCTGATCGACGAGCGGCCTGGAAATCCGCAATCACGCTGGCGAATCGGATGTTCGATCCCTGGGCTCGTGCCGTGAACGGACGCCTCCCCTCAGGCGTGCCAGGAGGCGACAGCACCGCATCGCCGGAGATCCGACCGCCATGACAATCGCCGGAGAAGTGGGGGATGAGAACGCTGCCGAGGGTTGCGCCGGTTCCGCTGCTCGCCCGGAACTTCCCGTTGGTCACCGCGACATCCGCGGCCTTGAGCGTGTCGGAGAGCGCCCATGCATCAAATCTGACCAGCTCGTTCGCGGCGGACCTGCTGGCAGAGTAGTCGAGCGTCACATTCGCGTGTGAGATCTTGAGGCCGGCATCCATCGACATGCCGGTAGCGCCGATCTGTCCCGCGCTCGCGAAGCCGCCGATGCCGCCGGATTCGAGGAAGGCCACCGAGAGGTCAAGCGTGTTGGTCCGCACGGGACCATCGATCCGGACGGCCAGATCGGAGATCAGTGTTCGCAGTTCCTCGGGCAGGCACGCGACCAGATCGGTTGCGAGCGACGTGGCGTCGACCTGAATCTTGGTCTGAAGTTCCGTGGTGCCCTCCTGCGACCTCTGCCACGAGCCGCTGACTCCGGCCGACCACGTGGGTGCCGAAAGCTGCACGCCACGCAGTGAACCGTTGCGATCGGAGAACTCAATCTCGCCCTGCACCGTGTCGAACGAGACCGCGACGCCCGCCAGGACAAGTTGGAGCGAATGCGGCTGCACCTTGCCGCGGGTGTTCCATGAGGTGCCGCCCTCGGGGACCGCCGTGATCGTGGCATCGAAGAGTCCCGAGGCCTTGTTGGTCACGAGGAAGTCAACGATGCCTTTGGGAGCGGTCTGCTGCAGGAATCCTATGACGGGTGGCGTACCCAGCATGCCGCGTTGCACTTCGATGGTGAGTCCCTGCGCATCACCGGGAACCGGCGTGCGGTCGGTGCGGCTCTTTCCTGTCATCACAACCGTGGCCGCGGGGCCGGTCTGACCGGTGATCTGCACGGGCACGCCTGAGAAGGCGATGGTTCCCGGCGAGCCCGAAGCTCCGGGAATGAACTCAATCAGCGGAGCTTCCTCACTGCTCGTTGGGGACTCGACTCCAAGGCGTGCGCCAAACAGCGTGACCTGGGCGGCGGAGGGCTTCCACGCCCGCACGTCGATCTCAAGGTTGCCGCCGGCCACGCGCCGCAGCGAGGTCCGAAGATCCGCGGCACCCGCCGGCTCAAAGTCCTTCCGCGCATCCGCCATGGCGATCGCGGCTTCGGGTGCAAAGAGCCAGACCAGATCCTCAACCGGGGTCGCCGCGTCGAACTGCTGGGCGGTCGCATCAAGCGTGAGCTTCGAACTGGTGCGGCCGCCATCAGGCTGCGGCGGCGCGTACTCCATCTGGGCACGTACCTGCATCGGGGCCCCCGATGGGGGCTGCTGATTCGCCGCGCCCGCGATGCCCTTGAGGTCGATCTGCAGCGAGTCGTGGCGGATATCCACCGTACCGTTGAGACCGCCCAGGGCAAGCCGCGGCTGCTGGCCGGCTTTCGATGGCATCGCTTCAAAGTCCGCGGCATCAACCTCGATGTTGTACGCGGTGTTTCCGTACCGAGCCGCATCCTGTCCCTCAAGCTGCCAGATGCGTGCTCGAACATCAGCTGCACCGCTGAGATTCATGTCGCGAATCAGCTCCCGCAGCGGTCTGCCGTCGGGCGAAAGGGCGCGGGCATCGGGAAGCGCAAAGAGCATGAGCGGATCGACCGGCACCGCGCTTGCGTCCACTTCGACCATCGGAACAAAGGGTGCTTCAGGATCGTCGAGCTTCTGCAGATCCACTTTGGCCGCGATGCGGGCGGTGGCGCCGGAGAGCCCGACGTAAGAACCACCTTCGACGGTCGCGTCGTAGTCCACTTTGCGGATCTTGACATCGGTGCCGATCATCGGGTAGGCGAAGGCCTCCGGGAGCACGCCCACGCGGTCGAAGGCGATGTCAACCGTGTCGTTCCAGATGCTCTCGGGACCCTCGATGCGTGTGACATGCACCTGGACTTCGCCAGTGCCGCCGGGCTCGAAGACCGGCGTCTTGAGCGTGTGGTTGATGCCGGAGAGTTCGAGCTGCTGGGCCGCATCGGGCGATGCGATCGCGCGGAGTTGATCGCGGCGGGCCGTGAGGAGGGAGTGGGTGATCGGGTTGATCACGAGTCCCGCATCGATCAGGCGACGGTACTGCTCTTGATTGAAAAGCACGTCGATGATCTTGCCCCGGTGCTTCATCGCCGCGGCGAGCGTCGAGTTGACCGGCAGGCCGGTGACCTTCACATCGACCGTGACTCCGGCATCATCGGTCAGCGGGGAAACGATCGCGCTCGCGACGACCTTGGCGCCTTCGGGAGTGTCGCCCCTGATGTTGCGCAGCTCAAGGCTTGTGTCGGTGAAGACCGCCTCCATCGACATGTTGTAGAAGCGATAGGGAAAACGCTCGAATGCCGCGGAGCCGTCTCGAAGAAGCAGCGTGCCACCGACCTTCACTTCCTGAGCGACTCCGTTCACCGGAGCTGCTCGGGTGATGTGCATCTCGATGTTGACGATGCCCGTTGGATTGGAGAACTGTTCGAGCCGGCGCTGCACGACACCGGGCGCAAAGATCGCAAGGTCGGAGTGTTCCTTGAGTTCAAAGTCGCGGCTGATCAGCGTGGCGGAAAAAGGTGCATTCTCATGAGTGCCATCAACGGAGAATGTCACCTCATAGGGGAAATCCTCGATGAGACCTGAGACATTCCCCGAGAGGCCTTTGTCGGTGAGCACCAGCTCGCCCTTGACCTTCTCCATGCGCATCTGCCGGTCCTTGAGGGCTTCGGGCACCGGAATCACACGTTCGTCCTTGTCAACGCCCGGCTTGGGCGTGACCGGCAGATTCAAGGCAACGTCCGCGAGCCCGGTGCGAACCTCCAGCCCGCCGGTACGCAGCAGATAGGTCAGGGTCGTCGTGCCGATCTCGCCGGCGATATCGAGCTTGGAGTACTGAGCACGAATCGGTGTGGGCAGTGCCTGCGGCGGAAAGTCCGCCAGTTTGAGGCCCTGAGCCTCGAGCGTGAGGGTGTCTGATGCGATGTGTCCGCGGATGTCGAGCACATTCGTGGCTCGCGGCTGCCCGGGCGTGGGGACCTGTCGGAGGTAGACCTGATAGCCGCCCTTGACATCAGGCTGTGATTGGACCTTTCCCTCGATGTCGAGCCGCTTGAGGGCGACGTAGCCACGCGCCACGCTGTGCTCGCCGATTTCAACCGCGCCCTGATTGATCATGATCTGCGGGATCTTCGGGGGCTTGATGTTCCTCGGACCGGGCGTGGCCGACGGTGCGGAAGCAGTACCGGCTGAAGCCGACAATCCGGAGAGATTCAATGAACCATCTTCGAGCGACTGGCTGACACGAATCTGCGGGCGGTCGATCACGATGGAGTCGACCAGGTCACCCCCGAAGGCGAGCGAACCCAACTGGATGTGCG
>JBILUL010000296.1:0-3208 GCA_044371005.1 Phycisphaerales bacterium | reverse complement strand
CAACCTCGCTCAGGCCGATGCCGGCACCTACCGCCTCTACTTTGAATCACAATGCACCTTTGAGGCACAGTTCACGATTCTGGCGAGCGATTGCGCACCCCCATGCCCCGCAGACTTCAACCAGGATGGCGGCATTGACGGCGCCGATGTCGACGCCTTCTTCTCTGCATGGGAAAGCGGCGACGCTTCAGCCGATGTCAATCAGGATGGCGGCGTCGATGGCTCCGACATCGATCCCTTCTTCTTTGCCTGGGAGAATGGCGGCTGCTGAAGCTGAGTGGAGCAACCTGAAACGCGGCGAAGATAGACGCGCGACCCCCCCGGTTCCCGCAGTTGCTCAATCGCTGCGGCATCCAATGCCTCTCTTCTCGTGGCCCATAGCCCGTGGGAGGGAGAAAGGGACAGGGTGCTCAGAATCCATCACTGATTGAGAGATGGGAATGAAGATGCCGCGGCACAAAATGCTGTCGCGGTTTCCGCCCGGCATCCGCTTCACCAGGCAGGAGCTTGGCCCTGATGCCAAGAAGGAGAAACCATGAGGATTGTCAACGCCGCTCGTTCCGCGCCCACAGTGCGCCCCCAAGTCGCCGCTGAAACCGCATTCTCGGGCCTTCGGCACCGCGCTGCTGCGGGTGCGATCGCCGCCCTGATGTTCTCGGCCGGGCTCGCGACGGCTCAGACCGTTCTGGTCGATCAGTTCAGGCAGCCCTCGGCAGAGCTCACCCCATCCGATGGAGGTCGCGGCTTCCAGGGGCCATGGAATACAACGTTCAACTCGCTCGCGGTGGCTTCCGATGGTCTGATCTATTACGACAGCTTCCATGGCGTTTCCCTCGCGACCAGCGGTGGGCGCGCGACCGTCCCTGGCGGCGGGCCGCTTCAAAGGGGCAACTTCCGCTCCATCGGCGTGAATGTCTTCCCATCCGGCACTCCCTTCTGGGGCAGCTTCCTCGCGCGGGTCCCATCGGACGGCTTCGGCAGTGCCCACATCAGCCTCGTCGGGCAGGGGTTCGGAGAGCCGTACCCAACGCTTCAGATCGGGATCAATGGATCAACGGTCGAACTCGTGACGCCCTCGGGTTCGCAGTGGGCGGGCAGCGTCGTCGATGATCCCACGACACTCATCCTCTTCCGCGCCGATTCCAACCCGGGCGGCTGGGGCCCGGTCTCGGTCTGGGTCAATCCGCCCCTCGCCGGAGAACTGCCCCCGCCATCCACGGTCCTTCCCATGTGGAACTTCGGTCCTTACGGCCCGAGTATGGTCGGACTCGATGCGTACGGTGAGGAGTGTTCTCTGGATGAAATTCGGTTCGGGCCCAACGCGGCGACGGTGCTGCCGCGTAACAGAGTGACCTGGTCATGCGCGAACGGTGGAAACGGTCACAGATACGAAACCATCTTCACAGCCGACCCCATCTCATTTGAGAGTGCCCTCTCTACGGCGTTCACCATAGGCGGCGAACTTGTGACCCTGACGAGCGCCGAGGAGAACCAACTGGTCTTTGACAACATCGTCGCTCGCGAAGATGTCTGGGACTATCGGTACGGCGACTTGAGCATGTACGACACACGCGGGCCGTGGATCGGAGCCAACCGCGCGCCCTTCTTCCCTGATCCCCTCTCCGGCTGGGCATGGATCGGTACCGAGCCCTGGGGTTTCACTTCATGGTCACCCGAAGGGCTCGTGGGCATCGGCGACCTGTTCGCCTCGTTCTACATGGGCACCAATCAGGCGACTCCAACCTGGCGGAGTGCGAACATGACTGGAGATGGCCGCGTGTTCGGGTACATCGTGGAGTTCCCATTGGGTATCCTCCACCAGCCACAGGATGTTGAGCTGGTTCAGGGTGCCACCGCTGTGTTCAACATGACCGTCGCGGGCGACTCCATGTCCATTTCCTTCCAGTGGTTCCGTAACGATGTGCCGCTGACGGATGGGACCACGCCCCACGGCTCGTACGTGTCCGGATCAACTTCCTCAACGTTGCAGATTGAAAACGCGGGCGTGCGCGATTGCGGCCGCTATTGGGCGCGCGTTGTGACCGAGTGCGGCGAAACGCAGAGCAACACTGCGCGGTTGAAGATCGATGCCATCAACGGCAGCTATGTGGATCCGGACAACTGCTGGATCATTCGCGTCGTGACCCCGCCCTCGCCCATCGACTGGTACAGCGCGCAGTGGGATGCATGGAGCAAGGGTGGCGAGCTCATCTCCATCGAGGGGGAAGCCAAGCAGGCGGTTGTGGATGCCATGACACAGGAATCTCAACTCTGGCAGACCAACAGCTTCAACCAGCAGGTGGGGCCCTGGATTGGCGCGTACTTCAACTCCACGATGGGCCAGTGGTACTGGCGCAGCGGCTGGGGCGTGAATGAAGCAGGGTTCCTGAACTGGGCACCGGGACAGCCAGACAATGCCGATGGCTTTGAGAATTTCGCGTCCCTCACCCGTCAGGACGAAGGCGGACCGACCCAGTGGGCCGACCTCGCGCCGTACGGCCCGGCTGGAGGCAACCTCCCCAACAGCTACATCATGGAATGGCGCGGGCCCTTCATCAATCCCTATCAGTTCGAGGCAGTGCCATGCGGCGGCGAAGTGACCTTCGATTCCGCGCCGGCTGATCATGGTCTGGTCGGAACCTACACCTGGAACGGGTCTGATGGGATGCCCGTCGTCGACGGAGTCACTCCCAACGGCACTCTGATTTCGGGCCAGGGAACTCCGGTGCTCCACATCAGTAACCTCGCTCAGGCCGATGCCGGCACCTACCGCCTCTACTTTGAATCACAATGCACCTTTGAGGCTCAGTACACGATCGTCGCGATCGATTGCGCTGCCCCCTGCCCTGCCGATTTCAATCAGGACGGCGGCGTCGACGGCTCCGATGTTGACGCCTTCTTCTCGGCGTGGGAAAGCGGCGACTCGTCAGCGGACGTCAATCAGGATGGCGGCGTCGATGGCTCCGACATCGATCCCTTCTTCTTTGCCTGGGAGAATGGCGGCTGCTGAAGATGAGTGCTGCACGCTGAAAGTCGGAGGACTTCTGGCACGTAGCAGCCCGGCATTGCGGGCTGCTGCGTGCTTCACACCCGTTGCGTGGGAGTCGAGGGCTTCGACACGCGTGGTATCGACACGCTGGGTAGGAAGCACGCAGCGGCGGCTCAAAGCCGCCGCCGTTACGTGCCAGACGGCGAGAATCTCAATGTG
>JBILUL010000155.1:0-11740 GCA_044371005.1 Phycisphaerales bacterium | reverse complement strand
CGACATCCTCGTCACCGGCATGGAACTCCGCGGCGTCCAATCACTGGGCAATCGCTCAAGCCTCTGCTACAGCCGTTCACCCGCACCGCGAATGGCCCAGTCGCCCCTCGATCTCACCATCAACGCAGATGAGCCCATCGTGCTCGGCGCCGCCGTCCTCATGAACCTCGATGAAGTCACCTATCAGTGGTATCGCAACGGCGTGGCGATCAACCCCGGCTCCGGCGGCGCATCCGAGTCGGGCGGCTTTGTCAGCGGTGCCCGGGGCACCATCGCCGGGCGAACCGACAATTCGCTTTACACACTCCGCATCACCAACGCCACTCCCGGCGATGCGGGCAGCTACACCATCTCCTTCACCAACCCCTGCGGCACCGTGGTTTCACGCGCGGCAACCGTCACCGTCCGCTGCATCGGTGATTTCAACTCCGACGGTGGCATCGACGGAAGCGATGTGGAGTCCTTCTTCTTTGCGTGGGACGAGGCTGCCACCACCGCCGACATCGACTTGGACGGCCTCATCGACGAGACAGACGCACGCGAGTTCTTCGCCCGCTGGGCGGAAGGTCGGTGCTGAGGCGCATGCACGCCAGCACTCGCAGCCGCCCTTGATGCGGCAGGCTCCAGTGCAGCGCTCGCACCGAACCCACAGGTCGGTGCGACGCTGCATTCCCATCCAAACACGATCACTCCACCGCCATCAGCAGCCGCCCGACTCCCAGAGTTCAAAGAACCACGACACATCCTCTCCGTCCACACCCCCATCGCCGTTCACATCCGCGGCGCCGGCCTCCCACGCACGGAAGAACTCGCCGACATCGTTGCCATCGATGCCGCCATTGCAGTCGTAGTCCGCTGCACACACCGTCACCCACGCGCTCACTGAGCTGACGCGCGAACACGAGTTGCTCACCTCACACGCATAGGTGCCCGCTTCAGACAACGCAAGTCCCGAAAGCACCAGGCGATTCGTCGTCACACCCTGCACATGACCGGGCACATCAGTCAGTGAAAGTCCATTGAACTTCCACTGATAACTCAGCGGCAGGCCCGCGGCACGCACTTCAAGCACCGCCTCTCCACCCGGGCATGTCGTGACATCCGCCGGCTGCTCCACGATGGTCGGACAGACGACCGACCCCAGAAGAATGTCTCCGATCCACGCCGCCGCGGCGGTGTTCGTGGCATCCCCCAGCGCCCCGTGACCCGCCCCCGCCATTTCGCGATGCACATGCGCCACGCCCGCCGCGACGAGCGCATCCCGGAGCTTGCGACTCTGACCGATGGGCACCACCGTATCCACCAACCCGTGCGCGATGTACATCGGTGGATCCGCTGCATCGACATGCGTGATCGGATCGCTGGCCCGCGCATTGGCGATCAGTGCCGGAAAAGGTGCTGCCGGGTTGTTCTGGTTCTCCCGCAGCCACCCCAGCCCCTGACCTGCGCCGCTGACTCCCAGGAGCAACGACTCTGCCGAACTGGGTGCATCATGATCGATCCCACAGCCGATGCTCTGCGCATCACAATCAAGCGCCATCGTGAGCAGATCTGTAGGCCCGAAGAAGTCGCCGCAGACCATCACGTCGCTCGATGCAGTGAGGTTGCCGCCGGTGGCCCCTTCAAGATCCGCCACGCCGCCGCTGGTAGCCACCAACGCGGCGAGATGACCTCCGGCGGAGGAGCCCCACACGCCAAATCGCGTCGGATCAAGATTGAAATCCGCGGCACGCGCCCGCAGGAATCGCACTGCCCCCTTGCAATCATGAATCTGCGTCGGGAAAATCGACTGACCCGTGAGCCGATAGCCGATGCTCGCCACGGTGATGCCCCGCGCACGCAGCGCAAGCGCGAAATCCGGCACCTGATTGTGGCTGCCGCTCTGCCACCCGCCTCCGTGAATCCAGATCAGCACCGGGCGCGGGCCCGTTCCGCTCGTCGCGGCGTAGATGTCCATCTGCAGATTGGCAGTACCTGTACTGGTGGGCACCGTGGCAAACGTGACATCGTTCCATGTCGGACCAGGACCGCTGCCCGCGGTCGTGGACGTCATCATGTACTGCCACACCGGCTTGTAGACCGGCACATTTCCCGCGCCGCGCGGCGTCAGCGCATCGGCGACAACACTGTTGTGGAACTGCCCGGCAACGGCTGGCGCAACACTGGTCGAGAGTGAATGCGTGTTCGAATACGGCGCGGGCGTCACTGCGACATCGAGCACGGAGCCGAATGCGGACATGCCCAGCGCGGACCAGAAGGCCACCTTGGCACTGAGCGCATCTTGTGTATGGCAGAAGCCAAAGTAGTTGGCCGAAGGCGTGAGATGGGAAGCCCACCACGCGGCGGGGCTGCCCGGGCCACCATCCGCGGCAGGCGCCGAAAGGCACACGCGCCCGAGCGCCTGATGCTTCGCGATGATCCCCGCATTCCCGCCACCTTGCGAATGCCCCCAGAGCGTGATCAGGTCCCAGCGGATGGTTCCGCCGTTGATGAACTGCAGCCAGCCTTCGCCCGGATGCAGCGCATCCAGCCGCGTCAGGAGCTTGATGAGCCGGTTTTCAATGCTGTCGGCACGGGCCACGGAGATGACGGGTGTGCGGTCGACCCCATCGACAATCTCGCGGCGGAGCGCTTCCGGACACGCCGGGTCGCCGCCGCAGACATTGAACGGGCTCCAGTCGTTGGGATACGTGAGCCCGACGGCATGGAATCCCACTTCCGCGGCGGACTTGACCAGTTCCGTCGCACCACCCGCCGTGCCTCCCTGACCATGCAGATACACAAAGAGCCGGTCGCGCGTCGCCGAGGTGGGCGCATAGGCCGCGAAGTGGGCACCGAACCAGCCGCTGATGGCAGGATCGGTGGAAGCTGGCAGGACGGTTTCGGTGCGAACGGCCTGTGCCGCGGATTGATGTGCAGCCACGCCAACTGCGATGCAGCCGACACCAAACATACCACGCATCATGCCATGACCCATGCATTCGCTCCTTGACCCACGATTGGTCTCGACTCGAACGAACTGATCGTTCCCGCATTGCATCAATGGCTGTGGATTTGTCGATTCGGTCGCTTGGCCCGATGGGCGCACAGAAAGGCATCGGGGCACCCGGTGGAAGTGCCTGCCGAATCCATCCGATTTCACTCATGACTCACAACGGTGGCCTGTTCCGGATCAACTCAGCAGCCCCCCGCCTCCCACGCCACGAAGAACGCCTCCACATCCGACCCATCCACACCGCCGTCACGATTGGTGTCGGCCTCGGGCGCGCTGGACTCCCACGCGACGAAGAAGGCCTCGACATCGCCGCCATCCACGCCGCCATCGCGATTGAAATCCGCAGGGCACTGGCAGAAGTCGGGGATGCCATCCAGATCCTCATCCTGCGCGGTCGAGAGGAGCAGCTGTGCATCAGCGATCGCGAAGTGGTCGCAGTTGTTCGTGCGTGCATCGAGCATCGCCAGTGTGAGGAACTGCGCTGAACTCGAAATGTTCACATCAAAGACCTGTGCCAGCGCATCATCGGTGAGGACTGAGCGGTAGGCAACCTGGCCATCGATGAGCACGTAGAGCTCCGCCGCGGCGTCGCGGCCCGCACACCCGTCACGGAGCAATCCGGCCACGCCGCGGACTCCGAGCACGCTCCGTCCCGGATTCGCGGCACGCACCTGCACGAGATCAAACGTGAGGCCGCTGTTGGCATGCATGCCAAGGCCGGGGCGTGCCACGCCGGGCTGATCGGCGAGGACGATCGGAGCCAGCGTCGTTCCATCGAAGTATCCGAATCCGTTGCGAATGGCATCGAATGCGCCGCCGCCAGTGGGCGAGAAGAGGAAGGGCGGCTGACCCACGATGCAGGTGGTGCTGGCGTTGGGCACGAGCACGCCCTCCACCATCGGAATGTTGGCGCGACCGCCCAGCCCGTTCAGAGGCTGGAAGACGGCATTGCCGCTGGCCCGTGAGCCACCGGAGACATTGGGTGCAACGAGGCGACCGGTGATGGGAACGATGCCTGCACCGGGTGTGCCGCTGCCGCGGCCATTGCCGCCGACGGCCACATCACCCAGGTCCAGTGCTTCCACCACGGCGCGGGCGTCATCCTGGCCATCGCCATCACAGTCCGCCACGGCATGCACCAGCATGGAGGCCGGGATTGGCTGCTTGAGCAGCGTGGGCGATGCAACGGACGCGATGATGCCGGCTCCGCCGCCGCCCTGCCAGTAGTCGATGCTCAACTGGTGCAGACCTGCCTCGAGCGCGATCACGCCGGAGCGCTCGATCATGCCGTGTGCGCCGCGGTTGCTCACCACGACCTGCTCGCCGATGCGCAGCTCGGAGGCATCATCGCTGTTGAGGAAGAACCGGTAGAGGGCGGTCTGGGGTGCATTGAAGTGACCGTTCATCGACGCAGCGATGTTGACGGTGCGTGTGCTTGAAAGCAGCGGCTGCGAGTTGTCCGGCTGGTTGACCTCGAGCACCACGCCGCGGCGTGCGATCGGGAGTGCTCCGGGCGCCGGCAGATCATTGAATGTTCCGCCCAGTGCCACGCGATTGATCGTGACGCCCGCGGGGCCCCACCACGATGCGGGAATCACCTGCTTTGGGACTGAAGTACTCGACACGCGGGCGATGAGCCCCGCATTGCCACCTCCCTGCACGTACTCGATGCGCACCGGATAGGTGCCCGCATTGAGCGTCATGGTGCCGCCGATTTCCGTCATGCCCTGCGGGCCGTCGTTGATCAGGATCAGCTGGTTGTTGATGTAGAGTGCGGACCCATCGTCGGATTCGAGGTAGAACGTGTAGTTCGCCGCGGCGGGCACGGTGATGGAACCCGTGATGATCAGCCCGACACCCGCCTGACGCGTTCCGCCCGCGATGGGCTGATCGCTTGATGGAAAGTCCACCGTTGCTGCGGTGGTCGTGCCATCGGGCGTTCCCAGCGGCAGTTCGGTCACGCTGTTGGGGAGGGTGAGGAAGTACTCGGCGAGCAGGCCGGGCGCGGTCAAAGGCGCGGTCTCGGCTGGCCGGGGCGGGATGATGGTCACGTAGACGGTGCCAGTGGAGAACTGGCCCGATACATTGCGGATCACGTAGTTGAACTGCGTCTCACCGGCGACCGCTCCGGCCTGCACGATGAGTTCATCGCGTCCAGCGGGGCCGGTGCCAACGGAACGCGAGATCGTGCCGCCAAGGGGCGTCGTGGTATTGAACGAAAGCAGCAGGAAATCACCGCACGCCGCGCCGGAGTCGTTGCCCATCACATCAACCCGCGCGCTCTGGCCGGGAAGCAGCACCACGCCATCGGCGTGGGTCACGGCCATGCC
Organism: Phycisphaerales bacterium; assembly: GCA_044371005.1. Classification (GTDB taxonomy): domain Bacteria; phylum Planctomycetota; class Phycisphaerae; order Phycisphaerales; family UBA1924; genus UBA2402. The sequence continues at coordinate 6,415 of JBILUL010000155.1, read as the reverse complement.
GGTCGAGAGGCAGGAGGCTGCGTTGCGGGCATTGGTGATCTCCGTGACTGAGCGAGCGCTCAGCAGTGAGACGTTGTTGGCGCACCCGCCGATGCCGCTGCACATGATGGAGCAGTCGGCATCACCATCGCAGTGGCCGGCGCTCCAGTTGTGGCCCATCTCATGTGCCACGAGTGCGGCGCGGTAGGCAAGATCGGTGGTGAAGAGTGCCTGGCTGAGGCCGTAGCCAAAGCCACTGTTGCAGATGACGTTGACCCACGCGACGCCGATGACGTTGCCGTCGAGTTCACGCCCGGTCATGAGGTGCGCCATGTCGCGCGGGATGCCGGCGTGGGAGGTGCCCCAGCGGATGCGGAACTGATCGAGCAGCCCGCCGGGGCTCGTGGTCGTGTAGCCATCCGGATTCGTCGTGCGCACCACATACCCGGTGCTCTGGTGCTCGATGCCCACATCGCGCCCGTAGATCAGGTCGACGGCGATCATGATCGACTCGATGTCGGCCACTGTTGCCGCGACGGAGAATCCGTTGCCCGCGTACATCGCGTAGTCGGCGTCGAAGGCGATCTGCGCGACCGTGGAGCAGACTCGAGGTGAATAGGGCGTGCCGCCCGAGGCAGGAGCTTCAAGTGCGCCGCCGCAGACCCAGGGGCCGGGGAGGACGTTTGAGGCGGTGTAGAAGACGTGGCCGGACAGGCCGCCGAAGTCCGCCGCGGGCTGGAGGTAGCAGAGTTCTTCATTCGCGGCGGCGGGATCGATGACGACGCGCAGGCCATTGGCCACAACCGCCGCGGCGACGATGCTTCCGGGCCACTCCACCACGGTTCCAGCGAAGGTCGCGGCGGGGGGCAGTTCGAATTCCTGAGGTTCCGCCGCGCCAGCATCGATCCAGCCTCGTGCATCAGGGGCGCGAAGGGTGTGAGGGTGAAGGGCGAGGGTGAGGTGACCGCGGGGCGTATCGAGTGGAATGAGGGTGGCGCCGGACTCGGGAGCGGGGATGATGACTTCGACTGCCGCGGGTGGGTGGGTGAAGCGGCTCCAATCCTGGCGTGCGTGCGCAGAGAACGACAGCAGACCCAACAGCAGCAGCGACAAGGTGCGGATCGACATGAATGGCTCGCAGGAGTTCGGACAGGATCGACCAATGTCGCCATGGAGCAACACGAGTGCTAGAGAATCCCCGGGGCACGAGATCGGTGCCTGGAGAGACGTCGATGATACAGGCTGAGCGGCGATTTCGGAATGCCGGAATCGGTTCGTCGTGGTTCTCGGGCCAGGTTCTACAGACAGAACCGTCGAGAATCTCTGAAATCGCGCGCCGGAGCATCGAGGGGTGAGCCTTTCTTATGTTGCGGACGACTTCGGCGTGCTGGGGTGGGGGCAGCATGCCAAGAAGGGCCGGAAGGGGAACGCGGTGCTCTGTTTCATTCTGGGATGCCTCTTGTGGTACGGACCCGCGTACGGGCTGCGTTGTCGCTTGCGCGGACGCAGCTCGTTTTTCTTGCAGTCTTGCGGATCGCCAGACTTGATGGCGGTCTGATTGAAGCCTCGTTGCCTGACATTCTGACTCTCTCTGACAGTCGCACCGGGCACGGCCGTCGTCTCCCCGAGTGCGACTGTCGTTTTACGCTCGGGCCCGTGGCCGGGTACGAGAAGAATGCCTCGAGCTTCGAGGTGGCCACCTGGCCCACGCGGTATTGGCCGCGAATGCACGACCCCAATGAAGGCCGAATCGCCTGTTTGCGGTGGCGAGGACTCTCCCGCCAGCTTCCGGCGGTGCTTGCTACTCTTGACCCGTGGCGCCCGTAGCTCAGTTGGATAGAGCAGCGGTCTTCTAAACCGCAGGTCGACGGTTCGAATCCATCCGGGCGCGTTTCCTGAAAAGAGCGCAGCCGCGCATTTCCCTGGTGTTCAGTCCCCCTTCACTCCGAACCACTCCCCGGGCCGGCCCCGCTGGCGACCCTGGTCACGACAATACCCAACGATGGCTCCGCCCCACCGGTGCGGACGACCACTTCGAACAGCAGTTTCCACATGCCGATTCTCCCACTCCCACAGTTCGAGGCGGACCTCAAGGCGCATCTCGATGAAGAGGACCGCAAGGTCTACGAAGCGCTCAAGGCCCCCAAGACGATGGTCATCCGCTTCGGTGTCATGAAGATGGTCGGTGAGTTCCCGTATTCGGGCACCGCCAAGCCCGGTTGCGGAAGCAAGCTCGTCATCAAGACCCATCGGGGCACCGAACTGGGCGAGATGCTCACCAGCACCTGCCCCAACTCCGGCTGCTCCAAGAGCGTCTCTCGCAAGGAGATGCTCCAGTACATCTCCAACAGTGGCGGACGCGACTACCCCTTCACCACCGAAGGTCGCGTGCTGCGCATCGCCGAGCAGGACGACCTGACCCGCCAGCAGGAACTTGAACAGAGCAAGCACGGACTGCGACTCACCGCCAAAGCCGCGGCGGAGCGCATCGGCCTCAAGGTCAAGATCGTCGATGCCGAACCCATCCTCGGCGGCGAAACCCTCACCTTCTACTACCTCTCCGAGGAACGCATCGACCTGGGCGACCTGCTCAACGAGCTGCGGCGGGATTTCCGCCAGCACGTTGAACTCCGTCACGTCGGCGCACGCGATGAGGCACGCATCTCGGCAGACTATGAGCGCTGCGGCCAGTACTGCTGCTGCAAGAACTTCCTCAAGGTCCTCAAGCCCATCTCGATGAAGTCCGCCAAGACGCAGAAGGCCACGCTCGACCCGCTCAAGATCAGCGGCCGCTGCGGACGCCTCATGTGCTGCCTGCGCTACGAAGATCAGACCTACGAGGATCTCAAGAAGAACCTCCCGCGCAAGAAGTCGCGCGTGGGCACGCCCGAGGGCGATGGCACTGTCATCGACTCGCAGATTCTCACTCAGCTCGTCCTGGTCCGCCTCGATTCGGTCGCCTCCGATGGCAAGACCCTCGAGATGGCAGTACCGGTTGAGGATCTCTCTGAGCCCATCAGCAAGACGCCGCCACCGCCCGCGCCCATGGACATGGGTCGGCCCGGTGGACCGCCGCAGCGTGGCCCCCAGGGCGCACGGCCGCAGCCCCCGCGAAGCTCGGCTCCGCCGCGGCAAGCGCCGGGCGATCGCCCGCAACCCGCACCTGCCGCTCAGGATGCCACCACCGAAACACCCCGCGTCGAAACACCCCGCCCCGAACGCCCGCGTCAGGACCGAGGCCCGCGGCCCGGTTCTCCGCCGCGTGAGGGTGGTGGCGGCCAGCGTGGCCCACGGCCCGAAGGCGATCGCCGCGGCGAACAGCCTCGCCGCGATGATGGCCGGCGTGACCAGCCCCGTGAAGGTGGTGGTGGACGTCCGCCTCGGAGCGAAGGGCCCGGCAACGATCGGCGTCCGCGCGATGGCTCGGGTGGGAATCAGGGTGGTGGCCAGCAGGGTGAGCGTCGTCGGCCTGATGGCCAGCGGCCGCCACGCGGCGGAGGCACGCCGCGGCAATCCGATGGCTCGGCACCGGGTGCCAGTGGCACGCCCCGTCAGCCAGGAAATGGCTCCCAGGCAGATCAGTCGCCGCTGAATGCATCGCCGGTTGGGCGGGCGGATCTGCCGCGGCAGATGCCGTCGAATCCGCCGCCGCCTCGCCGCCCCAACGACCAGCCAGCCCCGGCAGCTGGGCCCGAAGGCTCGGATGAGTTTGATGATGGCCCCGATGAGGGGGATGGTCCGGATGCCGCGGGTGGCCCGACGGGTCCTGATGGGGCACCGGGCGAAGGGCCGCAAGGCCAAGGTGGCCGCAGGCGTCGACGTCGGCGTCGGCGCGGCGGTGGTGGTAGCGGCGGAGGTGGTGGCGATCGTTCTCGGCCGCCGTCTCCCCCTCAGTCCGGCGGCTGATTGATCCGATAGAGTGAGCACCAGGTGGCTCGCGGCGGCAAAGCCGGGGCTCAACTGGGCCGAAAAGCTCGTACGTTCATGCAGCCAGCCGCGGCAGACTCCTCGCCCTCTCCCACGAACGCCCCTTCCGGGTCGTCTCCGACTCACGCTGCGCACGTCGAACCGCCCATCGGCCACACCATCAAGGAGACGGTGACATCGATCATCATCTCCTTCGTGCTGGCGTTCGTCTTCCGCGGCTTCGTGATAGAAGCCTACCTCATTCCCACGGGATCGATGGCTCCGACGCTGCTTGGGGCTCACATGCGGTTTCGCAGCCCCGAATCAAGTTATTCGTGGGCGGTGGGACCGTGGGATGTGATGGGTGATGGGATCACGCCGCTGCCGTATCAGGGCGGACCTCCGGTGGCGGTGGGTGATTCGGGCACGATCAGCAGCTCGAATGCCGAGCCGATCCGCGTGCACGATCCGATGACGGGGCAGGAACTCAGCGGTCAGGGCATCAAGACGCGCTGGGGCGACCGCATCTTCGTGCTCAAGTACCTCTACAGCATTTTCGATCCGCAGCGGTTCGATGTGGTGGTGTTCCGCAATCCGCGTGACCCATCGGTCAACTACATCAAGCGGCTCATCGGCCTGCCCGGTGAGATGATTGCCATTGTCGATGGTGATGTCTTTGCGCGAAAGCCCAGGCCCGACGATGACCCCGCAGCGAATCCATGGGGACTTGCGGGCTGGAGCATCTGTCGCAAGCCCGGTTCGGCGCAGGCTGTGATGTGGCAGCAGATGTTCAGCAGCGAATACACGCCGCTGAATGCGACCAATGCACAGGGCCAGCGCTGGTTCCTGTCGCCCTGGGTGGGTGTCGGCACCGGCCCCGAAGGAACGGACTGGGAGATCGAGGGTCGTCGCACCTATTCGTACACCGGAACCGGTCTGACGCGATTGATGTGGAATACGCGGGAACGGCCGATCACCGATGCGCTGGCCTACAACGAATCGCCGCGGCGGGCGAGTCTTGAGTATCCCGTCAGCGACATCCGTGTCTCGATGGGCATCACGCCGACCACGGCGCAGCAGCGTGTGAGCGCGGTGCTGGAGGCACGAGGACACAGTTTCAAGATCGATGTCTCGCCTACGGGCATTTCGATGTCGATGGGGGTGGGCGCCGGCGACGAGGTGGCCTTCATCTCCATGCCGGTGGAAGTGACCGGCACCATGGAGCTGACGCCCGGCAAGACGACCCAGCTGGACTTCTGGTTTGTGGATCAGTCGCTCTCTGTCTGGTCTGGAGGCAACCGGATCGCAACGGCGGTCTATGAGTGGACACCTCAGGAGCGGGTGCGTTCGGCGACGGGTGCATCGCTTGAGGATCTGGAGCGAGGGCCCGAGTATCTCACGTACGAAGCCAACTACGTCCGTCCTCAGTTCTTCCTCGAGTTCGAAGGTGCCGCGTTCGAACTCGCAGCAGTGAGCATGTACCGCGATGTGCATTATCAGGCGGACATGTACCAGTACCACAGCGGAGATGACAACTCGGTGCACAGTCTGGCGCGCCAGCCCGCGCTCACGACGCACCCGCTCAACACGCCGACGCTGACGCGGGATGAGTTCTTCACCTGCGGCGACAACAGCGCGCAGAGCCTGGACGGGCGGCTGTGGGACCGTCCGAACCCGTGGGTGCGGAAGATCGATGACCGGACCGGCGTGGTACACCGCGACCTGCTGATCGGCAAGGCCTTCTATGTCTATTTCCCGGCCCCGTTCAATGCGGGTCGGCTGCCGATACCTGATTTTGGCCGCATGCGGCTGATCCGCTGAGCTCAAAAAGAAAAAACGCCGTGGCACAACTGCCATCGGCGCTGGACTTGCATGGTTGTTGGAGCGATTGCTTACCGGCGGCGGCGGCGGCCGAACATGGTGGCACACCCAAGGCCCACGAGTGCGGTTGAACCTGCACCGGGCACATACGTCACTTCATACTGCAGCAGGATCATGTTGGTGCCGTCACCGATGGAGGTCATGAGCTGCCCCGGATCGCTGCCCGGACGCCAGTCGGGTGCGTTGTCGATGCTCGAGGTGGTGTTCATCGTCCCCGAGTAACTCTGTCCGCCGTCGGCACTGAAGGAGATCGACGAACGCACCAGCCGTGCATTCGTGATGTTCGACTGATAGTTCACCGGATCGATGGTGCCAAAGTGCCAGCTCCAGTAGACCGCCTGGCTCGTGCCGCCTCCGGGCAGAGGAACCGTGGAGGTTGCCGGGAAGAACGGCTCGTTGTTGCTGGTGCGGATCATCGCTCGGATGTAGGTCCGCGAGCCCGAGACCGTTTCATCCCAGGAGAAGGTCACGTTGCCGGTGCCGTTGCGGTTCGCACCGCCGTTGACGGTGCCCACGGACCGCGTGACGCGCAGTTCGCCAAGACTGTTCACGTTCACCGAGTTGAGCTGCGCATCGTACGTGATGAGCGTCATGCTCACACGATCGTTGGGCATCACACCCCGCGTGGGATTCACCCGGGAGTCATAGC
>JBILUL010000154.1:0-11879 GCA_044371005.1 Phycisphaerales bacterium | reverse complement strand
ATGGCGCAGTCTACACGGGCCAGACCGGTCCATTCTTCCCGTCGGGCAACTACTGGCTGGCAACGGGCCTCTATCGGATCGATTCACTCACCAACGCCGCCACTGCGGGCCGCTGGCATCTGCGAGCACTCAGCGGCAACAATCTCAGCGTCCGTCCGGATTTCTACACGGGCGTGAGCGAGTGCGGTTCGGCCTGCTCGCCATGCGCTGCCGATTACAACGTTGACGGTGGTGTGGACGGCAGCGACATCGCTTCGTTCATTCCCGATTGGGAAAACACCGCGCCCTGTGCAGATGTCAATCTCGATGGCGGCGTCGACGGCGGCGACATCGAAGCCTTCTTCCTGGTCTGGGAAGCCGGCACCTGCTGATCCCGCCCGACCACGGGAAACGCGATTCGATCACACTTCAGTTGGCCCAGGTGAATGGCATGCCCGAGCTGAAGGCCCGTCCATCACTCTTTGCATTTCAGGCTGCTCGCAACTCTGACACGCCGTGAAGCTCAGACCTTCCAGCAGCGTCCGCCCTGACGTTCGTAGCGGGCCACGGTCGCATCCGCGCCGAGCGACCAGGAGTCGATGCCACCCGCAATCGACATCGCACCGGGTACTCCCAGATGCCGGAGTGCCAGCGAGGCCTTCAGCGAACGCACGCCGTGATGACAGAGTGTTGCCACGATCTGACCGGGCTCGGGCTGCACTTCAGAAGCGCGGCGTTCGATCTCATCGAGTGGAATGTGTTCCGCCCCTTCAACGTGCACGAAATCCCATTCGGGCTTGGTCCGCACATCAATGATGAGCACGCTCGCGGGGTTGGCTCGCTGCATCTCGAGCACTTGACGCGGCGTCAGTTCGAACTCAGGTCGAAACGGATAGTCAGCAGGCAATCCGGCCATATCCGCCGTGCCGCTCATCGCGCCGCCTCCGCCGAATCGCTCGGTGCCATCCGCAGCGTTTCGGGCGCCGCTCGCTGGTACGCGACCGTTGGCGGGAGCTTGGCCTCCGTCCACGGCGGCGTCCACCAGATGTCCCACAGAAGCATCGAGCCTGCGTCGAGCGTCGCATAGAGCGGGCTCATGACGGCTTCGCCAGCCTGAGCCCATGGCTTCGAGCCCTCAAGCTCAAGGGCCGTGATCGCGGTTGGCATCTGGTCACGCGCGCGGGCGGAATCCTTCGACCAGGTCCGCATCTTCGCATAGGTGGGGAGTTGAGCCAATCCATCAACCGGCACGGTCACGTACATAGGCCGCCAGTTGGCACGCGAGAGCGAAGGCGTTGATGGCCCCGTCGACGTGGCCGGCGGTGCTTCACCCTGCCAGTGGAACTCCGACAGCCGCATCGTGTTGCCACTTGCGTCGTTGCCGAGGCTCACAGACTCATTGCCCGTCGTACACCCCTGCAGGAGCGCGGCCGAGGCGATGATTCCCAGTGTCGTGTACCCAAGTCTCGTGGACATGTGCTTCATGCTGCTGGATGGTAGACCGCACCCCGGCCCGCCAGACGGCAGCCCGCAGCCTCAGGAAGGGTCCGGCTCATGTGACAATCGAGCCAGTGATTCGAGGGTTCGCCTCGCACCGCCAGCATCAATCGCCTGCCTGGCCATCTCCACGCCTGCCGCGATGTCCGGGACGACCCCGCAGACATGCAACGCCAGCCCCGCACTGACACACACGATATCGCGGCAGGGGCCCGCGGCTCCCGCCAGCACTTCGTGGGCGATGCGGACACCAGCATCCAGATCAGCCGCCACCAGTGCCTTGGGATCGGCACGGGGGATCCCGAAATCCGCGGCGTCGATGACCGCACGACTCGTTTCGCCTCCATGCACCCACGAGACCCCTGTCGGCCCCGTCGTGCTGAACTCATCCATGCCCCCATGGCCATGCATCACGACCGCACGCTTCGAGCCAAGGGCAGCCAGTGTCCGCGCCATCGGCTCCACAAACTCCGGCGAGAAGACTCCCAGTACCTGATGACTGGCGTGTGCAGGGTTGCACAAAGGGCCCAGCAGGTTGAAGATTGTGGGAAAGGCCAGCGATCGCCGCGGCTGCGCCGCATACTTCGCCGCGGGGTGATGCTGAATCGCAAAGCAGAAACAGACGCCGCACTCGCGCAGGCACCGCGACTGCACTCGCACATCGGCATTGATGTTCACGCCCAACCGTTCCAGCACTTCTGCGGATCCTCGCCCGGTCCGGCTGCGGTTGCCATGCTTGGCAACACTGATGTGTCCCGGAGCCGCCGCGGCGACTACCAACGCCGCGATTGTCGAGACATTGAAGGTCTTGGGTGCTCCACCAGTGCCACAGGTATCGAGGATGACTCCCGGAATGCCGTGCGTCGGAATAGTCACGGCATGACGTCGCATGGATCGGGCCGCGCCCAGAAGTTCGCTGTCAGCAACGCCCCGGACCTGCATCATCCCCAGGATCGCCCCGATCTGCGCATCATCGGCCTTGCCGCTGAGCATCTGATCAAACAGCAACTCCGCTTCGACTGCGGAGAGCCGAACGCCTTGAGCCAGCAATGCCAGTGTCTGGGGGATGTCCATCGGATCCTGCCGCTGCCTCGAACTGCCTGTGCTTCGTTCTCGTACGAACACCTGGGTTCGCCGAGGCTTTCCCTTGTCAATCTCCCTGCCGGATTCCATGCTGGGAATCCCGGTTCACGCCTCCAATCGGCCGATTACAATACCCCCGTGACACAGGCCGCGCCGAATGTCGTGCAGGTTCTCAGGACGGTTCGAAGCCGCCTGACCCGTGTCGCCATGGCCAGAGCCGCGTTCGCCGCGGCATCGCTCGCCGCCGCCGCGGGCACGGCCACCCTGATCGTCGCCCGCACCGCAGGTGTCTACCCCTGGGGAATCGCCCAACCCGGGCACTTCTGGGGTTGGCTCGCACCACTCGCGGCATGCACCGCTCTGGGTGGCATCGCCGGGGCCATCTGGGCGTGGGGGCGTCGTCCGACGCTCCGACACGCGGCGTGGGTCGCCGACCAGTATCACGAAACCAAGGACGCCCTGGGCACCGCCCTCGAACTTCACGACAGTCCCCTGGGCAGCAGCAATCCATTCGCAGCGCTGCACCTGGATGGTGCGGAGTATGCCGCTTCGAAGATGGAGCCCATCCGCATCGTCCCGATGGAGCCGGTGCGCCGATTCTGGGGCGTCAGGCTCTTTCCTCTCGCGCTCACATGTGCGGTGACGGCGGGCGTGTTCATGCCCGACCTCTCATCGCGGCGGATTGCCACTTCGCCCGAGGCCTTCGCTGCGGACAAGCCCGCCAATGTGGACGCGCAGGTGGTGCGGGAAGTTGCACAAACCGCTGCGCAGGCCGCCGCGAGCATTCCGGAGGCATCGCCTCAGGACGTCGAGACGCTCAAGCAACTCGAGGCGGAACTGGGCGGCTCGGCACCGGTGACGCAGCGAACTGCAGAGCGTGCCGCGGCTGCGAGCGAACGCATCGCATCTCAGATCGATCAGGCCGCCAGTCAGTCAAGGCAGCAGGATGATGCGCTCAAGGCTGCGCTTCGGGATCGTCTGGCGCAGCGATCGGCGGGTGAGAGCGATCTGAGCGCGGCCCTGCGAGCCGGAGATCTTGAAGCCGCGGCCGCCGCGGCGAGTGAACTGGCCCGCCAGTCTGAGCACCTCTCCCCCGAGGAACGCGCCCAAGCCGCGGCAGACCTCCAACGGCTATCGGAGGCCTTGTCTCCACCCGCGACCACATCCCAATCGTCGAACGCCAGCACCGCCGAGACGGCCGCGGCATCAGACCCGCGAGCAACACCGGATTCCGCTCCTTCAGGAACTTCACCCAAGGCACCGGTTTCGGCAGTCGATTCGCTTCGGTCTCTTGCACAGCAGGCAGCACGCGAGCTGGAATCGCCGGCCCGTCCCGCTGGACCCAAGCCCGAAGCGGACGGTACCCAGCCCGACTCCGCAAACCCGACAAACTCGAATGCCGCGCCGTCCGCGCAGAACGCCGCGCCCGATGGTGGCAAACCCGCCCCCAAAGGCAAGCCTGAATCTGAGAGCAAGTCTGCGCCTTCGGGGAAGCCGGAATCTCCACAGGATCCCGCGGCGACGCCACAATCGGACTCGATGCCGACGGTGCCTCCGATTGCGCCACCCGCATCACCGGCCCAGCCGCCTGAGCGTCGCACCACGCCCGGTGCGAGCGATCCTTCGGATGGACGCAAGCCCGCCGACGCAAAGCCAACCGAAGGTTCGCCGCAGCGTCCAAGCACGAATCGCAGCGGGTCGAATGACACGAAATCGAACTCGACTGAGAAGGCCAGCGACCAGACCAAGCCAGGTGAGTCTGGGCAAGACTCGTCGCCAGCAGACTCGAAACCCACCGATCCCCAAAAGCCCGAGGCGCAGACTCGCCCGCAGCAGGATTCAAAGCCGGATTCCGGAAAGCCAGCGGAGCGCACTGCTCCGGCTGATGCACCATCGAAGGCTCGTGAGCAAGGGCCTGATGCCGCGCGGAGCCAAGGCGAGAACAAGGATGGCGGAACGGCAGAGAAGCCGCGTGAGACGCAACCCGACCAGCCCCGGCAGGGGGCAGCCTCGCCGTCGAACGCAGAGCCATCGCAGTCGATGAAGCCTTCGTCGTCGGAGCAACCAGAGCCTCGACCCACTGCACCGAAGGAGTCCGCAGCAGCGAAGCCGGACCCTGCCAAGCAGGAACCCGGGAAGCAGGACGCTGGCAAGCAGCAGTCGGGTACGCAGCAGCAGAAAACCGGTGAAGCGCAAGGAGTGCAGGCCAAGCAGGATCCGAATCGCTCGCCCAATCCGGCGAATGCGGTTCCTTCCACGAGTGGTCAGACGCCCACTCCGGCTGCAGCGCCGACTCAATCGACTCCAGCTTCGGATGGAGCAAAGCCGGATGCAAGCGCCGCGCCGAAGCCAAACCCGTCTGATCAGGGCCAACCCGGTTCGAGTCAGCCGAAGCCCGCCGGTGTTTCACCTCAATCCGGCGAGCCGCGGGACACACGCAACGCCCAAGGGGGCAACCAGCCCATGCCCGCTGCGGATGCCAAGCCGCAACCCCAGCAACCCGGCCCGACTTCTGGCTCCAAGCCAGCCACCGACGCCCCCGCCCAAGAGGCCCCCGCGTCAGCAGTTGAGCGGCCCGATGCTCCACGCGGCGTCAGTCCTGATCCCACACCCCCAGCCGCGACGACTCCAACCAATGGCCCCAGGAGTGGCGGGATGCCATCCGCTCCCGCGCCCGAATCGCAGTCCCAGCCGGGTGACGGCAAGAGTGAGGGGCAGCCTGCTCCGACACCAGCGAGCCCCGGCGCGAGCTCTCCGCAGGATCGCCCACAGCCTGCCCCTCCGGAATCAGGACAAGGACTCTCACCATCAGCGATGCAACGCATGGCTGAGACGTTGCGTGGCATGGCTCAGCCCGGCCAGGATGCTCGGCGCATGACTCAGCAGAGTGATCAGCTTCGCCAGCAGGCCCAGCGCATGCTTGAGCAGATGTCACCTCAGCAGCGTGATCAGGCGATGCGGATGGCGAAGCAGTTCGCCAATGACGCGGCGAAGAATCAGCCTGGTCACTCACAGCCAGGGTCCGGTCCCACGCGGCCCGGCACGCCTGGTCAGTTCCCGTCTCTTGGAACACGGAACAACGGAGGTACCGGGGTTGATTCGCAGATTCCCGGAAGACAAGACGCTACCGGCCCAGTAGCTTCTCCCAGACCTTTCATCGAAGGCGACGAGAGCCAGCAGCGGCGCACCGAAGCAATGGATGTTCGCAAGCAGCGAGAGAACGATCCCGCCGCGCGTGTGCTCTCGCAGTGGGATGCTGCGCCGCGGCCTGATGGTGCTTCGGGCGGTGTCGGGCCTTCGCTTGCAGGCGGTCTTACGCAGGCCGCTCGCGGGGCACAGAACGCCATCGAGCAGCAGCAAGTGCCGGCGCAGTACAGCGATCTGGTCAGGCGGGTCTTCAAGAAGTACGTCGACCGTGCCGCGGCACAGCAGAGTGGCTCAAAGCCCGATGCAGCTGGTTCGAGCGCTGAACCCCGCAAGTGACCAGTGTCGCGTCAGGATTCCAACTCAATGCGGCCGTTGATGATCGCCATCGCGACATGCTGGCTGTCCAGTTCATAGGCCAGTGCCCGCTCGTCGGTGTGGTGCAGCATGATGACATCGCCGCGGCAGCCGAGTTCAAGGCGGCCCGTGTCGGCAAGTCCGAGCACTCCTGCGGGGTTCACGGTGGCGGCGATGATGGCTTGCTGGGGCGAGAGTCCGCAGTAACGCACCGCCGCGGCGATGGCCAAGGGCATCGAGATGCTCGGCGCAGATCCCGGATTGCAGTTGGTGGCAATCGCGCAGACGCCACCGTTTGCGACGAGCGCTTTGAGGTTCGCGAACCGGCCATCGGCCATGTGCAGGCCGCAGAGCGGCAGGCCAACGCCGACGACGCCTCGGGTATCCGAATCCCACGTCGAGGCAAGCACTTTGAGTGACTCTGGAGTCGATGCTTCGAGATGGTCAACGCTGTTCAGGTGCAGCGAAGTCGCCGCGGCGATCATGCCCAGGTCGTTGAACTGGTCCGCGTGCACGCGGCACGGATGACCTGCCGCGTGTGCTGCCGCGAACAGGGCGCGTGTCTGCTCGAACGACCATGCCCCCTTCTCGCAGAAGGCGTCCACCGTGATGCCCGGGAACTCCCGACTGACTGCCGGAAGCGTGTTTGAGATGGTCTGCTCGACGAAATCCGGGTGTGCTGAATCAATGGCGTGGCCCAGAAGCGCGGTGGGGGTGACTCGCATGGGCACGTTTGAGGCGACCGCGGAGATGGCACGCAGCATCTTCAGTTCAGCATCCAGGCTGAGGCCATATCCGCTCTTGACTTCAATGGAGGTTGTACCGTGGGCGATGGCTTGACGGAGGGTTGTATCAAGTCGCTGTTCAAGCTCGCGCTGGGTTGCCTCGCGGACGCTCCGGACGGTGGACATGATCCCGCCGCCGCGTGCGAGGATGTCGAGATACGCGGCGCCGCTGAGACGTTCTTCCCATTCAGCCAGGCGACTGCCAGCCCAGCAGGCGTGCGTATGACAGTCGATGAGCCCCGGCATCACGACGCGGCCGCGAGCATCGATGACTCGTGCTGCCCGTGGCGTAACGCCCTGACAGATCGCCGTGATGCGGCCGCTGCTGATGGTCAGATGTGCGGGCGACACGATGCCCAGGTCGTTCATCTGCGTGCCGCGTCGGAATGCCGGGCCGCTGCATGTGATGAGTCGCGCGTTGATGATTGCAACATCAGCAAGGCCCGCACTACTCTGAACGGCTGGACCTGGGTTCACTGTGAGCCTCCGATTGGCCGGTGCGAGAAGCCTCGCAGGAATGAGAGGAGCATGTGTGCCGCGATGCGGGCGGTGCGTCCATCAACATCGTGAGCGGGGCAATGCTCCATGATGTCAAAGCAGGCCACGGCCGGGCAGGCACCAGCCGCTTCGATCATCGGAGTCAGCTGTGTCGGGCTCAGGCCGGCGGGATTGAGAGCGCTGACGCCCGGGGCAAACGCGGCATCCAGCACGTCCATGTCGAGGCTCACGAACAGTGGTGACGCGGCATTCGTGAGCAGCTCGCGGGGGCACTCGATGAACCGACCACCATTTCCCGCAAACCACGCCACATGCTCGCGCGTGTTGACGAGCGGGTTGAAGCCCACGAGCGAGAGGGCGCGAACGCCGCACTGTTCGATCAGGCAGCGAAAGGGCATGCCGCTGCCCACGCTGTCGCGTACATCCAGATGGGCATCAAAGTACAAACCCTGTTCGATCGGAGCAGTCGCTGCCGCGTGGCGGATGACGGCACGCACGAAGGGGAAGGTCAGATCGTGACCACCGCCAAGCGCGATGGGGAAGAGTCCCTGCTCGAGCATCCACGTCACAGCTGCGCTGATCCTGGTGTGAGTCGTCGCCAGCGCCAGGGCATCATCGCCCGTTGCCGGCTCGATGTTCCCCGCATCGAAGATCGTCGGGTAGTCCCAGCCCGCAGGCTCGGCGACCCCGTATCGGCAGAGTGCGTGGCGAATGGCGTCCGGAGCATTGGCAGCACCGGGGCGGCCGCTGTTGAGGCGAACGCCAAGATCATCGGCAAGGCCGATCAGTCCGACGCGGCACCCGGCGGGTGAATCGGTGCGGATCATGGAGGCAAGGCGCGTGGCAGGTGCCTGTGTGTAGCCAACAGCGGGAATGCAGTGGGGTGCGGAGGCGGTCATGCTGGAGGAGTCTATGGTGGGTTCGAACGCAGGTTCGCTTGGACGCCTGCGAGATTCAGGTGCGATTGGCGTTGGTGCGGGCCAGTGCCTCATAGGTCCGCCGCGGCACACGAATGAGCGACAGATCCAGGCTCATGACGCCCGCAGCAGGGTGACGCTCATCAAGCTCCTCAACTGGAACAGGCGTGCCTTCGAATCCAAGCGAGATCGGTCCATCCTGGATCGTTTCATATCGGCACATGGAGCCGAGCTTGAGCGGGCCGGGTTCATCGGAGCGAGTCCACTGGTCGAGTGCCTGGGTCTGAACCAGCAGCAGGTCGCCTTCACGCGTGAGTGCCAGAAGGGTTGGCACATCGCCGGTCACATTCCAGCAGTAGTACTTGTATGCGATGCAGAGCCACTGATCGACGGTGGTGGGGGCCGATGCGGTTGGATGCAGGCGGTCGCGGGGCGGCCGGCTCAGTCGAGGGCGAAGGCTCCGTCTCCAGAAAAGGCGACCGAGCATGAGCAAGGCGATGCACGTCAAGAGCAGCAGCAACTGGCCGGTGCGGTTCTTTGGAAAGAGCGCGATGCCTGCGCCTGCACCCGTGAAAATCGCGGCCAGCATGAACTGCCAGAATGTTGTGCCGCACAGGATGTCCACGATGGTCATGAACTTCGATGCCTGCGGCCTCGGCACAAGGATCAGCTCCTGCACATGCCGCTCGTCTTCGGTGGCGGGTCTGGTTGTCGTGGTCAGCATGAAGGTGCCGCGGCTGCTCTTTTGGTTACCGCAGGGTTCGAGGGACTTCGCCGCACTCCGGACAGGGCTGATCGTACGTGATCCCTATGCGTCGATAGCCACACCCGCGGCAGCGCGTCCAGTGCAGCAGTCTGGGTCGAGCGACGCCCACAAGGGTCACAGCACCCGCCGCGGCGACCAATGGCCAGAGTGGATACCACGAATAGACGACGGATCGCGTTCCGACGACCTGGACCTCGGGCCACCAGATGGTGCAGGGGGTGACTTCCCGTCTGGCATGCCAGGCATCAACCGACCATCGCGACAGATTGAGCTTTGACCCGGGATCGTCGAAGACCCCGATGGCGCCGTAATGGAGGGCGATGAGCCGGCTCCCGGGTTGATACCAGATCATCCAGGAATGGCTGACATGCCACGTGGCGTAGAGAGCCAGAAAGCTCGCCAGCCCGATGACCGCCACGCATCGCCACCTGAATCGAAGGGCATCCATTGGAGCCTCCATTGTAGCAAACGCCGCAGGTTTCAAGGCGATCTCGGCCTTCAAAGGCCCCTGTGAATTGCACGCGGGATGTCCCGGGGTTTGGCCCTTCTTCCGACCACGTCATCATCGAGTTGCCGTCAAGACCCGAGAATATCCGCCGCGGATCGCGGCTAGACTTGAACATGGATAATGACCAATGGCAGATTTACCAGCGGATGATCGACGACATGCCCGCCACGGCGATGGTGGAGACATCCTGGACTGAAGAGGGGCCGGACCCCGATAAGCCAGTCTGCGTCATCGTTCGCATTCCATTCGAGAGCGAAGAGGATCTGGGTCTGCCGGATACCGACGACGAGTTCGAGGCACTGGATGCCATGACCGAGGCACTCGTCAAGGCGTTGAGCAAGCACAAGGCCTACTTCGCCGGCAAGTTGATGCACAACTTCGCCCACTCTCTGTACTTCTACACCCCCGGCAACGACGGTATCGAACAGGCAGTGGCGACCGCCATCAGCAAGTTCAAGGGCCGCGAAGCTGATGTCACCTGCATCGATGATCCCGAGTGGGAACGCATCGGCGAAGACGTCTGGCCAACCGAAGTGGAAGTTCGCTGGAACGAGGACATGGCCGTGCTCAGCGCGCTCGAAGAGGGCGGCGACGACATGACCACTCCCCGCGAGATCGAACACATGGCCATCTTCGCATCGCGCGAGACGTGCGAGCAGTTCGCCGAGTGGTCTCGTCAGAACGGCTTCACCGTCGGTGAACCGACTCAGGATGAGGAAGATGCCTTCTCCATTGAGTTCACCAAGGTTTCCGCCCCGACCATCGAAGCGATCTTCGACCAGACCGGCGCGATCACCGAGATCGCCGAGGAACTCGGCGGCATGTACGACGGCTGGCAGTGTCGCCTCGTCAAGGCATGAGTCGCGTTGGTGGGCGAGGGCTTGAGGGCGAACGTGGTCCGGTTGACGGCTGATTGCCGCCGCGGCATGAGGTCGAGCGAAATGCAATTGTTCTGGAGAAGCACCCATGAAGATCGGTACGACTCGGATCATGCTTTCTGCAACGTTCGCGGTTGGAGCATTGGGCTTCGTGGCATCACCCGCCATCGCCCAGCAACAGCCCGCGGCGGCATCACCCGCCAAGCCCGCCAAGAAGGCCATCTACGACGAGGCTGCTGATGCGAAGCAGCAGATCTCCGCCGCGGTCGAGCGTGCCGCGAAGGAACGCAAGCGTGTTCTCGTGCAGTGGGGTGGAAACTGGTGCCCCTGGTGCATCCGGCTCCACGAACTCTTCAAGGCTGACCGCGACATCGCCAGGACGCTGCAGTACGAGTACGAAATCGTCCTCGTCGATTCCGGAAAGCCCGCGGGCAAGAACGTCGAGCTCGCCAAGGCCTATGGCGCTGAGGTCGACAAGTTCGGATTCCCCTTCCTGACCATTCTCGATCCCGCAGCCAACACGGGCCCCGATCTTCCCGGGAAGGCGATCGCCAACCAGGAGACCGGCGGTCTGGAGAAGAAGTCGGCTTCGGGCGAGTCGGTGAGCGTGGCTGCGGGCCACGATCCAGCACTCGTGCTGAAGTTCCTGACCGAGCACAAGCCTGAGTACGCGAATGCTCAAGCACTGCTCGATGCGAGCCTGGCCAAGGCCAAGGAATCGGGCAAGGTGGTCTTTGTGCACTTTGGTGCTCCCTGGTGTGTCTGGTGCCACCGCATGGAGGCCTGGATGGCCAAGCCGCGCGTCGCCGAACTTCTTGCCAAGGACTTCATTGATCTCAAGATCGATGTCGATCGCACCATCGGCGGGAATGACATCCACAAGAAGTTCAACCCCTCCGGAGGTGGAGGCATTCCCTGGTTCGTCTTCCTCGATGGCTCCGGCAAGCCGATTGCCGACAGCAACGCGAGCAAGGGCAACGTTGGCTTCCCCGCCGCGCCCGAGGAGATCGCACACTTTGAGCAGATGCTCAAGAAGGCGGCGAAGAATCTCGACGCCGCGGCGATTACTGAACTCACTGAATCGCTCAAGGCAGCCGCGCCTGCACAACACTGACCAGCGGGCACATCCGATGGCATTGCTCGCTGAACCAGTCTGAACCCTGAAAGGGGCACTCCGCACATGAGTCAATCCTCCATGTTCATCCGGCTTGGTTGGATGTATCTGCTGGTGCTGATCGTGGCGATGCTGGGTGCCGGCGGGTGCGCTGCAAAGCCGCGTGGCCACGACTATGTCTTCGTAACCCTCAAGACGGGACCCAACAAGGAAGTGCTGCCGGAGCCTCGTCGCAAGGAGATCTTCGATGGCCACATGGCCAACATCCGAAGGCTCGCGGCAGATGGCAGTCTTGCGATCGCCGGACCGTTCAGCAAGCCAGCCGACCCGACATGGCGAGGTCTGTTCGTTCT
>JBILUL010000295.1:0-3266 GCA_044371005.1 Phycisphaerales bacterium | reverse complement strand
TGCCGATGAATCGCTCCTCGCCCGATTGATCCGTTCGAGTGATGCCAAGCACCTGAACACCCTTGGAACCCAGGCGGCTGTCGATCAGAGTCATGCCAACCAGCGCGGCGGAGGGCGCAATGCGGACCTCGCAGATCGTGAAACCGGCATGGACGCGAAGCAGCAGGCTGTAGTCGGCGGCGTGAAGCACTCCGGCACGCCGAAGCGACCGGCGAATCACCCAGTCGGTGAGCTTTCGCATCGGGGGCGTCGCTGCCAGAAGCACCATGAGCGCCAGCCCACCGGCGATGAAGAGCAGCACCTGAATTTCACCCTTGAGGCCATCGGCCTTGACGAACGCGACAATGGCCGAACCAAGCCCCGCAGTGATGCCCAGGTTTCCCGCGAGCATGAGATGCATGATGATGCGGCGTCGCTGCGGCGTGCTGACCGCCAGTTCCGCTTCCGATGTGGTGAACCCAACCCCGAAGAAGGCCGAGTGCGATTGAAAGCTCGCCACATCGCGGGAGAGCCCCGTGAGTATGAGTGCGGTGGTGCCGATGCGCACGAGAATCAGCGAAACAGCCGTGATCACCAGCAGTGAAACAATCGCGCCCATGGATCATCCTTGACGGTCCGCCAGCCCGGATTCTTCCGAAATGCCCTTTCAACCGTGTAACTGCGAACGACTGTAGTAGCGACGCTCCGCCGATGATGTCGGAGCCTCCGGCGGGCCGGCTCCACAAAGCGCAGTGATTCTGCAAGGCATCTCGAGCCGCTGACTGCGCGCCGCAGACCATCATCCGCGGCAGCATCCGAGCTCGCCGCCGCCAACGCGAGGCATCTCCACTACTTGTGTTGAGTCGCGACGGGACGAGCGGTCAATGCCCCTTGGCGGGCACTTCAATCCAGAACCAACCGCGAAGTTCGCCCTCTCGATATCCGGTGGCCTGGTCCTTGGGGTACTTGGCGGTAATGGCTTCGGCAACCACGCGATCAATCTTCGATGCATCGCCATGGCAGGCAAGGCACGTTGCGGCCAGACGTATCGGAAGCGTCACGCCCAACGAGCCGTCGGCATTGGCAAATGCCTGGGGTTCGTCGCCAGGCTGGGGTGCAGCAGTCGATGCCCACTTCGGGAGCACGTTGGCAGCATTGCGCAGTCGTGTTCCAGTTCGGCCGATCATCACGCCCCGTTCCGCGGCAACCGCTTGGGCGATGCGAGGAGCCTGCTCCTTGCAGACGCCAATGGCCGCGGCAGCACCCGCCGAGCCAGGCTCGCTGGTCATCGCCTGGGAGAGTGCAGCGAACAGCCTGGAGAACATGAGGTCCTTCGCTTCGACGGCTCTCTGATACTGTGCCTTCTGT
Organism: Phycisphaerales bacterium; assembly: GCA_044371005.1. Lineage (GTDB taxonomy): Bacteria > Planctomycetota > Phycisphaerae > Phycisphaerales > UBA1924 > UBA2402. Next base: position 1,919 of record JBILUL010000295.1, on the reverse strand, counting down.
GCAGCGTTGAGCTCGGGCATGGGGGCGAGCTTCCAGGCTGCCTGATCCGCCGCCTTGGCTTCATGGCGCCGAATGTAGTCACGAGTGACCGACTCCATCATCGGATCGAGCATCTGCACCGTCTTGGCTTCGTCGATGGCCTGCCTCAACGGAGTGTTGCAATCCAGCACGCGATACGCGGCCCAGCCCGGCCCGATTCGGTTGCCGGTTCGGCAGTGAAGAGCCGCGGTCTGCTTGTCTTGATCAGCCTTTGCAAGGGTTGTCCGTGCGTCATCGATCACCTGATCCGTGAGTTCCGCCACACCCATGTACGGAAGATTGCAGTACTCAATCCCATGCTCCGTCGCGGCGGATTGTTCGTTGTACTCTGCATGCTCCTTGGCATGCCGGAAGTTGACCAGCAGATCAACGCCCTGCTCCTTGAGCCGCCCCACCTGGCCCGCATCAGGCTGGGAAAGCAGGAATCGGTGCGGCACGCCACCGATGGCGACCTCGGGAACCGGAAGCGTCTCCCCCACCGTGATGTGCATTGGCTCGGTGCCCGCAGCTCGGGGCCCCTGACGGACGCACTCGCTGACGCTCATGGCATGTTCGAGCAGCAGGGCCTTGACGCCGACGTCGCCGCTGGATTCCATGGTTCCAAATCCGCGGGAAGTGAGTGTGACTTCGCCGCGGATCGGCCCCGCCTTCGCGTAGCGATCGACAAAGGCCGGATCCCAGGGACGCCAGGAGCCGCCCGCGGCAACGTGAGATTGCAGCTGGGTTCCCAGCTTGATCAACTGCTGAGCGACGCGGGCATCATCGGATTCGGTGAGTGTCTCGATGCCATTGGTCGTGTGTTTGACCGTCCGTCGCAGATGCAGGCGTTGCCGGACGATGCAGTTCCACAGATCCTGCTCGCTGGAACTGTTCGTCTTGGGTGCCTGGGCGATTGTTGTCGCTGGTTGCGTCCGGACTGAGCTGCCAAGGCTTACCTGACTCAGGATTGCAAGGGCCGAGACGGATCCGATCAGCAGCGAGGAACGGCTCAATCGAGTCTGGGTCATGTGTACACCGCCTGAAAAGCGATAGCGACGACGCAGCATCACGCGGCAATCACCGTGTATTGCCAGGAATCGGGCATGCGTCCATCAGACCTTGCAGGTCCTGACTTTGAAGGGTAGGTACAGCGGGCAGATACCCGCCGCGGCGGTGACGAGCATGATGACTGCGAAGACCATGGCCGCGATGCCCGCAGCACCGCCTGATCCCACATCCAGCACGGTGAAGGCGAGAATGATCGCGGCCAGCCCCAGTGTGATCCGGGCCATCCGATCAAACAGTCCGACATTTCTGCAGCTGCACATGTGATGACTCCTTGAGTCTGAAGAAGTTCGCGAGTCGAACTCGCGCTCGAGCGAATTGCTCAGGCGGTGACTGCGGCGCGTTCAAAGTGGTCCAGTGCTGCCGCGACGACCGGGGTGTAGGTGTAGACCGGGCCTCCACCCATCATGACCGCAACACCCGCCGCCTCCATGATCTCCTGAGAGGAGGCACCGGACTTCAGGCACTTTTCGACATGGCTGTAAATGCATGGCTCGCAGCGGGACGCGACGCCGATGCCCAGTGCAATCAGCTCCTTGTACTTGACTGAGAGGCCGTTCTCCCCACCATCCTTCATGAGTGCCTGAAACATGCCCCCGAAGGCCTTCCCGATCTCCGGTGCTCGTGCCTTGGTGGCATTCATGGTTGCCGGCCAGGCCTGATAGAACTGAGTTGCGTTGTGAAGCACGGTGTGTCTCCTTAGTGTGGTTGCTGATGCGAGGGTCACCGGCAGACAAGGCCGGGTGATCAACTCAACGGGACGTGCCGCGTGGTATCTCCGCGGCGAATTGATTCCAAGGCCTCGTCGCGATCAATGAAGCAAGCGCACAGGACCC
>JBILUL010000153.1:0-11883 GCA_044371005.1 Phycisphaerales bacterium | reverse complement strand
TCTGGCACGTAGCAGCCGCTTTGGGCTGCTGCGTGCTTCCTACCCGGCGTGTGGTGGGATCGAACGCACTTGGTGTGAAGCACGCAGCAGCCCTCAAAGCCGGTCTGCTACGTGCCAGATCGGAATTGCTACGTTCCAGCGTACTGCATTTCACCGCGGCGGCTGCGCCAGCTCATGCCGCAGAATCGCAACCGTCCTCACCGGTGGATAGCGCATGCGGACGCGATAGCCGCGGAACTCGTTGATGCGGTGGCCCAGCGCGTTCGCCGCGGCTTCGGCCATTTCGCGATAGCGGGGGATGTCCGGCGTGCTCAGCGCGGGCGGATTGCCGCCCAGTTCCACGACATCATCACAGACCGGAAGCAGTCCCTTGTCGCGGCCATCGAGTGGATACGCCGCGGTGTCGCCCATCTGGCTGTAGAGATGAAACGTCGGGATGAACTCGCTGGCCAGCGATTGGTGAATGAACAGGTCGTGGTAGACCACTTCCACCGGAGTGGTAAGGTGCAGCAGATGCTCGCCCAGCGTGTCTGATTCGGTGCGATAGCGGCTGGCGATGCCGCGGGTCACGCGGCCGGTGATGGCGGTGACCAGTGCGGTATTCCCGATCGGGCCCGGCGCCAGGTCGTAGCGTGTAAAGCCATCTGCTGAAGTGCGGACATGAATCGCGGGGAGCGGCTGCGAACAGAATCGCGTCATCAGCGGCGGCATGCTCGGATCATTCACGCTCGGGTCGATGGGCTCCCAGCGAGGAATCCCGCGCGATGAGCCTGAGTCGTTGGTGGTGTACGCGGTGGCGATGGGCCAGGGAACCTGTGCACGCAGTCGGCGCAGGTCCAGGTAGCCGCCAAGGCGCGCCATGTTCAGCATCGCCGGATTCTGATTGAGTGAAACGAAGGTGGAGCTGAACTGCACTCTGGCCGAAATGCCCCAGATGCCGCTGTTGCCGGTGTATGCGAGTTTGCGAGTGGCCTCTTCCCGTTCCTGCTGGCCATCACGCGTGAGCCCCGAGAGCATCATGCCCAGCGTTTCACGGTCGCCGGCGTGCGTTTGAATGAGCTGTTCGAGACTGTCGATGGCGGCGCGAACCGCATCCACCGCCGCGGCGGGCGATCCAGCCTTTTCCAGCGCATCGGTCACCATCCGCATCGCACTGTTGCCCGGAAGGCGAGCAAGCGCCGCCGCGGCATCATCCTCGCCAGCGATCCGCGCCAGCCGCCACGCCAGAATCTTGTTGATGCCCAACTGTGACACGATGCTCTGCGGCCGCGTGGCATCAGCCCCGACTGTCGTCAGAGCCTCCACCAGCGAGTCCCGAAGCCGGATCGAGACCTCGCGAGCACTCGTTTCGAATGGCTCAGCGAGCATCGGGTTGTGCGTGTCCGTGTCAGACATGATGGTCCTAGAACCCAGCTGGGGCCTGCGCCTCCATCCCATTCTAACACAATCGAATGGCTACCCATGGCAATCAGCGATATTCCTGACAATATTTCCAGAAATATTACCAATAACGAACCAAAGTGTGGTATCATGGTGTTCAGAGGTCGAGGCGCTTGTTTCGCCGTCCGATGGGCTAGGCCGGGGTTGTCCGGTCATTACGCACACCATCCGCGGCGACGTCTGCGATCTATACCCAAGTGAGTGTGTGGGCTTCGGAGGAGTTCTCTCATGCGTCGTCATGTTGCTGCCGTTGGTCTTCTGGCTCTGGTCCAGGGCCTTGCCTGTTCGATGGCGTGGGCTCAGCCCGCGATGGTCGTCACTGGCATGCCCACCGAGGATCTGAGTGCCGATGGCCGCACGTGGGCCGGCCCGATCTTCGACTTCTCGCTCGAACGCTACGATGTCTTCCGCTTCGTCCGAGGCAGCGGCATTCAGGCGACCGGCGCGCATTACGCGAACGGCGAGTTCCGCATGAGCGCTGATGCCAGCGCCATGTCCTTCGGCTGGTACAACATCGACAACTACGGCGGCTTCACCTACGACCCGCCGACCGCGTACAACCAGACGACCATCGCCCATCGCTGGACGGCTGCCACCGGCGCGGTGAACATCGGCCTGCCCGCCGATGGCAACATCTGCGGCTACGACATCAACACCGCCGCCGACATCTCAGGCAACGGCCGGTATGTCGTGGGTGCAGGCTGGTCGAGCCGCGAGTGTGGTCCGTTCCGCGCATGGATCTACGACTCGCAGACCGGTCAGTTCACGGTGCTCCCCACCTCGCAGCTCCCTGAGCCTGCCTTCAACACCCGCGCCAACGCGGTCTCCTTCGATGGATCAGTGATCGTCGGATACGACGAGAATCTCAACTCCACCGGTGAGTATCGCCTGCGCCGCGCCTGCGTCTGGGTGCGAGATGGTGCTTCGTGGACTCAGGCCATCCTCGATGCCGATGGTGGCGATGCCATCGCGGTCAACGCACCGGGCACAGCCATCACTGGCCTCATGAGCTTCGAGACCATGCAGTCGACCTTCGGCACGCCCGACTCGACGCCGATTCTCTGGGATCGCGTCGGCAGCGCCAACGCGTGGGCTCCCCGCAACCTGGGCGGCACGCCGGGCATGACGCCCACCGCCATCAGCGATGATGCACAGACCGTTGTCGGCTCGATGTTCATCTGGAAGCCATCGCTCAACGATGGTATGGCCATGGACCTTGAAGCCTACATCGCATCGCTCGGAGGCTCGTTCCCGAACTTCACGTTCGGTGCGCCCTTCGGCCCCCCGGTCGCCGCGGCGAACTCCGACTGCACCGCCCTCCTGGTCCGCGGATCCGAAGCACCCGGCGGCTGCCTCTCCCCCTTCCTCAACGCCATTCTCTACCTCGACGGCACCGAATGCGAAATTCCTCGCGTCAACTTCCAGCCCCAGTCGCAGGAAGTGGAGGGCTACAACCCCGGCGAGTTCTACTTCGGCATCATCTCCAATGCCTTCATCTCAGGCTCATGGCCCATCACCTACCAGTGGCAGAAGGCCGATGCCGAGAACCCGGGCAACTGGATCAATCTCAGCGACGACAACTGCGAAGCATTTGAAGCACTTGGCTTCGATGTACGCGGCGCACTGACGCCCCAGCTTCGCCTTGGCTTCCTCAGTGATACCTGGCAGGGCACGTACCGCTGCGTCGTCAACAACTCGTGCGGCTCGCTCACCACCGATGAAATCAACATCGTCCCGCCCGTCTGCGGGTGCGCTGCCGACTTCAATCGCGACGGCGGCGTCGATGGCGGCGATGTCGAAGCCTTCTTCACCGACTGGGCCCTCGCAACGGGCTGCGCTGACACCAACCGCGACGGCGGCGTCGACGGCGGCGATGTCGAGGCCTTCTTCATTGCCTGGGAGAATGGTGGCTGCTGATCGAGCGCGGGCTAGACACTCCTTCGACTTGTCTTCACGTTCTCAACTCTGCACGCCCGAACCGATCATGGTTCGGGCGTGCTTTGTTTTGGTCGACGAGCTACCGTGAAAGGGTGGTTCGATGCCCGCACCAACGGGCACCTCGACATGGTCGCGATGCATCGTCACACCGAGTTGGCCGATCGTAGTGGATTGCACACATCTACGATGGTTCGCATCGAAGGAGAGTCTGCCCTGCGAAGGACGTGTCGGATATGGAAGCTGATGAGCAATCTGGTCGTTGGTATCTCGAACCGGCCGCCGCGTATGTGGCGGGCCGGTTTCCGCAGTTTGCCCATTTGCCGCCTCTTGAGCGAATCGCCGCCGCGGAGTCAGAGGGCATTCGGATGTATCGGTACAAACGCAAGGGCGTTCTGCCGAGGGTGCAGAGGGTGATCGGCCTGCTCCGAAACCTCGCACCGACCCATGTTCTCGATGTTGGCAGCGGGAGGGGAGCCGCCCTGTGGCCGTTGATGGACAGTCTGCCCCAGACGCGGTTCACGACGATCGAACTCTCGGGCGAACGCTACGCGCAGCTCGCGGCGGTCGCGGCGGGATGGGAGAGGCTCCATGCAGTGGCGGGGTCGGCCACTTCGTTACCCTTCGCTAACGACGCGTTCGATGCCGTCACGGCACTCGAGGTGCTCGAACACATGGAACATCCTGAAAGGGCGGTGGCCGAACTGGCCCGAGTCTCGCGGCGGTTCGTCATCGCGAGCGTTCCGAGCAGGGAGGATGACAACCCTGAGCACATCCAGCTCTTCACTCCCGCGACGCTGACCCGGCTGCTTGAACGGGGAGGGTGTCGCCAGGTGAAGGTCGAGGGCGTTCACAATCACTTCATTGCCATCGGGCAAGTGGAGCGGGCGTGATGGAGCCGCCGCCGATCATCAAGTATCCCAGAACTCAGCATATTGCTGGTTCGAAGTTGCAACAGGGCGATGAGGATCTCTCGCAGGTGTCGCTGCGCGAACTCCGTGGAGCGGATCTTGTGATCGAGGAGAAGATCGACGGTTCAAACTGCGGGTTGAGTTTCGACCAGACGGGCAATCTGCTCATTCAAAGCCGCGGTCATTATTTGTGCGGCGGTGGCGGCGAAGCGCAGTTTGATCTGCTGAAGGCGTGGGCACTTTCGCATCGTGGGGACCTGTGGAGCGTGCTCGGGGATCGCTATGTGATGTATGGCGAATGGGTGTACGCGCACCACACGATTTACTATGATGCGCTGCCACACTATTTCCTGGAGTTTGATGTTCTGGACCGCTCGAATCAATCATTCCTGAGCACACCGGCGCGGCGAGCCATGCTCGCGCCGCTTGGGTTCGTCCATTCCGTGCCGGTTCTGTACGAGGGACACATTGCCCGGCCATCCGACTTGACCGATCTGGTCGGTCCCTCCCTGTACCGCACCGCGGCGTGGAGAGACCGACTGGAGTGTGAGGCCGCGATCCATGGCGTTGACCCCCAGCGGGCGCTCGCGGCGGCGGACCCATCGCGGCTTTCCGAGGGCCTCTACATCAAACATGAACAAGATGGCCACGCCATCGGGCGGTACAAGTTCGTGCGAGCGACATTTCTGCAGACGGTGACAGCGGCAGGCGAACATTGGAAGGATCGGTTGCTAGTCCGAAACTGGATGGTCGGCGGTCCCGATGCCCTGTGGAACGCGTGATGCTCGGAACATTCTCACGAATCTGCCCTCAGCTGCCAACTCCGGTCATCAACTGGGAGCAGGTCGAGTCACATCTGCCTCTGTCGGACTTGATGCGGCAGTGTCCGCAGCATCCAATCCACCATGCAGAAGGGGATGTGTGGACTCATACGAAAATGGTCTGCGAGGCCCTTATTGCGAGCGATGCATGGAGAACGCTGACGCCCGCGGCAAGGGACGAACTCTTCCTGGCGGCACTGCTTCATGACTGCGGTAAGCCTGCACGCACCCGCACGGATGAACATGGTCACATCATCTCACCAGGCCACGCGGCCGAAGGGGCTCGAATCGCACGGCTGCTCCTCTGGGAAGCCGGAGCTGAGCTGGAATCGCGCGAGCGCATTGTGGGCCTCATCAAGGATCACGGCCGGCCCCTCTTCGCGCTCACTCGGCCCGATCCCATCCGGAGCATCATCGAATCCTCGTGCAGGGTTTCGTGCGATCAACTCGCCATGCTCGCACGAGCCGATGCCATCGGCCGGGTCTGCAATGACCAGGCGGATCTGCTCGACCGAATCGATCTGTATCAGACGCTTCTTGCCGAAGTCGGCATCTCAACCGGGCCCTTCCCATTTGCGAACGACCGAAGTCGCGCGGAGTACTTCCGGACGCCCGGGAGAGACCCTTCCTACGCGGCATTCGACGACACGTGGGGAGAAGTCGTGATCATGTCGGGCCTGCCAGCAAGCGGGAAAAGCACCTTCATTCAGCAGCGGCTCCCAGGCCTCCCCGTCGTGGGCCTCGACGCCATCAGAGAGGCGTTGGAGGTTGAGCCGGGTGAGTCGCAGGACCAGGTCGTTCGTGCCGCCAAGGAGGCCGCGAAGGAACTGTTGAGATCAAAGCGTTCATTTGTGTGGGACGCGACGAATCTCAGCGGCGATGTTCGCTCCGCGGCGGTGGGCTTGTGCGTTGCCTATGGAGCACGAATTCGGATCGAGTACATCGAAGCGCCTGCCGCGGTGCTCCGGGCGCGAAACGCCAAGCGTGAACGACCGGTTCCGGTCGATGCAATCAATCGAATGCTGAGGCGTTGGGAATGTCCTGATGCGACCGAGGCAGAGGTGGTGCGATGGACCGTCACTCACGCCCGGGATTGAGCACTATGCCTCGTCTTGAGCGGTCTTTCCAATCGCCGCCGAGCGAGCCACGTGCCCCGGTGTCGACCGGTCGCCTGAAAGACACGGACCTGGTGGGCACGCTCCGAAGGCGGCGATCTGGTCCTCGTCTCCGGATCGCGTCATGAATTGGCGAACTGACCAAAGCGGTTCTACTCAGTGATGAGTCCGCCCGCGTGAGGATCTCAGTGCTACAACGAATCGTGAGCACCAGTTGGGCGAGCTTCAGTCGCCAGCCATCGTTATCGGCGAGCGTCTGTTGGAGCGTGCCATCACTGTGCCAGCAGCTGAGCAGGCCGCCGAGGTGAGGCGGATGAGGACGATTGAATCCCGAACAGCGGGGACGATTGAGAACACAGAGAACATCGATCGGACTTTCCGCCCAACCTGGCAAAGAGCATGTGGGGGTGAATCAAGACTGCGGACAGTCCCCACAGCATTCTGCCCGGGTTTCAGCCCGATTCGCTCTCACCAATCGCCGCGTCAATTTGCAGTTCTCGCACGACCCGGCGAACCTGCCGCCCAAACCCGGGCTATTGTTATTGAGTATTCATTCTCAATAAGTCTCCCCCAGCCAAAGATCGGTGGGGTGGTTCGAGCAAGGGGTGTTCCCAGTGATTCAGCGACGACTCTTTCTCTCAGCCGCGGCGTGCCTCATCGCCTCCTTCGCCGGGGCCGGTTTCGCTCAGCCTCAGCCCGCCCCTCTCGGCGGCCCCATCACGGCCGTGGTCTCGATCCCGCCGCTGGTGAGCATCGTGCGCGATGTGCTGCCCAAGGGCTCCAAGGTCGAGTCGCTCATCCCCCCCGGCGTCAGCGAGCATGGCTTTGAGATTCCGCCCACCAAGCTCGCGGCATTGGCCAAGGCCGATCTCGTGGTCACCGTGGGGCTGGGCATTGAGCCTCAGGTCACCAAGTACCTCAAGGAACATCCCAAGGAAGGTCGCCGCGAGGTCTGCTTTGCCGATGTCGTCGGTGTGGAAGAGCATGTCCACGAGGGTGAGGGGCATTCGCATGAGGGGCATTCCCACGGCGATGATGACGCATCAAAGGAAGCCTGTGAGCACGGGGTGGATCCGCATCTGTGGTTTGATGCCGCGATGATGAAGCAGCTTGCGACTGCGGTGCACGCCGCGGCGGGCTCGACGGTTCCTGGACAGCTCCTGCAGGTTCATCGGCACATCGATGACATGGATGCCCGGTATCGCACGGCGTTGCTCGCCGCGAAGCGTCGAGTACTGATCGTGGCCCACGATGCGTGGGGGCGGCTGGCGGCACGCTATGCCTTTGACACGATCGCCATTGCCGGGCTCAATGCGGGCGAGCCGAGTCCCAAGGCGATTGCCGATGCCGCGAATGCCGCGAAGACACGCGGCGTGACGGCGGTGGCAGTGGAGCCGCAGCTTTCGCAGGATGTGGCACGGCGCATCGCGAAGGGCGCGGGGCTCAAGGTGGTGACACTTGATCCGCTGGGGGATGGAGATTGGACGGCGATGATGGAACGCAATCTCGCGGCACTCGCCGAAGCTCTTGGGGCACCGGTGCCGGCTCCCGCCACGCCCCGATAGTCGCTACGGTTCGCTTCGAGCGATTGTGGGCGAACGACATTCATGAGCGATGCGGTGCACATCACGGGGCTCTACCACACCTATCCGGGTGCCGCGGTGACTGCGCTCGAAGATGTCTCGCTGACGGTTGGCAGTGGCGAGCGCGTGGGCATCCTTGGCCCCAACGGCGGCGGCAAGAGCACGCTGCTCAAGTTGATTTTGGGGCTGATCCCCGCGCAGCGCGGAACGATCACCGTCTGCGGGCTTTCGCCCTCGGAGGCCCGGCGCCGGGGGCTGATTGGCTACGTGCCGCAGCGGCCGGAGACTGAGCTTTCGATGCCGATTTCGGCGAGGGAAGTGGTGCAGCTGGCCGCGACGTGGCGGCTACCGCCCTGGCGGCGTGCGAGTACCGCGTTGCTGGGGCAGGTGGAGCAGACACTGGGTCTGGTGGGGGCGACGGAGTTTGCGGATCGGCCGGTGGGCACGCTGAGTGGTGGGCAGTTGCAGCGGGTGTTGATTGCCCGGGCGCTGGTGTGCAAGCCGCGGATCTTGGCGTTGGATGAGCCGATGGTGGGGATTGACGCGGCGGGGCAGCGGCAGTTTGCTTCGCTGCTTTCGGCGATTCACGCGTCGACGCGAATCACGATGCTGACGGTGACGCACGATCTTCGGGCGATTGTCGCGGGGAGTGATTCGGTGGCGTGTCTGGCGCGACGTCTGCACAGCCATGGAAGCCCGATGGGCCTTACCCCAGCGGTGCTGGCCGAACTCTTCAGTCACGATGTGGCGGGCCTGATGGGTGAACTGGCCGGGATGCACGTGCATGCGCACGGTGCGGGCGAATCGTGCCCGGCGGGTCCGGCTGCTCCTTCGTGCTGTGATCACGCGAAGCCCAAGGGTGCGGGAGGGGGCAGCGCGTGAAGACCTTCGAGTTCCTGTCAAGCCCGGAAGTGCGGGCGATGTATGTGGATGCGCTGCTAGCGGGGCTGCCCGTGGTGGTCATGTGTGCGCTCTTGAGCGTGCTGACGGTGGTGAAGCGGCTGGGGTTTGTCGGGCAGGGCATCAGTCACAGTGCGTTTGGCGGCGTGGGCATCGCGGCGGTGCTCATGGGGATTGGGTGGATGCCTGCCTCACCGGAGTGGGCGGCCTTCGCGCAGTTCGGGGTGATTGTGATGTTCTGTCTGGCGGCGGGGTGGGGCATTGGAATGATCAGCAACCGGCGCGAACTGCCGGTGGATACGGCGATTGGTGTGTTCCTGGTGGCGTCGATGGCGCTGGGGGCAATCCTGGTGCAGGTGGGGCGGCAACTGGCGATGTCGAACCAGCGGGTTGGGATGGTGCAGAGCTGGGAGTCGATTCTGTTCGGCTCGATCATGGGCGCGGGCAAGGGCGACATCGTGCTGGGGAACGTGCTCTGTGTGATCGTGCTGGGTGCGCTTCTGTGGTATCGCCGGCGCATTCTCTTCTGGACACTCGATGAGGAGTCGGCCAAGGCCTTCGGTATTTCAAGCACGGGCATGCGGTTCCTGATCATGACGTTGCTGGCTGTGGCAATCGTCACTGCGATGAAGTTGATGGGCGTGATTCTCGCCACCGCGCTGCTCACGCTGCCGGGCGCGATTGCGATGCGGGCGAGCGCAAGGCTCCTGCGTGTGCTCACGATCTCGGTGGTGGCGGGCGTGACGGGGCTGATCGGCGGCATGGTGCTGAGCATCGAGACGGACTGGCCGACGGGCCCGAGCGTGGTGGCGGTGCTGGCGATGATCTTCGCCTGTGTGAGCTTCCTGCCCCGTTCGCTGCGGGCTGCGTGATGATTCCTACGATCAGGGCATGAAAGCCGAACCCATTCTGGCCGAACTCAATCGCCTGCGCAAGGACCTGGGTGAAGACCCCACCGACATCGAGTGGCTCACGCTTCACCATGTCTTCTGCTTCGTCAGCTACAAGATGAGCGACTTCCAGAAGTACATGGAGGAGCAGACGGCCAAGGGCGCGTTCAAGGACTTTGAAGAGGCGCAATAACCGCAGCATCACACCTTGCGCTTTGCGAACGGTGCTGGCCTGCAGTGGAATTCCGCACGCATGCGGAACATTTCCTCTTGCATCTTCGTAGAGTTGTGCGATACTAGTATCGAACACCATCGCGGAACACATCGCTTGAACTAGGGCCAGAAGCTCGAATGTCAGACGATCACCGCGACGACCGCTCAGTGTGAACTGAACGGGCGATGAGCTGCGGGCGACGGTCCGCAGGACAGGAGTCCGGGGTGAGGGCGTACAGGCCCGCCGCCGGAGAAACATTCTGTGCAAGGAGGTGATCCAGTGAAGAACGACTGTACTTTGGGGCTGCGTCTGTAAGGACGTGACTCGACGGAGTTGCGCAAAAGGTGCGAAAGCATCGGCGTAGCCCGCTACGGCAATACGTAGTACCGGCCGCCCCCGCAGGGGTGGCCGGTGTTGTTTTATGGCAAGGACGAGCCTCCGCGTTTTCTGGCACGTAGCAGTCCTCCGCGTTTTCTGGCACGTAGCAGCCGCTCTGGGCTGCTGCGTGCTTCCCACCCAGCGTGTGGTGGGATCGAGCGCACCGGGTGTGAAGCACGCAGCAGCCCTCAGAGCAGGTCTGCTACGTGCCAGATGAGGAGTTGCTTTGGGCTCATGCGTGCTTCCTATCCAGCGTGTGGTGGGATCAAGCGCACCGGGTGTGAAGCACGCAGCAGCCCTCAGAGCAGGTCTGCTACGTGCCATATCGCCAGGCCCGGGAAAACGGCAGGTACACCCCAGGCACTCAGGGACTTCCCCACCCTCCGTACCATTCCCCCATGAGCGGCCTCTACATCTCACGCGGCAGCTGCACCGTCCTCTTTGCCTACGACATCGGGTTTGGCATCAGTCTCGACCGTGCAGAGCGCATGCTCGCCTCGAGCGTGCAGGGCAAGACGCAGCGCGAGTATCTGCGACATGCCCGCAAGTCGCCCCAGTCGTTTGAGTATCGTCCCTCGCCTCTGCGCTTCACGCGCAAGGCCGTTCCAGTGGCGGTGGGTGCCTGCACCACTGATGCAACGGTCAGCCTCACACTTTATGACTTTGGCGCCGTTTCGGTGGCCTACACGATTCCGCTGTCCGGAACGCTGGATCAGCTCGCTGCGTTGAGTGAACAGCTCTACGACAACAAAGACCTCGCGGCGGATTCCCGCAAGCACGCCAGCGAACTCCTGCGCGACATGCACGGTGCCGTGGTCAAGCCCGGGCTGCTCCCGCTGGTGGAAGACTATGTGATTTTCCACGCGCAGGAGTATGACTGCCAGACGGCGACGGCTACTGAGTTCATCGCCGCGGCACGCGAGTCGCTCGCCGGCATCCTCCGCGCTGAACGCATGCGGCTCTCAGCGCAGGAAGTCGGGGAGGCCACCGAATCCATCGTGAGCTACACCCCCGGCGACGCGGCAGTCATCGACTGGAACGCCACGCTCCTCCTTGGCCCCGACATGGAGGATGTGCTGGCCGTCCTCGAGTTCGCCAACGTCGAACTGCTGGAGATGCGGTTCCTGGATGAGCAGCTCGATCGGGCTCTTGAGCGGGCCTACGCCGCGACTGCGAAGAAGGCTCGTGCGTTCCTCACCGGCGGGAGTGCCTCGCTGCGCGAAGTGGCGGGCCTGCAGGTCGACAGCTCGCTGCTCTTCGAAACCGTGAACAACACGCTCAAGCTCGTGGGCGACCAGCACCTGGCCCGCGTCTATCAGACCGCCGCGAAACGATTCCACCTTCCGGAATGGGATGCCAACATCCTCCGCAAACTCGGCACGCTCGAAGGGCTGTACGAAAAGCTCAACGATCGCCAGACGACGCGGCGGATGGAAGTGCTCGAGTGGATCATCATTCTGCTCATCGCCTTTGAGGTGGTGGCGGCGTGGGTGTGGCCGCTGGTCAAGACGTGGCTGGGAGCCAGAGGGTGAGTATTGAGGTCGAGGGACGGTTGCCGATCGCACACGATCGTGGCGCAGGGCAAACGCATTCTCAATCTCCAGCCAGAACGGTCAAGGTGGGCCGCTGCGGCCAGGAGGCATTCGCAGAGTCTTCGCCCGTTTCGGGCGCACGAACGTTGCCGGTGGCGCGGCGA
>JBILUL010000152.1:0-11903 GCA_044371005.1 Phycisphaerales bacterium | reverse complement strand
TCGCCGCGCGGCTTCAACGGCATCGCGAAGATCCTTGCGACTGGCCTTGCACAGGTGCGCAATGGTCTGTCCATCGGCACCACAGACTTCGAGCGAGCGGCCAGATTCGCTGCGCGGGAATGCCCCATCGATGTAGAGTTTGTACGTCTTGAGGACAGTGAGTCTGCCGGGAGCGGTTGCCATGCAAAAGACTAGGACGCGCCGCCGCTCCGGTCCTGCGGTGGGGCCGCGGTGTCTTGAGGCTTTGGGGCTTCAAACCTCAGTTCGTACTCCCATTCATCGCGGATGGGCAGGCCATTGGGAGCCAACCGGGGCAGATCGGGCTTCACGTGCCTTGCGGCATCGACTGCCCGGGGGTGGATGGCGATCAGTTCCAAGCCTTGGCGCTGATAGAACTCCTGGGCGTGGAGGTTGTCGTTGGTCGTGGTGAGGAAGAGGCGGGCAAAGCCAGAGTCCGCCGCGTGGATGCAGGCGGTTTCCAGCAGCCTCGCGCCGATTCCGGTGCCTTCACGGTCGGACGCCAGCGTGATGACTTCGAGCTCACGCCCCTCCTGATGGAAGGTGAGGCACCCAGCAGGGACAGCATCGTGGAAAGCGATGTACCCGGGAAGTGCCGCCGCGTTGAATGGCTTCCATCGCGAGTGGATCACGGTGTCGTGCCAGTGGTGCAGCAGCGTGCGTTCGATGTGCGCCTGATGGATCGGGTTGGAGTGGTCGATGGGCACGATGCTGGTACGGGCGCGTCGTTCGAGCCATGTGGCGACATTCGCGGCATTCTGATCCGGCGGAAAGACCGGATACCAGAGTCGCCGGATGCGAACCGGGCTGGTCGAAGCCGCGCGTTCGATGTACCAGGCCATCCGGCGCAGTAGCGTGGTGGGGCCGCCGCTTTCAACCGGAAACTCGAAGGTGGGGAGGTTCAGTGCTCGGGTGAGTGCGAGATCAGAATCGCTGAGGAACTCGAAGGGGGCGTGCACACGCTCCTTGAACTCCTGCTGGTGATCTGTGGTATTGGTGCTGACGCCAAAGACCTTGATTCCAAGTGCGGCGTATCGGGCGTGAAGGTCGCGAAAGCCGCAACTCTGCGGGGTGCAGCCGCGGGCACCGGGGATTGATTCCCATGTCTCGCCGTGAAACCCCAGTGAGGGGCGCTGATCGGGAATGCCGGTGCGCGGGTAGAAGAACAACACCGCGCGGTCCAACGCGGAGAGCTCCACCCGCGAGCCATCGGTGGAGCGAAGGCTGATGGCCGGGATCTGGCTCAGGCGCAGATGCGATGCCGCACCGTCGTCTTCCGGGACGGGGAGGTCGTCGGGCAGGCGTGTGGGATCGTGCATGTGGCAGTCTGGGGCGGTGCTCAGAGTTTGACGTACGGGCGCAGGCCATGAATGCCGCCTTCGCGGCCAAAGCCTGATTCCTTGTAGCCACCGAAGGGAGAGGCGGGGTCGAACTTGTTGTAGGTGTTGCACCAGACAACGCCAGCCTTGAGCTTGCGGGCGACCTCGAAGATCTTGCTGCCCTTATCCGTCCAGATTCCCGCGGCGAGCCCGTAGGGCGTGTTGTTCGCTCGCACGAGGGCTTCTTCCGGAGTTCGGAATGACATCACGCTCAGCACCGGTCCGAAGATCTCTTCGCGGGCGATGGTGTGGCTGGGCTGCACATCGGTGAAGAAGCAGGGGCGGCAGAAATAGCCGCGGGAGGGGAGGCTGCCGGTGCCCGCATCGTGACGGGTCGCACCTTCCTGTGTTCCCAGGTTGATGTAGTGGTTGACCTTCTCCATCTGTGCTCTGCTGTTGATGGCGCCCACATCGGTGTTCTTGTCCATGGGATCGCCGACGCGCAGCGATGCGAGCCGATGGCGGAGCTTGGCGATGACGGTGGGGAGGATGCTCTCCTGCACGAAGAGCCGCGAGCCGGCGCAGCAGACTTCGCCCTGGTTGAAGTAGATGCTGGAGATGATGCCTTCGATGGCCTGGTCGAGGCTCGCATCCTCGAAGATGATGTTGGCGCTCTTGCCGCCCAGTTCAAGAGTGAGTGATTTGAGAGAACCATCGCTGCGAGGTGCCGCGACCGCGTTGGCGATCCGCTTGCCGACCTCGGTTGAGCCGGTGAAGGCGATCTTGTCGATGCCATCGTGTGCCACCAGTGCCGCGCCCGTCCGACCGTCGCCGGTGATGATGTTGACGACGCCGCGGGGCAGGCCAATTTCCTCGAAGATCTCAGCCAGGCGCAGGGCGGTCAGTGGTGTGGTCTCCGCAGGCTTGAGCACGACGGTGTTGCCGCAGGCGAGTGCCGGGGCGATTTTCCACGCTGCCATCAGCAGCGGAAAGTTCCAGGGGATGATTTGGCCACAGACGCCGACGGGTTGCGGGGTGCGCCCGGGGAAGGCGTACTCGAGTTTGTCGGCCCAGCCGGCGTAGTAGAAGAAGTGTGCCGCGGCGAGCGGGATGTCGACATCGCGGGATTCCTTGATCGGCTTGCCGCTGTCAAGGGTTTCGAGGACGGCAAACTCGCGGGCTCGTTCCTGGAGGCGGCGGGCGATGCGGAAGATGTACTTGGCCCGCTCGGTGGGGGCGAGGGCCGACCAGCCTTTGAGCGCGCCGCGAGCGGCGGCGACAGCGGCGTCAACATCGCGGCTTGAGGCCTGGGCCACTTCGCAGATCGCTTCTTCGTTTGCGGGATTGATCGTGGAGAAGTAGGGATCGGTTCCCTTCTCCTTGGTCGGGTTCTGCCACGTGCCGTTGATGAACAGGTTGTACCGGGCGGCGATGGGGGCCTTCACGGTTTCGGGTGCCGGGGCGTAGTCCCACCCGCTGGGGCGATGAGCCGCGGCAGTGGGGGCGGAGGCGGGGGAGGTGTCGGAATGGTCCTGCGTGGAGAGCCCGTTGCTTGACATGCGGGATGATAGTGAAGGTGGGGCGGCCCGGGTGGCGTGAAGGGTCTGTGCCTATGAATAGGGCTGATGCGTTCTGTTCAGACACGATCACGCGGGGGGTGGGCCATTGTGGTGGCGGGAGTCGCCACGTGGTTGTCGATCGCCGGTTGCACGGCGAGCCGACCGCCCTTGGAGCTGGATCGTGAACTCCGTATACGGACCTTTGATAGCTACTGGGAGGCGTTGCGCGACGACTTTCCCTACTTTGATGCGGTCGGTATCGACTGGTCGCAGATGCGCCGCGTGCATCGGGAGCGGGCGATCAGCGCCCCCGACACCCATGGCTTCTACAAGGCGATGGGAGCGATGTTTGCGACGCTTCAAGATCCGCATCTGGTTTTGAAGACGTATCGGGCTGAGCATGTCCGCCAGTCCCGCGGCCATGACTGGATTGCGCCTGCGGTTGTGGAGATCGGTCGGCGGCACTACATCTGGTCGTGGTCCGATGTGGGCGGTTGTGCCGGGATGGATGTCGGGGCGTATCCGCAGTTGATGGCCCGGGGCGGTGAGCCGTGGACGCGGTTTTCTGCCGCCAACGATCTGGCGTTTTTTGAGTCGGTGCAAGTGCCCGACTCCCTGGAAGTGCAGGATGCAAGTGGCGAGATCATGCGGCTTGATCCGCTGCCGCGGGTGAGCCCGACAGGCAGCCGGGTCGAGCGGGTGGTGGGGGTGAGGGACTTTCGTGCCAACTTCATGGAAGGGACGGCATTTGAACTCGCGGGGACCGGGGCGGCGAGTGTGCAGGTGGTATTGAACGACCAGCGGCTGTATCGAAGCCCCCTGAGTCAATGGCCGTTCAATGAACTCCAGCGGCGCGACCGGGGCAGCCCATCGCTGGGGGCGGAGGCACCCAGGCCGTGGTGGATTGGCGCGATGACATGCCCAGGTGTCGGGTATCTCCGTATCTCTAGCTTTTCGGGCACGGCGGGCGACGATCGCAGTTCATCCAGGTTTGACGCCATGATGAGCAGAGACGTGCGTGCGTTGATGGACAGCCCATGCATGATCATCGATCTTCGCTACAACGCCGGTGGGAATCGCCGGCCAGTGCAGCATGCGCTCGGGTGGTTCAGCTCCAGCCCAGTGAGGCTTCAGTTGTCGACATGGACCGTGATTGAGGATGCCATCCGGATGCCGGTTGTGTTCAAGGTCGACCCGGTGCCGTTTCCGTACCGGGGGAGAGTCGTGGTCCTGGTGAATCGCTTCAGCGCCAGCGCCGCCGAGGTGTTTGCGCAGTTCATGCGAGAGCACAACGGTGCCATCGTCGTCGGAGAACGGACGACGGGGGCAGAGGCGGGCGTTGAAGTGGTGTACGGGCCCGACGGGTCGTCACTTTCGTACGGCAGCATTCCGTTCAGATATCCCGGAGTATCTTCATTCCAGACCTGCGGACTGGTGCCAGATGTTCAGGTGCCCCTCACGATCGAACGGGTGCGGGAGATCGGGTATGGGCCCGCCGTTCTCGAGAACGAGATCGACCAGATGAAGGCGGCATGCCGCGTGCTCGGGCTCGATGCCGAGGCGGTGCTTTCCGGCGATCGTTGAGAGGACCCACATTGGCGGCTGCTTGAGGGTCCACGAAAAACCCGCGGCAACATGCTCGCGGGTCTCGTGGACATTCAGGATGTGGGTGGCGCGGTCAGTGGATCGGTTCGAGCTTCTCACCCTTGAGCAGCTTTTCGATTTCGGCCGCGAGCACTTCTTCTTCACCGGGCCCGTAGCCCACGTGCACCTGGCGTACGACGCCTTCCTTATCAATCAGGATCAACGCCGGGATGGCAGTGATCTTGTAGGACTTGGCGATTGTGCCCGGCGTATCCATCGCCTGATGGAACGTGAGTTGCTTGCGTTCGATGGTGCGCTTGACCTTGGACTCGTCGCCTTCCTTGTCGCGATTGACGCCGACGATGGCGACGGGTTGATCCTTGAACTTCTCGCTCAGGCGCTGAATCGCGGGAATGGCCTGCATGCAGGGCCCGCACCAGGTCGCCCAGAAGTCAAGCAGGACGACCTTGCCCTTGAAATCGCTGAGAGCGATGGGCTTTCCATCCGGCGTCAGCGTGGCGAATGCCGGAGCGGGGAGGTCCAGAAGCTTGTTGCGGAGTGTTTCGCCGGAAGTGATGGTTTCGCCCGGAGTGGTGTCGATGGGTTTGGCCGGCGTCATCGCGGCCGGGCCAGTGGCCGTAGTGACGGGCGTGGCGGGCGTCATTGCGGCTGGGCCGCCCGCGGCGGTGGGGGTTGCCGGGGTCATGCCGGCGGGTTTGGCAGGGGTCATCCCGGCGGGAGCCGCGGCGGCGGGCGTCATGGGCTTGCCGCCCATTCCCATTGACGGCATGCCTTCGCGTTCGAACCGGCCGCCACTGGGAGCATCAGCCGAATAGACAAAGAGCGAATCATCGATGGGCTCATCGAGTTTCACCTTGCCAAGGCGCACGGTGACGGTGGCGACGACGGAGCCCTTGCCGCCGTTGCGTGCGCCGAACCCTTCGGCGGCGCCCATCGCCCATGAAGTGCGCGAGATGTCATAGCGGACTTCACGAAGGAGACCTGTCTTTGAACTGAACCAGGCGCGGATCGGGACAACGTCCACGCCGCCGCCCGGGCTGCCGAAGGTGTAGGGGGAGACACCCTTGCCGACCACCCAGACGCCCGCACGTTCATCGAGTTCGCCGGATTCGACTTCATCAGCCGCGAGGAAGAGTTCAAGGCCCGCACCACCGCCGGTCATGAGGAGTGCTTCGGCTGGATTGGGGGTGAGCATCTGGGCGATGTTGCCCATGCAGTCGGCCCAATCGACCGGGCCGGTCGGCGCGAGCTTGGTGACTTCCTTCTCGTCAACGATCTTGCCGCTGCCATCGGTATTGGTGCGGATCTGGTTGGTGAAGACTTCGTCGCAGCAGTAGATGGAGTGCGACTGGTTCCGCAGCGTGTAGCGCCTCGCGCCTGCGTACGCAAATCGTGATGAGCGGTAGGAGGGAAGCCGCGTGGACTTGCCGTTGGCAGCGCTGAGGACGAAGACCTGCTCGACCTCAGTCTGGTTCTGATAGGTCTTGAGCGCGTGGTAGGCGGCGCCAGCCCGGTCGAGTACTTCCTTGGCCTTGGGGCTCAGGACTACATCGCGTCCTGCGATATTGGCTGGAGCGGCACCGACGGGGCGGCTTTCCTGCTGAGCCGATGCTGTGGAAGCCAGTGCGATGCACGTGGCAAGGAGCGCGTGAAGGGAGCATTTCATGGGGGGGACTTTCGGGTTGAGTGCGACGGTTTTCGGATGTGGCGTATGGAGCGTTACTTGGGGTTGTTGATCCAGCCGAAGCCGTACGGAATGCTGGGACGGATGCCGGTCCACTGCGTCTTGCGCCGCTCCAAGGGGAGCCATCCGGTGGAACCGGTGGTGGAGGTCACGTAGAAGTCGTCTGCCTCGAGATCGCCGTCATCGCGAACATTCTCGAGGCCGCCAACCGGCGATGTGAAGTTCTTCACGAAGCCTTCGAGGTAGCCGATGTTGCCGGACTTGTTGTGCCGCGTGCTGATCTGATCGCCGCCGATGGAGCCGCGTGCGCCGCCGAAGAGTCCGAAGAAAGCGTTGGTGCCATCGGGGTCCTGAGGTTCGCCGGGCTGATTGGTCAGCTGGTTGTTGAAGTTGAAACTCTCTTCGACGAAGACCGGGATGCCCGGAAGCAACGTGAGCTGCGCCTGCGTGACCGCCAGTCCGGGCCGTGTGTCGAGCGGGAAGTCCGCGGGATTCGAGAGGTAGGCGAACTTGGTGGGCATTCCAAGGCGGGCACCCTCGACGCGCTGGACCATCGTGTAGTCCCACTTGAGTTCGAGGGCGAGAAAATTGTTGGTCGAGTCGATGTGCGCCGTACCCGACGTTGAGCGGCGCTTGCTGGTCGGGCATTCAACGATCTTGTCGACTTCGCCGCAGTACTTGAAGAGCTGCCCGGGCTCGTAGATCACCAGCGAGTTGGGACTGTCGGAGAGAGGGCGGCCATAGCGTCCCCAGCCTTCGGCAGGCCAGATGGCGTCCTTGAAGTCCAACGCGTAGGCGTTGGTGGCGATGATCATCTGGCGGATGTTCGAGGCGCACACGGTCTGGCGTCCGGTCTCGCGTGCTTTGCCCAGGCTGGGCAGCAAGATGGCCAGAAGCACCGCGATGACAGCGATGACCACCAGCAGCTCGATGAGCGTGAACCCGCGGCGGGATTGATGGGTCGTCGGTGTCATGATGGGTCTTCCAGCCTTGCCGATCTGGCACGGACTATCGTGCCAAGGTGCTCTTCTCGAACCAGTATGAAAGATTGACGACGGGGACAGGATACATCACCAGCGTGCGATATCCGATGAACCGGGAACGATCCCAGCCCAGCCGCGTGAAGGCATCGTTGATCATCGGTGCGTACGCGGGAATCTCGGGGCAATCGATCTGATCGAGCCCCTGGGACAGTGTCTGCACCGGTGACTGAAGCGAGACCTCATCGAGGTGGAAGGCCGGGTTGCCGGGTGCCAGCGGCACGCCCGACAGGCTGTGCAGCGTCGTGCCAAGGATCGGAGGGCCGTCAAAGAGCCCTTCTTCAACCAGTGCATCCATTACAAGGACGCGACTTGGCATCCGAGGCGTGAACCCCTCAAAGCACGGATACTTCGCACCAGACGCAAGATGGGAGCTCCGACGAACCAGCTGGGCACTCACCATCGAGACGGATTCGTTCACGGCCGGAATGCCATCGGGCAGGACGTTGAGAACGGCGGTGCTGGTCCGCACGACATCCATTGGAGGCAGTGGGGACGTGCAGTAATCGGTGAGCAGATAGTCGTTCACGCTGTCGGTGACGCGCCCATCGAGCGTTCTGCCGGTCACGGTGTCCGGATCATCGGCCTTCGCGGGGACGAGCGTGCGGCCGAACATGGTGATGGCGTGGCTGGGACGAACCCGACGCACATCGTACTTGCCCAGCACGTAGGCTGTATCGCTGAACGCGGCATCGATCGTCGAACGGCGGATGATGAATGTCGCCAGCGACACATCGCAGGAGAATCCCAGCAGCATCGACATCGACTTGTAGATGGCCTGCTTCGCGGCTCGCTCCGTGTGGTCGCGAGTGGCTTTGCTCAAGCCTGAGAAGGCTGCATTGAGTCCGCTGCGGCCACCGGGAAACTCACTGATGAGGCGTTCAAACTCACGGAAGGCCAATGCGGCGCGATCGCGGTTGGGCTCGCTGAGTCCGCCGCGGCATGCCGCGGCGAGGAAGATGCGAAGCCCCTCGGGCGACGGGATCTCATAGATGACCGATGCGATGTCCGGCGGACGCAGTGCCCGCAGGATGCGGGCCGAAAGCGTCTTGTCGATCCCCAGATCTCTGGCGAGCGATGAGGCGCGAGGGACCCTGCCTCCGACTTCCAGAAGCACCTGCATCAGCGAATCTCGGACTTTGTCGAGCACGGGGCGGACCCTGCTCATCATCCCAGCCTGCGATTGGTTCATCAACCGCGATTCTATCGCGTGATGGAGGTGCTGCCGCGTCGTGCCCGAAGGGTGTGACGCAGTGACCTCGATGCTCGGGTTGCCAGCGGTCGTTGTCATGGAGGGGTGCGGACCACAGGCCGCCTCTGCACCTATGTTCGCATGGGTCGATGCTTTTGTCAAGATTAATCTTGAAATAGTCTCAGACTCATGTCATACTGTGAGACTTCCGTCGCGGCACCGTTTCCAAGACGCGGCATGTGTGGCCGTTGGTGACCGGCTTCGGGTTCAGGAGAGACACGATGAAGAATGGCATTGGATCGATGGTCGCGGTGTCGGTGCTTTCAATGGCAGGCGCTGCGCACGGAGCTGAATGGTCGGCTGACCGCACGACGGATGTGGGCAACCGGATCAACACGGCAAGCGTGACCGATGGCTCTGGTTCGCTCGACAAGATTGCGGGCACGCTCCGTGCCTTCGTGGCCGATGGAGCCGCGTCGTGGGATCAGGATATCTACTGCATCCGCATCACGGACGGCACGGCCTTCAGCGCGATTGCGTATCCCTCCCCCGGCCTTCCCGCCGGTACCATCGGCGACTTCAACCTGGCACTGTTCGATGCTGACGGACACGGCATTGCGTTCAATGACAATACGACGACCGAGGGCATCGCGCAGTACCCGGTGCTGACCAACACCTTCACCTCCACGCTTCCGGCTGGGGACTACTACCTCGCCATCTCGCGCAACTCGCGCAACGCCACCACGGGTGTCGTGCGTTTCAACCGCCCGTTCGCGGGTGGCTCGCTCATGTTCCCCGGGCAGACCAACGCGACTGGTCCCAGCGATCCGACGGCTTCCCTTCGCACGGGTGAATACTCCGCGATGGGGTCGGTCTTCAGCGGATGGGAACCGCACGCCTTCTCATTCCCCTTCAACGATAACTACGACATCGATCTGACCGGTGCATCGTTCTCGGTGCCTGCTCCGGGTGCCGCGGCATTGCTGGCCGTTGGCCTTCTGGGTGCAACGCGTCGTCGTCGTGCATGATCGGCGATCTGCCTTTGCATGTGATTTGACTTCATGCGGCGCGTCCCGACGGGCGCGCCGCATCTTCCTTTGCGGCACGGGCCGCAGTTTGGCGTGGGGCAGTGGTGGGGGTGGTGATCGGCGGGTGTGTGTGACCCCGCGTGTCCCGGTCGTTGGCGAACTTGATTCAAAAGAGGCTGCAACTATGGTGATCTCATCTTCCCGGAGTCGTTTGATCGGTACTGCGGCTTCCATCGCGGCGGTCGCAGGCACCATGGCTGCACTCCCGCCTTCCACGCAGTCATGTCTCTTCCGTTCCGGCACCACCGTGAATGGCATGGGTGCGATCAATACGCCATTCAACCCCAGTTCCGCCGGTGCCGTCGGCGCGGAGTCGTTCGGGCCGGTGTCGATCAATGGTTCGGGGTATTCGCTGGCGGTCACCAACATCTTTGCCGCGGCACCGCTCAATGCATGCATTCTGACCGATACGTTCGGCCTGAATCCGTGGATCGGCGCCGGGTTCCTGCCCCCGGATGGTCCGGCACTCGGACTGCCTGATCCCGACTACGCGGCACGCGTCTTCCACAGCGTGGATGCGAACAACGCCGGCCTCCCGGCCATCGGCCTGCGCGTGGGTGAGGGCGACTTCGGCCCGGCGGTGACTCCCTTTGCAGGAGTGACGCAGGGCAGGCAGGCCTTCGTCGTGCGCGACGGCGAGCCGGTGACCGCCGCGGGTGTCAGCCCGGGAACGGTCTTCGGCAGCTTCGACCGTGCGCAGGTCCTTGGCCTCAACGACTCGAATGTCTATCTCATCAGTGCCTCGATCATCGAAGGCGGAATCACCAAGGATGCGATCCTCAAGGTCCAGACTGATTCGACTGGAGCGGTGCTCTCGCAGACGCTGGTGGCCAAGGTCGGCGGGCCCGTGGGCAGCGGCCCGGCGACATGGTCGAGTCTGAGTTCGTCACCGGTCGCCGCGGCGATCAACAACAGTGGTCAGGTGGTCTTCTCGGGCATCACTTCAACCGGCGAACAGGGCGTCTACGTCGATTCGGTCGCCGTGGCTCGCAGCAACGATCCTTCGGCCATTCCCGGTCAGGTCTGGGGGAACCTCCTTGGCGCGCCGGTGGACATCAATGCCTCAGGTTCGGTGGCCATCCGCGGGCCCTGGGGTGACGGTGTGGTCGATGAAGTGGGCGATGCCGGTGAGTCGTACCCAACCGCGCAGCAGACCACCGAGGGATCGCTCCTTCGAATTGCCGGTACGCTGACGGATGAGCACGACATCGATCTGTATCGGATCCGCATCTCCGACTACGCCGCGTTCTCGGCGACGACTGTCCCCGGGCCCGGCTTTCCCGGCAGCAGTGGCGATACGGTGCTCTATCTCTTCCGCGACTTTGGCAATGCCAATGGCATCACGCGAACAGTCCTGTCACGCAGCGACAACGCGGCTCCGGGCGTGCTGCAGTCAACTATCACTTCCGTGAACATGCCACCTGACCTTGGCAACGGAACCGGAGACTATTACCTGGGGGTCGCAACGCCCCGAGTCCGTACCACCGGCACCAGCGGACGCGAGCATTTCCAGGAAGATCCGCCGAGCATCAGCATTGCTGGCGGCAAGATCTACTGGACGGATCTGAGTGAAGGTCAGATCGTCCGGGCCGATATCGCAACTGGTGTCATCGATGCGAACTATCCCGTGAGCATTCTGCCCGCGCCCTATTCGGGTCAGGTCGCCGGTACCGGGCAGCTGATGTCGCCTCCGTTGACGGTGATTGATTCCGGTCCCAGCCGGTACGTCTACTGGCTTTCGAATGCGTTCGCCGACACACGCCAGCGCCGGGCCGATGTGAATGCCGCGACCTTTGCGATTCAGGACATCCGGTTGACCGCCAATCAACCCGGCGAGTATCTGGGAATGACCGGCATCGTGTTCGACCCCACCAGCAGCAGAATCTACTGGTCGCGGGGTGATATCGGTGCCACGGACATCCGCGGGGCACTCAACTACTCCAATCTCGATGGGACAGGCGGCGGCACGCTCATCAACTCAACAGCCGTCGGCCCGCGCCCGCGGCACCTGGCCGTCCACAACGCCCTTCGCCGCATCTACTTCACCGAGACGGGGGCACGACGCATCGCGCGAGTCAACATCGATGGAGCCGCGGCGACAGTGACCGCTGTTGCAACGAACGTGACGGCGACGGGCATCGCGGTGGACGCCGCGGCGAACAAGGTGTACTGGAGTGTGGCATCGACGGGCATCATCGAGCGATGCAATGTGGATGGCACCTCAAGGGAGACCTTCAAGTCGAACCTCAACGCCAACTCACTGGCCTTCAATGCCGGGGCGATCGCCATCGACGGCGGGTTCCTGTATGCCGCGGATCCGATCAATCGCCAGATCATCCGCATGAGTACCGCCTCGCTCCAGCCTGCGACGCAGGTCGTCGTCAGTCTGCCGGCGATA
>JBILUL010000151.1:0-12071 GCA_044371005.1 Phycisphaerales bacterium | reverse complement strand
GGCGATGGCTCTTTCTGATCGGCATTCTTCCTGCGTTGCTGGTGGTCTGGATTCGCAAGGGTGTTCGTGAGCCGGAGGTCTGGACTCAGGCCTCGCGCGAACGCACGCCATTGTGGAGTGTGCTGGGGAAGCCGCCGCTGCTGCGCCACGCGATCATCGCAACGGTGACGACCTCGGTGCTTCTGTTTGCGTACTGGGGTTTCATCACGTGGGTGCCAACGTATCTCGCAAGGCCGGTCGAAGAAGGCGGTGCGGGCCTGGGGCTTGTGAAGAGCACGACGTGGATCATCCCGATGCAGATCGGTGCCTTCTTCGGGTACACGAGCTTTGGGTTCTTTGCCGATCGCTTCGGTCGTCGTCCCGCGTTCGTGGCGTTCGTGCTTGGCGCTGCGATTGTGCTGCCGATCTTTGCAACTCAGGCGAGAGAGCCGATGATTCTCATGATCGTCGGGCCGCTGGTTGGGTTCTTCGGGCACGGCTACTTCAGTGTCTTCGGGGCCATGCTCGCGGAGATGTTCCCATCGTCAATCCGTGCCGCGGCGCAGGGGTTGTGCTACAACGCAGGCCGCGGGATCAGTGCGCTGGCTCCCTGGGCCATCGGTGCGATTGCTGATGCCAGAGGTCTGGGTGTGGCGATCAGCTTCACCAGCGTCCTCTATGTGGTCGCGGCGATGCTCATATTTCTTCTCCCCGAAACACGGGGCAAGCACATCCAATGACCCGCTCCCTCTTGATTGATCTCAACTGCGATCTGGGTGAATACCCGGACCGGCTGCATGATGACATCGCGCTGCTCGACCACGTGACTTCCGCGAACATCGCGTGCGGCGGCCACGCCGGTGATGAAGCGACGATGCGGGCCATCATCATCGCCTGCATGAGCCGCGGCGTGCGGATCGGTGCGCACCCTGGCTACGAGGATCGCCCCAACTTCGGCCGCGTGTCGTTGCCGCTGTCGCCCGAGCAGGTCCGGCTCAGCGTTGCCACGCAGGTGACGCGGCTGCTCGAAGCCGCACACGCCTGCGGAGCAACACTGGCGCACGTGAAGCCGCACGGGGCGCTCTACCACGATGCGATGCATCGGCGCGAGGTGGCGGATGCGATTGCCCAGGCGGTGAGGGCCGTCGCCGGTGATGTCGCGTTGGTGGGGCTGGCGGGTGCGCCTGCGTTGGAGTGGTGGGCTGGTGCAGGCATGCCCGTCATCGCCGAAGCCTTCGCGGATCGCCGCTACGAAGCGGATGGTTCACTGCGAGCACGAACCAAGGCGGGTGCGATGATCGAAGATCCGCAGCACGCGGGGCGGCAAGCACGGCTCCTCGCCGTTGAATCCAAGGTGGTCCTCGATGATGGCTCGGAGATCGGAGTGCATGCACAGACGATCTGCGTTCACTCGGATTCGCCAGGTTCGGCCTCAACCGCTGCGCGGGTGGCGGCAGCGCTTTGCGTGTCTGAACCGAAGTGATGGGTGAGGAGGAACTGCCGCGGGCTCAGTCAACAATCGGTGCCTGCGTGCCAGCCGCGAGACGCCCGCACTCCGGACAATCACGCAGACCCTCAAGTGCGTATCCGCAGACCGCGCACTGCCCGGGCCCGAAGTGAGGTTGCAGGATGCGCCGCCATCCCCACCAGACCAGGAAGATGCTGACCGCTCCAAGCACCACGCACATGGCCACCTGCATGCTCGAAATGGACCACGTTCTTTCCAGGACGCCGGTGGCGGCCATGAGGAGCAATCCTGTTCCCAGACACCCCGCGGCCGCCGCGATGCCGTACATGAACCCCTTGAGCCCCCAGCGGATGGTACCGACAATCGGTGCCGCGATGCAGTTGGCGATTGATGCAAAGAACCACAGGAAGATGAGGAGGGCCAGCATGCAATCGGATTGTTGGACATATCCACCCCGGAGTTTCCCGGATCGGCGTAAAGTGCCTCAACTGGTCCCGAGTATTCCGGGGGGAGGGGGGAGACTTGTTCCAACGCCGTGTCCCTGTCGCCTGGCCTGTACACGCCGCGTGACCATCAAAGGATCTGCTCATGACCATGCAGGCTCGTCTGGTTCGTGCAATGCTCCTGGCGCTGGCCATCGCGGCTGGCGCAGGTGTTCTTGCCGTTTTTCTGCCTGGCACTGAACTGTTCGTGCGCGTTGGAGCCACTTGCGTTGTCACCGCGGTTGCCATCGGATTCTCAATTCGCAACGTGGCATCCATGGGGGCAGGACGACAGGCCCCGACCATTGGCTCATACGCGGGTCTCGTAGGTGTCGTCATCGGGTACATCTGCGCCGTGCTTGGCATCTGGGCCACGTGGCTCAACGACAACATCGGATGGTCGCTCCTGCTCAGTGCCCCAGTTCCGACCATCCTTGGTTCACTGCTTGGAGCCATGCAGCCGCTGCGGGGCCGCGCTGTCGCGGCACTTGCGGCGAAGGTCGGATCGGGGATGGCCATCGCGGCCGCGATGGCATTTCTGGTCGCCGCGTGGGGACCGACCTATTCGAGCAGCGACATTGCAATCCAGGCGACGCTCACAGGGGTCATTCTCACCGTTTGGGCCATCGCGGCGGCGTGCTGTCTGCTGGGTGTTGGCGTCGACCGCCACCACTGGAGGCTCATCGGATTCGCCGCCGCGGCGGTCGCGGGAATGCTGCTCATCACGTCAACCTGGACCGAGAAGGCCGTTCAGCCCTCGCTGGTGCTTCAGTGCATCATCATCGCGGTCTTCTGTTCGCACGCGAATCTCATCATCCGGGCCGTGCTCCCCGCGGCATGGGTGGGTTTGAGCAGGACCGCCCTGGGATCTGCCGCGCTCGCCGCGGCGTGTGCCAGTTACCTGAATCTCTCCACCCCATTCGAGACCATGGATCAACTCGGGTGGTCGGGCATCATGCAGGTGCTCTCGGCCTGCGTCATTGTCAGTGGATGTTCCTCGCTCGCCATCGTCGTCCTCCAGCGTGTACGAGCCCGCAACGATGGGACGCCTGTCGTCCCGATCCCCAGCACCTTCACCTCCGTCAGACTCGACTGTCCCCGATGCAGCACCACCCAGGACGCCCCGGTAGGCACTTCCGGTTGCATCAACTGCGGGCTGCTTCTTCAGATTGGAATCTCGATCCCTCAGTGCAAGGCCTGCGGGTACAACACGCTGGACCTCAAGTCCGCGACGTGTCCGGAGTGCGGGGCAGTGCTCAACGCACCTGGTTCACTGCTCGCGTGACCGGCGATGCCGCGAAGGTCCGATCAACAGGGTGGCGACTGATAACCACGCGTCGGACTTGCCCGATGTTCGCAATCGGGTCGTACGAGCCGCAATCGCCATTGCTTCCCGGAGTGGTCGCTGGTAGCATCGAATGGGCGTTCGAGCCCTCGCAGCGATCGTGGCTGCGGATCGAGGCGGAATGAACCCACATGGAGCCTTGTCTCATGCGCAGTGCTGCAGCATCGTGTCTTCTTGTCCTCGTCGCGGCGACATCCGCCTCGGCCATCGTCACGTATCAGGACGGCACCTTCAGCAACGCCAACTGGGTGATCGAAACCACATCGATCGGCGGTGGCGGCACGGGCTCTGGTGTGCAGGTGTCCGGCGTGGGAACTCCGGGTGAGGCCCGCCGCGTGACTTCGAGCGTGAATGCGCCAGCGGGATCGGCGATCCTTCAGTTCCATCGCTACGGCACCTCGCAGGCCACACGCTATGACCCGGCGGTGCTGGGTGAGATCGGCGATGTGAGCTTTGATATCGATGCGAGAATGGTGAGTGGCTTCGGCGACGGGCAGGGCCTCACCATCGCGCTCAAGCAGGGGCAGCTGGTCTACGCGGGGCCCGGAATGGCGACTGGCTCGAGCGGCGTCTGGGTGCACCGCTCGCTCCGGGGTCTCTCCGCTTCCGACTTTACTCGCATTGACGGTCAGCCGGGCGAGCCCGATTTCTCCGCAACGGGTCTTCCCATCCGGTTCGGATTCGTCACCTCCAACTCCACGACCGGCGGCGCCTATTCGATCGTCGTGGATTACGACAACTTCCTCGTGCGCGTGGCTCCTCCGTGCGCTGCGGATTTCAACCGCGACGGCGGCATCGATGGCGGTGATGTCAGCGCCTTCTTCGAGGCGTGGGAGTCCGGCAGCGCCGCGGCGGATGTCAATCTCGATGGCGGCGTTGATGGATCCGATGTGGGCGCGTTCTTTGCGGTCTGGGAATCCGGCGGCTGCTGAGGTCTCGTTCCTTCGCCGCTCGCGTACACGCAGCGTCCCATGCAACGATCAGTTTTGATCGGGCGCGACGCGAGCGGACCCGCGCGTGCGTCCGAGCCAGGCATCCTGATCAAGGTGCTTGCCCTTGATGCTCATACCCAGCTGGTGGTCCATGTTGGTCAGCAGGATCGTTCCGGGCTCGCGTTCCAGGCGGCGAGTGGGCGTGAACTGTGCTTGTGCGTAGATCGCGCCGGTGGAGAGCCGCAGGCCATCGACGCGGCCCTTGAGGAAGGACATGGGGTCGCCCTCGCGATTCACATCGGCCCCGATCGTCAGGGGCAGATCGTTGGTCTTGCGCTTGCCCTGACCGTTGGTGAGGCCCACCACGCGACCATCCACGTACAGCCGGACCTCGCTTCCGTCATAGACGCCCGCGATGTGGTGCCATGTTCCGGGCTTGAGCGTCGCATCGGTCGCCTTGGCCGAGATGTACTTGCCCGCGAGGTGCACCGAGAACTCCGGGCGGCCCTTGCTGACGAAGATGCCGTAATCGGATGCTTCGGTCTTGCACGCAAGGCCGGTGCGTTCTTCGAAGGAATCGGCTCGCACCCAGCATTCGAGTGTGAATGCACCATCGGGCAGCGTGAAGCTCTTCGATGGAATCTGGAAGGCATCATCACCATCCAGCAGCAATGACATTTCGGTCGCGGGTGCCGGGAAGCTGACGGCATCCATGGACACGGGCAGGGTGGCCTTCACCTGCGGCATGGTGTAGCGGTGGGTGGGCAGGAGCATGTCATACCCGATCGTGACTTCGACATCGCGATACGCCCGGTCCAGGCCCGCAGCATCGCGGCTGACGAAGAACTCAAAGGAGGCAGTCTGCCCCGCCTTGATGCGCCCATGCTGGTGATCAGGCGAGAGGTTCCACCTCGAGTCGGCTGAGTCAAGCGTGATGGTGGCATCAAGGTCATGCGAGGTAGTATTCGTGTACTCGATGCGCGCCGGGCCACTGATCGCCCCATCGGCCGATGCCGCGGGAGCGAGCTTCACGGCGATGGGCTGGTTGGACTGCTTGAGGCTCTGCTCGGCCAGTTCGCCGGTGATCTCGCGGACATTCATGACTTCGCCCACGGGAATGCTCGCGAGGGCGATCTGCTGCTTGCGGACGGTCACGATGTGGAACTGGTGGAGCCATCCGGTGGAGGGCACTTCGCCCGACTGGTGCCCGCCCACAGTAGCGAGCGTGACGTATTCGATGCCGTCCTTGGGGTCGTAACGCATGTGGTGGATGTGACCGGCAAACACCGCCGTGACGTTCCCCGCCGAAACCAGGAGCTGGTGCACGCGGTCCCAGTCATTGCCGTACTGGCCGCCGGTCCACCTGGGGTGGTGCAGGAAGAGGAAGACATGGTCGGCGCCCTTGGCCTTGTCGAGGATGCCCTTGAGCCAGTCGAACTGCTCATCGCTCATCTTGTGATTGGCGGGCTTGTTGAAGTTCTTCTCGCCGGTTTCGGGGTTGGTCTCGTCGCTGTAGAGGGCGATGAACCAGCTCTTCTTGTGCGAGAACGCATACCAGAGCGGCCCGAAGTGCATCTCGTAATCGGCATCGTGCTCGAACTTGGGCTTGTCGGGCCCGCGCCAGTAGACATCGTGATTGCCCGCCACCGGGAACCACGGGCAGCGCAGCTCGTCCATGATCTGCTTGTATTCCTTCATCTGCTCCATCCACGCCTCACGGGCGTTGTAGCCGTTGATCAGGTCGCCCACCGTCATCACCAGATCAGGCTCGAGCAGATTCGTATCGCGCACCGCATCCGCCAGCACCTTCACGCCGTCCACCGGACCGCCGGTGCGATCGCCATAAACGACGAAGCTGAAGGCATCCTTCTCTTCGGGCAGCGGCAGCACGATGTCACTGGCGCGGCTCGTCGTGAAACGCTGGGGCGTCGGCGCCGTCGTCGGGTGCTTGGGGTTGTGGTGGTGCACATGCCGGTCGTGACCGATGTTGTCCTTGGGCGCTGCCTCTTGCGCGATTGATGCGGGCGTGAACAACGCCGCCGCGGCAAGGAGGGCAAGGCAGACCGAACGGGCGTGGATCTTCATGCAAGGAGCCTATGGGGGGATCAGCCAAAAAGGTGTGAAGAACGCGCAAGAGCAGCAGGCTGGCGACTCTCCGAGCCGCGTGCCCGCGGCGGTCGGGAAACGCTGGTATCATCGCCTGCGGGTGTCTGCCGCGGCGGCCAGTTCAAGTGCTGGTGTGCCAGGCGCTCAAGGGAGTTTGAACTCATGCTCAGGCGTCGACAGGTGCTGGGTGGAATCGCAGGCGTGCTCGGAGGTTCGAAGCTCATCGCGGCGACGGGTTCCTCGCTGCTTCTGGGTCCGGAGGCAAAAGACATGCAATGGCACGATGTGACATCCTGGGGCGTGGAGGGGCGCGGGTTCAGTGACACCGGAAGGTTCTTTGATCGGCTGCCGGCCGATGCTCAAGGGAAGGTGCCAGGGAGTGTGTGGGAACTGAGTCATCACGCCGCGGGGATGGCGGTGCATTTCCAGACCGACGCCGCGGCGATTCACCTGCGCTACCGCCTGCTGAACGCGGAGCTGGCTATGCCGCACATGCCTGCCACCGGCGTCAGCGGCATGGATCTGTACGGGCTTGACGAGATGAACTGGCGATGGGCAGCGGTCTTCAAGCCCACGGCGCAGCAGTGCGAGGGGCCGATCATCGAGGCACTTGAGTCGCGGATGCGACGGTGGCGGCTCTATCTTCCCCTCTACAACGGCGTGGAATCGCTGTCGATCGGTGTGCCATCGGTGGCGAAGTTCGTGCCAGTGCCTCCCCGTGAAGAGCGGCCGGTCGTCTTCTACGGGACATCGATCATGCACGGGGCGTGTGCCTCGCGACCGGGCATGGCGTGGCCTGCGATCGTGGGACGCCGGCTGGATGTTCCGACCATCAATCTGGGGTTCTCGGGGAGCGGCAAGATGGAAGCGTCGGTGGTGGAGCGATTGGCTCGGATCGATGCCGCGGCGTTCGTGATTGACTGTGCTCCCAACATGTCGGATCGTGAGATCACCCAGCGGACGGTGCCGCTGGTTCGAACGCTCCGTGCCGCACAACCCCACGCGGCGATCGTGCTGGTGGAGGATCGACGCTACAGCGACGGCTGGATCCACGCCCCGCGGCGTGAACGCAACGAACTCAACGCCAAGGCGCTGCGTGCCGCATACCAGACGCTGGTTGCCGAAGGCTTCGAGCGATCTGCGTATGTCGACGCGGCGTCGCTGCCCGGGGGCAACAACGCGGATGGCCTCACTGATGGTTCACACCCCAATGACCACGGGATGCTGGCGTACGCCGATGCGCTGGTTCCGCCGCTGGCGAAGTTGCTGGGCAAGGCAATTCTCTGAAGCGTTGTGCGGTTCAGGTGCCCGTCCAAGTCTTCCAGTTGTGTTCCGCGAGTCCGAATGAGAGGGTCATCCCCGCGCCGCTCAGTCCTGTGACGACGTGGATCTTGCTGTCGGGCTGGCACATCACCCAGGCCTTGGCCGGGTGCTTGGCGTAGATGCCGTGCCAGCGCTCGGCGATGGTCCAGTCGGGAAGACTGATGACGGGCGCGAGTTCGCGGAGCATGAGTTCATCGATGATGGCCTTGTCGAAGGGCTCAACATCGCCGTCATACTCGTGTGAATCGCCCAGAATGATCTCGCCAGCATCGTTCTGCGAAGCCATGACGTGAATGCCGTAACGGTCAAGCTCGGGCTTGGTGCGGGCAATTCGTTCCTTGACCGTCGCCAGCGTGGGGCACTGCGCGAAGTTGTAGTAGTGGCGCAGCGTCAGGCCGCTGGCGATGTGGGTGCCCAGCTTCCAGCCCGAGGGCTGGGCCACGGTGCGAAGCATCTGAAGCTTGCAGCGCTTGAGTCCAAGTTCGCGGTCAAGGCCCGGGTAGAGGGTGTCGATGTCGGCACCTCCGCAGACGATCGCACGATCGAAGGCAAAGCGCCTGCCGTCGGCCGTGGTCAGCGCATCGGCTCCGATGTGCGTGGCGGTGGTGGAGAACTCAAAGCGGACCCGCGGCATCGTCGCCAGCCACGCCGCGAGGCCGGCGATGGCCTTGCGCGGGTTCACGCACGCTTCGGTCGCGCTGAAGAGGCTTCCTCGCAGGCCGTCGCGATTCGCGCCAGGGGTCCGCGCCAGCGTCTGCTGCGGGTCGAGCAGTTCGCACGCGATGCCCGACTGCTGCGCGATGGCGTGGAACTCACGCAGGACCTGCATCTCATCGTCGTGATGCGCGAGGTGGACCGATCCGTACGGGTTCACCCAGATGCCCCCTTCGCGGTTGGCCCGCAGCCACCGCTCGCGAGAGACCATGGCCACATCATGCAGCATGCCCGGGGGCTGGCCGATGGGCCAGAACATGCCGAAGTTGCGGATTGATGCGCCGACGGCCCTCTGGTGGCGCTCGATCACGGTGACATCGCAGCCTCGCTCGGCCGCGCTCCACGCATGGGCAAGGCCGACGATCCCGGCTCCGACAACGACGACTTTCGGTGCGGTCATGATTGAAATCTCTTCGTGATGCCAGAGGTGCTTCAGGGCTTGACGATGTCCATCGTGTCGAACAGGCGGCCTTCCAGGTCAAAGGCCTGGAACTGCAGGGTCTTTCCGGAGATCATGATCTGGCCGATGTGGTGGCCCCGGTAGACGCGCTGCGTGAACCAGGGACGCGTGGGGCTGGCCGATTCAAGCCCGCCGCCGCCGCCGCCCATCACCAGATACCGAACGCCTCGCTGCATGTCGATCTTCCCGTCGCGGATGGGCCAGCTGCGGTCGTAGGAGTGGATGTGGCCCGCAAAGTCGATGTCCAGGTTGTACTTCTCGAACAGCCCCGCCAGCACGCGGTGGCGAGGATCGCTGTAGGTGGATGCCTGCTTGTACGTGTCGCCGTAATCGTTCTCGTCGGAGGAGTAGATCGGATGGTGGTGATACGCGAACTTCCATGTGGCCGTGGATTTGGCAAGTTCGGCCTCGAGCCACTTGTACTGCTCGCTCTCCGGGTCGACAGGCTTGTTCGTATCAAGCACGAAGAACTGCGCATTGCCGTAGGTGTAGGTGTACCAGCATTCGGGGCTGGGCAGCGAGAAGTAGGTGTAGTAGTTCGAGTGGTTCTCCTCGTGATTGCCGATCGAGGGGAACAGGCATACGCGGCTCATCAGCGGCCAGGAAGCCGGGAGGAGTTCATCCACCCATTCATTGCGGTCCGCGCCCTTGTCGACGACGTCGCCCAGGTGAATCTCGAAGTTGGGACGCAGCGAGAAGGCGAACTTCTGCAGCGTCTCGATGACCGGCTTGTTCTTCTGCGTGTCGCCGATGATCGCAAAGGCAAAGGGCGTCTCAGGATTCACCGCGGTCTGGAACGTCAGGTCATCTCCCAGAAGCTCCGTGCCATCCTCGCTGATGCAGCGGATGCGGTAGAAGTAGGGGGTCTGCGGCTTGAGGCCCGTCAGTACCACTTCATGGAGCTTGGCGGCCGACGAAGGCTGCGTGCGCATCGCGTAGGGGAGCGATTCGCCATACTCGACCACCGCCGTGCACGGACGCGTCGTTTCCGCCATGATCGTCACGCCTTCACGCGTCACGAACTGCAGGTATGGCTTCACACTGAACCCAAGCGTTGCGGAATCCGCGGGCTGGAAGCTTGAAAGACGCACGCCTGGCACGTACTCCTCCGTGACCGCCGCGGCGGTCGCCGCGCGGCCGAGCACCTTCACCTCCAGCAGCGTCCCATCCATCGGGAACTTCTCATCCTGGTCAAGATAGCAGGCGATGCCGCCCGTGTTCTTCGCCGGGTACAGAATGTCGCCGCTCTGCTCGCTTGACTGCGCTTCGAGCTGACCGTTCACATACAGCTTCATCGAACGCCCGTCATAGGTCGCCGCGACGTGATACCACCGGTCAGACTCGATCGTCGTCTTGCCCTTGATGTACGTCATCTTGCCGTTGCCGTCATCGCTGCCCTTGCCGGCAAGACCGAACGTGAAGGCATCATCCGTGTAGCCGAGCGACCAGCCGGTCTCGGCATCGCCGTTGTCCTCCATCAGCCCGATGATGCATCCATACCTGGTCGTCTTGCGGATGCTCACCCAGCTCGACACCGTGAAGTCCCGCGCGGGCAACCACGCGCGTCCAGCCTCGCTGCCGTCACCGATCACCAGCCAGTCGGTCGTGCCGTTGAATCGAAAGCCTTCGCCGGGGCCCAGCGTGGTCTTCATGGGGTTGCCTGCGATCGTGCCGCGGACCTTTCCGGTGAGGTCGACAAACCCCGTGCCCCGCACGCGGCCCGCGGTCACGCCAAGGTGCAGCAGCGTGTCAGGATCGATCTGTGGCGCGGCATTGCCTGCCGGCTGAGCGGGGGCGGTGGCCTGACGAGCCATCGTTGAAGGCGCCAGCCCGCACAGGGCGAACAGACCCAGCATGAACGAAACAGAAGCGGCGTTGCGAGGCGTCATCAGATTCTCCGGAAGATTCACTGCATGGTCGCGGCTGGGTGCCGCTGCGAAAGTCGGGGGTCAGAGGAAACGATTTCTTGGATCGCCGATCAGATCTTGAATCGAACCCTGGATCGGCGGTCATTCACTTCAAGGCAGGCGGCGCTGGGGTATCGGGATTCGGTGGCGTGGTCGGCCCGACCGCCCGTCCCAGCGCATCCAGATTCGCATGCATCACGGTCAGGAACGTTCTGCCCGCCGCACGATCCGAGGCATCGAGCATCTCACAGGGCGTGAAGACCACCGGCGTGACCGATCGGTCCGATGCCAGTGCCTTGAGAATCGCTTCGTGCGGCGGCGATTCAAAGAGCAGCACGATCGGACAATCCTCGTTCGCCTTCTTCATCGCGGCCAGGGCCCTGAGTGCCTCGGGCGACGGCGGTTCTTCAGGGGGCAGGTCCAGGTCGCCGATCTTCCATTCGTAGCGGGCGGCGATGTAGTTGTACGCTGGGTGGGTCGCAATCAAGGCGACATTCCGCACCTGCTCGGAGAGCTCGATGAACCTGGCATCGAGTGCCTTGAGGTCCGCCGCGAGCCCCTCAAAGCGATCCGTGAACACCTTCGTGTGCTGCGGCCAGCGCTGGCACATGGCCGCCAGCAGCGCCTCGGCCTGGTCGCGAGCATTGTTGGGATCCATCCAGGTGTGGCCATCGATTCCCTGATGGGTATGTTGTCCGGAAGGACCGTGCGCGTGCGTGGTCGCGGCGAACCGGAGCAGCCGGCCCTCGAGTGGCCTGGCGGTCTCGCAGATTCTGCCAAGCGGCAACGAAGCACCCTTGACCCACTGTTCGAACTCGGCCCCGTTCATCGCGATCAACTCAGCCTTCTGGAAGATGCGGATCGCCTCGGAAGTGGGCTTCCATTCGGCCGGGTCGGCATCGTCCGGCAGCGGGCAGCGCACGTCCAACTGATCGCCAGCGATTCGGGAGGCAAAGAACTCGGTGGGGTAGAAGGTCGCGGCGATCGCCGGTGCGGCCTGATCGGCCGGCGGCGGCGTCGGGGGCGTGCATCCCCACAGTGTCAGACACAACGTGACCCAACCCGCCCCGCGCATCAGGCGGGTGCAGAGGCCGGCATCTTCTGGTTGAACGCTCCGCATGTGGGTTCCTTGGGTCAGTTCGTATCGCGGACGGGTTGAATGCCAGACGGTTGGGTCAGACCACCGGTGACATGCGCCAAAGGTGTAGTCTTCGATGTGACCCCTCGGGCTGCTCGCGACCCCACTTTCACAGAACCTTCACCAGATCCGGAGGCATCATCCAGAGCAGCGCCGCCACCAGCGCGGCCAGGGCCACTCCAATGAACAGCTGCGATGCCATTTCCACACCGAACAG
>JBILUL010000030.1:0-42431 GCA_044371005.1 Phycisphaerales bacterium | reverse complement strand
TCCGTGACAACCGCGAGCAGGGTTCGGATCGCCGCGACTTCCGTGATCGCCGCCCCGACTTCCGCGACAATCGAGACAACCGCGATTCGCGCGATGGACGCGACTTCCGCGAGGGTGGCGGCGGCCCGCGCCCGGACCACCGCAACGACAACCGGGGTGAGCAGCGGCCAGAGAATCGATCAGAGAATCGGCCTGACAACAGGCCTGACAACAGGCCGGATAACAGGCCGGACAATCGATCAGACAACAGGCCCGACCCGCGGCAGGACAACAGGCCTGACAATCGGCCTGACAATCGGCCTGATAATCGGCCCGACAATCGACCCGAGCAGCGTTCCAACTCCCGCCCCGAGCCCCGCGGCGATGCAGGCGGCGGCGAAGGCCCAGAGGGCAATGACGGCGGCGAGGGTGGCGGTCAGCAGCCCCAGCAGCGTCAGGACCAGCGTCCTGATCAGCGCCCGCAGCACCAGCGTCCGTTCAATCCGAACAATGGCGGTGGACATCAGGGACATGGCCAGCATGGCGGCGACATGGGAAGCCGCGAGGATCGCTTTGGTCGTCGGAAGAAGAAGCGCCGCAAGGGCGGAATGGGCGGCATGGGTGGGATGGGCTCCGGTGGTGGTGGCGGCGGCATGCCCCCGATCCGCAGCTTTGAGTTGCCCAGCGATGAGGAACTCGAACGCGAGGCAGCCGAGCTTGAGAAGGTGATCGCCGCGGCGGCACCGGGCACCATGCAGTCGGTGAGCATCTCTGAACTCCAGCAGATGGAGACCGATGCGCTCTACAAGCTCGCCGAGGCCGAGGGCTTCACCGATTACCAGAATCTCAGCAAGCACGACCTGATCTTCAAGCTCCTCAAGGCCCGCGCGGCCCGTCAGGGCCTGATGTTCGGCGAAGGCACGCTGGAGATCATGCCTGATCACTTCGGATTCCTCCGCAGCTCCGATCAGAGCTATCTGCCCGGCCCGGATGACATCTACATCTCGCCCAGCCAGGTGCGCCGCTACGGGCTCCGCCGCGGCATGGTGGTGCGAGGCGTCGTGCGTCCCCCCAAGGAAGCCGAGCGCTACTTCGCGATGCTGCGTGTCGACAAGATCAACGATCGTGATCCGGCGAAGGTGCACGACCTGCGCAACTTCGAGGATCTGACGCCGCTGCACCCCGAGAAGCGTTTCGTGCTCGAGACGACGCCCGATGAGATTGAGTGCCGCACGATTGACCTGGTGACGCCCATCGGCAAGGGTCAGCGCATGCTGATCGTCGCGCCGCCTCGCACGGGCAAGACAGTGCTGATGCAGAAGATGACGCGGGCGATCACCCGCAACTATCCCAACGTCAAGATCATCGTGCTGCTCGTCGACGAGCGTCCCGAGGAAGTGACCGACTTCAAGCGCAACTGCTCGGGCTCGAACATCGAAGTGGTGGCCAGCACGTTCGATGAGAACAGCAGCCGTCACGTGCAGGTGGCCGAGATGGTGATCGAGAAGGCCCGCCGCATGGTGGAGTTCGGCGAGGATGTGGTCATCCTGCTCGACTCGATCACGCGTCTGGCCCGCGCCTACAACGCCGAGCAGCCCAACAGCGGCCGCATCATGTCGGGCGGTCTTGACAGCAACGCACTGCAGCGTCCCAAGAAGTTCTTCGGTGCGGCACGCGCCATCGAACGCGGCGGCAGCCTCACGATCATCGGCACGGCCCTGGTCGACACCGGCAGCAAGATGGACGAAGTCATCTTCGAGGAGTTCAAGGGAACGGGCAACGCCGAACTGCACCTTGACCGCAAGCTGGTCGAGAAGCGGATCTGGCCAGCCATCGATGTTTCAGCCTCGGGCACACGCCGCGAGGAACTGCTGATGGACGCCAAGGAACTGGAGCTGATCTACCGCCTGCGCAAGGTGCTCAGCGACATGAATGTCGTTGAGTCGATGGAACTGCTCAAGACCAAGCTCAAGAAGGTGAAGACCAACGCCGAGTTCCTGATGACGATGGCGATGGGATAAGTGACGTGACCCCGGTGGTGTGAGCATGCGTGGGCCTCGCGCCGTCGCAAGCGTGGACTTTCTGCGCGCGGACCGACTGTTCGTGTCGGCACCCATGCCCATGCGTCAACACGGCTCGCTGGTCGACACTGCCTGGCAGTTTTCCTGAACGTCGGCATGCGCTCTGCCGCACGGACGCGCATCGTTCTGGACCAGAACATCGGGAAGCAGTCCAGATGCAAGGATAGTCGCGGCCTGCTTCATGCGGCTTGGGCTGTGAGGCCTACTCCGCGTCGCGCCCGGACAGGAGGTGTTCAACCCGGTCCGCTTCTGCTGCAAGATGGCGGGCATACATCTGAAACTCGCCTGCGGTGAGCCCGGCCCTGGGTACCCATGACTCGGCGAGAAGTCGCCGCTGCTCATCGATGCGAAAACCAACAAGAGAAGTGGAACGATTGCGCCGCCATGACCATATCTCGGGCTGTTCCATGGACTTGACTGTTACCCTTCGGACCACAACGGCACGCAGAAGGTAGTGGTCGGCCTGCTCGGTGATGGCGACGACGTGCCGACGCCCGGATTCAAATCGTATTGAGAGCTCATTCCCGGACAGCACGAATCCGTCAGTTCGACAGAATGCGGACAGCTCATTGGACACGGTCGGCCTCACCTTCCAGTTGCTTTCGGAATGTCTGCAGGCGTTCGTCCTGTCCGGGAAGGTGTATCTGCTCAAGGCGATCTGCTTCCGAACACACTCGCCTGAGCAGTGTCGCGATCCGGCGAGCATCAAACTCGGGTGATGGCGTCAGCAGCGTATCTTCCTCGACCGTCAGGTCATACGTGAGTGCTTCCTCGGCGATGATGGCACCCAACCTGATCGGGCCAGCGGCGGCACTCCGACAGATGGCATCGTACATCAGACCAGGTTGAACCGCACCAATGGGGCTGACGCACCGCACCAGCAATCGCTCCCCACATGACTGAAGGAGCAGCGTAAAAGGCTGGATTCTCTCGGGAAGCCGAACAGTGCCCATCAGCGACCCGCGGGGAGAGTCCGGCTCCCATTCCACGCTGAGACCCGGGAGCACGAGTTCTCGCAAGGCGTGGAAGCGATCCACCAGGCGGACGGCCTCGTCCGGATCGATCGCCAGTGCCTTCCGCTGGCCCGCAAGCAGTGCTCGATCAACCGGAAACGAACTGCGGAGCGGTTGGTTGATGGAGGGGGGAACCCGGTGACCGCATGCAAACTC
Organism: Phycisphaerales bacterium; assembly: GCA_044371005.1. Classification (GTDB taxonomy): domain Bacteria; phylum Planctomycetota; class Phycisphaerae; order Phycisphaerales; family UBA1924; genus UBA2402. Next base: position 39,202 of record JBILUL010000030.1, on the reverse strand, counting down.
GCGGCGAGTATCGATTCTGCGGTCCTCTTGCTTTGGAGTGGCGATCCCCTCGTGCATGAGACGCAGAAAGACGTTCATGCGATCCAGTACTCGACGCACCTGGAGCAGTTCCACGGTGTCTTCGAGGTACGGGAAGTACACCTGGAGTTTTTGATCACCCTCGGGTACATCGGTGAGTGCCCGCAATCGCCTGTCGGTCTGTGATCGGACCCGGTCGATCCGACCAATTCGCTGCTCAATCGCCGAGGGCGTCCAGGAGATGCCGTAATGATGAATGGCGGAGCAGAACGTGTGCAGGTCCTCCCCTTCCTGAAGCAAGTCGGTCGTCACCAGAACGAGCGGGTAACCCGGCATCCGGAACTGTCGAATCAAAGTCTGATTGATCTGACCCGACATGCCGCCAACTGGCTGCTGCTGTCGGAGGAGTTGACCAGCAAGCGTCTTGGCCTCAGCCAGCGGGGCAGCACGGAGCCCGGGAGCATTTGCATCCGCGATCAGGTCGAAATGCTCGGCGATGTCGGAGAGCTCGTCGTAGGCTCCCCACTCTCGCTCGGGCCGAGGAGTCCGCATCTGCGATTCGAGCAAGTCGAGATACGCGTTGATCGGGTCAAGGCCTGAACGGCTGTCGGATTCCTCGTCCGACGCCTCCTGCGTCCGCGCCTCCAGGCTCTTGAGTCGCCGCAGGGTCAGGACGTAGAGATCGATGAAGGCGTGCCCAAGCCGAGCAGCGCCCGCCAGGAGGTGCGCCCGAAGCTGCCGTTCCCGGAAGGCTGCTCGCTGTTCGGAGGCTGGCTCGGGCCACAAGCGATCGCGCAACTCCGACCGCCTTCGCAGTTCGGTGAAGAACGTGCGAATCGTCAGCCAGTCGGCGACGTCGGGTGCCTCCAATGCGTGGGGTCGCGGGGCAACCGAGGCGAATCGCTCATGCCATACGTGTGTTGCAAGCCGCTGGTGCGGCCCCGCTGTGTCCCTGAGCCACTCGATCGCGGCGGCCTGAGCCGCCTCGAAATGGTCCCCTCGTCCATGTCGTTTGGCGCCCGAGAGGTACTTTCTGGCTCTGCTTCGAATGCCCTCTCTGAGAGCTGTCTCCGGGATCGCCAGACGTGACGCCAGCGCTGAGATGACATCCTCGGCGTTGCACCCGAGCACGTCAGCGACGTAGTTGTCCTCAAAGAACGTCGAATAGACGGCGCCGCGCTGCACAAATCGCTGCTGAATGTTGGCCCCGCTGATCACACCCGGCGGGCCTTCGCCCCGGAAGAACCAGGCGAAAAAGGTGTCGTTTCCGCCGGAGTCTTCCGCTCCGCTGCCGTGGTGAATGGACGTCTTGGTCGTGCGATGGATGGCCGCGATTCGTTCCTGCTGATACCGGACGACGAGCTCGTTGAATGAAGGCAGAACTCGTTCAGGCAGCTGTTTTCGCAACCGTTCGATCAGCCACTGGTCATACCGCTCGTCGAGTTTTCGCTTCAGTTCAGTGACCGATGCGACCCTTCGCACAAATACCAACGTCTTCTCTCCCTTGCGCCAACTCTGCGAGAGACTCTCCACGATCGCATCCATTTTGGGGTGCGGCATCTCGCACCCGAACTTCTCGCGGTAGCTCCTGGCGAGCCTGTTCAGGTCGGAGACATCGATTCCCTCGCGCTCGGTCAAGTCGTCGGTCTGTTCAGCGTCGTCGAACGTACGTGCATCGTCCTCGTCCCGCTTCAGCTTGGCGGTTTCGAGAAAGCTCTCGAACGAAGCCAGCATGCCGATCTGGAACGATGCATTGAAGCGGTCCTCCTGCAGCAACTCGGAGACCTTCTTCTGCACCAGGGCGACAATCAGTCGCTGGCGGTCATCGGACACCTGGATGGGCTCATCGAAATCGGTCATGCCGCCTCGTCGCCATTCGCGACGGTAGAGGTTCTTTGTGAGGTCCGCATCTCCTGCCCGGATGGAGGTGACGCGGCGAACCAGAAACCGTGCCGCGCAGCTTTTCAACCGCTCCTCGGGAAGATCTGATCGCTTCAGATCCTCAAAGCTCGCCGCGAGACCGAACACATCAAGCTGATTCCACAAATACTGATAGCTCTCCTCGATCGGTGTCGCCGACAGGAAGAGCACGTGCCGGGCCCTGTGCCCGTACTGGGGAAAGAGGCGGGGAACTGAAGCCGCGCCGGATCTCCCCATGACCAGCCCGAGTACCCGATTGCGAGCCGCGGTGTGCTCTGAGAATCCATGCTTGAGATTGTGCCCTTCATCCACGATGACCAGATCGAACTCAGGGATTGCACAGTTGACTGCCTGCGCCATGTTGTCCTTGAAAGCCTGCTTGCTGCGAAGATCAAAGATCTCGTCACTCAGCCAGGGCAGGTGTACCCGGAGACCGTCCCGCAGCTTGCGGGCGGCATCTGCATCCACCGCGGTCCTGCCCCCCACCGGCAGGCTGAAGCTCGTCAATCTCAGGAAGAAATCCCGCTCGCTGTTCAGACTCGACTCTCGCACGAATTCGGTCAGATTGTTGCACGCGATCAGGGAACGACTTGGGCGGCTGTCGATTCCGCGGACACGCAGGTCCGGGAATCGCACGTTGTTCGCAACGAAGTTCCGCATCTCCTTCATCCACTTCTGCTGGATGTTCTCTCGCGGAGCCAGGACGAGCACTCGGAAGCGAGGGTTGAAATGCCGGAACAGGGCCATCGCTCCGAGAGCCACATAGGTCTTCCCCATGCCGACTTCATCCGCCAGATAGGCTACCCGGCATCGTTTCAGGATGTTGTGCAGCGCGACCGCTCCTTCGAGCTGTTCGTCGGCGCGGGCTCCGCTGCCAATCCTTGCTCCAAAGTCGAGGAGCTGCCTTGCTGTTGAAAGGTCGATCATGGGGTTCCTTCCGGAACGGGTGTGGCGCGCCGAAGAAACCAACGCTCAAACCATTCAAGGAACGGAGCCATCGTGGACAAGTCCTTGGCGGCAAGGACGTCGCGAAGATGATGCAAACCATCAAGTCTGCAGGCGAGCGTTTGAAACTCCGCGGCGTGGCGAGCGCTGAACTCCGTGAAGTCGCGATGCAGATCTCTCACCAGCTGCCTGGCACACAGAGAAAGAACATAGCGATCGACGTCGTCCACGGCAATGCCTCCGGATTGGATGCGGTCCATCAGCGTGCCGAGCGAGTCGTACTTGCGGCCGAAAAGCCGGTAACAGGCCTCGATATCCCGACCATCGGCAATCGCCTCGCGGACCGACTGATCGAGGCTGTTGAAGGCGTGAAAGTAACCAGAGAAGCGGTCGAACAACGTAGGCTGGTCGCCGAACAGACGGCGTGCGACAATGAGGTCGAGACCGTCGTCAGACGAGGACGCTTCCGGCGCATGTGTTTCGAGGAATGCCGCTCGCTGCTCGGGGGTGAGAAGCGACCATGAGCGGAGGATGTCGGCGACTGAGAGCTGCATCAGCAGCGATGGCTTATGCGCCATTCCCTCTTCCTGAACAAGGATCGTCGTCGGCGCATCGGCCTCGCCGCACACCTCCAGCAACGAGGTTCGCTCAAGTTCCTCGGCGAGTCTTCGGCTGGTATCGGTGGGCAGCACCGTCCACGCTCCACCGGGGATGGCATTGATCTGTGCAATCGAAACACCTCTGGATCGAAGTTCCAATTCAGGGCTGGAGTTTGAATGGTCCCAGTGCGCCTCCGCCACCAAGCTGTCCCAGCGGAATCGCACCATGAGTCGGCTTGCTCTCGCACGGACGGAGGGCTCGTCCTCACGTCTTGTGACGAAGGTCTTCGCCTCGCGGGCATCGGGTTCAAGCCAGAACTCCGGACGTCGCGGCGTATCGAGTTCAACGAGAAATCCCGCTTCGACATTGCCCTTGCCGGAATGAGCCGCAAGAGTCAGATTCGCCGACCCGACAAAGCAGATTTCCTCCTTGGGGCTCTGGCGGAAGAACCTGTAGAGCTTGGCGTGCACGAATCGCTCTGCGCTGTCCTGGTGTTGGCCAAGCCGGACCATTTCCCGGGGAAGGTGACACCAGCGGACGTTGTTCAATCGGCCGATGCGCTTGTACAACTCCTCATTGCAGGTGACCTCTCCGCTTGTCGCTCGGGGGACCAGCAACCGCGTCTCCCTGGGTTCGAATCGCTCGAGCAGTTCGAGCAGTGGCTTGCTGTCCTGAGCATCATCCCAGTACGGGGAGAGAATCTCCAGAAATGCTCCGTGAAGCCGCGGGCCCGCCGATGCGGAAAGAAAATCCACAAACCGAGTACGCCCGCCGTAGAAATGCGGAAGAAGGCGGTCCTCGAAACTCCTGTGGGTCCGCTGCTGAGTGCCGCGAACGAATCCGATGATTGCCTCAAGGCCCACGTGCTGCAGTTCGTGCGGCGAGCGTCGGCGAATGTCTGCAAGAAACTTCAAGAGGTCGTCGCGAAATCGCGTCTTTGCGTTCTCCGCCATCTCCTCGATGTGGCATGCCTCCACGTTTTCCCACCATCCGGCTCGGGTGAGGTTGGCCGACATCACGGCCACGACCAGTCTCCGGGCCCGGTGCCCCTCGGCATCCGCGTCGATGGACTCGGTGAGAATCAAGGCCAGCTTGGGGTGGAAGATGCCCGTCGCAAGGCGAACCGGCGTGCGTTGAATGTCCAACCGGGCCGAGCCCCCCTCCTGGGACTGAAGGCCGGCGCTGTCGTAATAGACGGCGATTCGAGTCTGAAGCGTCCGAAGCACATCTTCAAGCTGGGCCAGCCGAACCGCAGAGAGATGGCTCACCGGCGCATCGAGCACGACGGGGAGCACCTGCTTTTCGAAGAAATCGGGATCGAACTGAAAGGTCGTGAAGACGGCCGCGAGGACTCGTCTGCCTTCCAGACGCTCCTGCAGGTGCTCGGAAAGGACCGCGTGGCGGATGGAGTTCATTCAAGACCTCCCCAGCGTTGATGCGACGGTCCTCAGCGACTCGATGAAGTACGGAAACCGCCAGAGGTCCTTGAGGGCTTCGCGAGCAGGCAGCTTGTCCGCTTCATCGTGGAAGCGCACTCGGACGCAACCCTCGGCCAGTTCCGCCCACGCCGCGGCACCGCCGCGGGCCGCCATGACGGCACTATTCTGCTGGAGCATCAGTTCGATCGCCTCGGCATATCGCCCGCTCGCGAGCGACGCACCAAGTTGCAGCCATCGCTGACCACTGTCGGCAAGCGCAAGGTCGAGTTCATCTGTCAGCAGTTTGAACGCGCCCGGGTCAATGCGTGGCACACGGTCGCCCCACACTTCCTCGACCCTTCCCGAGACCTTCTCGATCGAAAGGCCATCGCACCCAAGGAGGTACGAGAACAGATGCGACGAGGGCGCGAGCACGCTCTCGATGGTCCTAATCCGGTCCAATCGGTACGCAAGACGTTCCCACTCAGCGCCCATGCCCGATGCTTCTTTCGTCATGTGCTGCATCATGTCCAGCCACCGGACATCCGGAACACTGAGCGTTGGTTCAAGCAACTGCGCCAACTGCGGCTGGAGCCCATCGGAACGATCCTCCGGGCCACCGTGGACAAGATGATCGCGGTAGAACGCACGCTCCCGCTTGGAGAAACTCTGCTTCAAGATTGACGCGATTGCCTTCAGCATTGATTTGTGCCGCCCCTCAATCTGAAGTTCCGAACGGTCTTTCGCAAGCAAGTCAAGCAAGTGGTCCAGGTTCACAAGCCCTGCATCACGCAGGGACCCAAGATAATGGTGCTCCACCAGGTCAGCCGCTGACGGTGCCAGGCGGATCGGGTCGTCCATCAGAAGGCCCGAGGCGCGCGATGGTGCCGTGTAAAGACCCCAGAGGCCATAGGTCTTCTGGTTGCCGAGAATCTGATCCGAGGCTTGGACTGAGAGGTACACCTTGCCGCCGCGGTCGTCGAGATTGCGGCGTGCCTTCTCGGTCCCACGGAACGACCAGTCTTTGTTGAAGGCTCCACGCGCGTACGCCGTCAGCTGTTCCCACTTGAGAAATGTGGCCAAGTCACGATCAGGCCCCAGTTGTTCGCGCAGTCGCTCGACACAGTAGTATCCGAGAATCGTGACAGTGAAGTCGCGAACGGAAGTACTGACGGTGGTGAGGTTTCCGACGACATGCCGTCCGAAACGAGTCCAGACGGATTGAATGCCCAGCGGATCGCGAGAGCCTTTGACGGCGGCCCTGGTGTCGAGATCTGTGAGAAAGGCGCTGAGCATGATGATGGTTCCAACAGTTCCCCGGATGATACGGCGCCAGGATGCACTCTCAGATCATCCGAGTACTGCCCCGCGAATGTTCACAGCTGGATCAGGATCCATTCGATGATTCAACGGCAGAGTGCCTGATCCGACCGACGACGAAACACGCGAGCATCCAGCCGGTGGCGGATCGGTGTCGAGGTCGATCCGGCGAAACGCCCGTGGACCGACTCTCCTACGCCAGCATGGGCGATGGAACCCGTCGCCCAACGCGACATCGAGAGCCGCGACAAAGGGGAGGCGCGTCACAGTCAACAAGCTGCTTTCCGGCGCAACTGAACCGGGCGCGATCTGCCGCCGGTTTCACCGCCGCGGTGGAGCCCTCGGATGAACACCACTCACGCAGACTCCGGCACTCTTCGGGTCAACCACGTTCGCGAGCGCCACCCGCCTCAGTCCTGCCGCGCCGGGTCGGCACCAAGGGCAGCAACTGCCGCAGCATCGTCGGCACCATGATGGGCGCAATGATCGTGAACATCTTCGGCTCATCAGCGGACCGCAGGGTTCCTGCACCGGTTGCGACGAAGATCAGCGAGAGCAAACCAAGCTTGGCTCTCACCTTCTTTGCTCGCGATGTCCGCCTTCCAGAAAAGATCTCGGTGTACCTGAGCTGCTTCCAAAGGCAGATCGCAACGCTCCCATTGAGCAGTACTGCAATCACAGCACCCGCCGTTGCGACGTCGCGATCGTCACCGGTGAACACCATGAGCGGACCAAGAAACCACGGCAGCGAGCCCGCCCAGAGTGTCGCCAGAATCAGCGGCTGCATGACGTCCGGGGCATTGCTCGCCCCGCTCTGGCCACGCCAGCGTCTCCACCAATACCAGCACAAGACAACGGTCCAGAAGCCAGGAGGTACCAACACCGCAATCCCAACGACCACATCGGCAACTCGATGGACTGTGCTGCCAGCGATGGAGAACACAGCGAATCCAAACATCAGCATGCCGACCAGAGCGAGGAACATCGACTCGGCGATGCAGATCCAACGCAGAATCAACCGATTTTCAATCCACCAAGCATCGCCAACCAGTTCGGGCCATCGTCGTAACAGGTGGTTGGTTCGAGAGAAGTCCGTTCCACACTCGGAGCAGACAGCGCGGCCTGCCGCCCGCGGATAACCACAGTATCGGCAACCCAGTTGAGTCAATGCCCCCTCCTTCATCGGTTCCCGGCACTGCGATTGACAGCTCTAAAATCAACTGCAAAAGGATCATACCCCCCACCGCCAATGCACGACGACGGTCGCCCACCCGCACCACCGTTGAAACGGTGGCCTGATAGCGGGCAAGGCCGCTGAAGCGGCCTGAAAACTCCGTGACGCTGCTCCCCAGCCCGCTTCAGCGGGCTTGCTCGCTCGTAGGCCACGCATTCGTGCGTGGTACGGCGTCCGTGGTGTTTCACGCATCGCGCGAGGCGCCCGCGCATGTGCGCGGCAGGCCCACCACGAAATCTGATTCGTCACCGCCCGGTGACGCTTTCACAACTCGTTCACGTTCAACGTAGCGTCAGCTGCAGCGAACTGATCGTGCTCAAGCCACCATCGTTGTCGATGGCCCGCGCGAAGATCGTCACCGTGCCCAGCGGCAGGCGCTTGTTCTTCAGCGAATAGGTCCAGGTGGTTCCTGACTGCTTCGCGTTGCCCAGCGCGCGGTCGGTGCCGGCATCGAAGGTGCCATTGCCGTTGAGGTCGTAGAAGAGCTCAACCTTCTTGACGGTGCCATCGGTATCAGCAACGCCGCTCATGGTGAGTGCGAAGATCTGATCACGCAGCACGCCCGAAGTGGGGTTGGAGGTGAATGCCGCGATCGTCGGCGCGGCGTTGATGCGCGATGTGGTCGTCACCGAACTGCTGAGCTTGCCTTCGTTGTCAACCGCCACCGCGTAGAAGCGATTGAGGCCCAGCGAGAATCCCGTTGTTGCAATCGAAAGACCGTTCTTGATCTGCGATGAACCAGTGAGCGTGCCCAGCAGCGCATCGGTCGTTGCATCGAACGTGCCATCCGAGGCCGTGCCCGTCTCGCGGTAGATCCGCACACTGGCGACTGTTCCATCGGAATCAGCCGCACCCTTGGGAACCAGCTTGATCGTGTTGCCCAGGTTCTTGACGACACTGGGCGCCGTGATGGAAGTCACCGTTGGCGCATTGTTGAGAATCGTGATGGTGGTCGAGACCGGATCAAGCCAGGTCCCCGCCCGCGTCTGCACGCGTGCGAAGTAGGCATACACGCCTGCGGGCAAGCCGCGTGTCGATGTGCGCAGCGTCACGACTCCGCTGGTGAATCGCGTGGCCGTTCCGAGCTTGTAATCGCCGCCCGAGCCCACATCCAGCGTCGCATCCCCATCGCGATCGCCGTAGAACTCGATCTTGGCGAACTCCTGACCTTCAGGCAGCGACAGACCGCTCGCCGTGAGCGTCACCATGGCGTTGCGCTGCACCGTTGAGGGCGAGGCACTCAGGCCAACGACCGGGGGCAGCAAGTCCTGCACGTTCACCGTCGCGGTGATGACATTCGAAACCACCCCGTCACCATCGGTGGCGCGGGCGAAGTACCGGTAGGTGCCCGCCGTGAGCCCCGTCGAACTGGTGTTGAGGAGCCAGCCGGTTTCGCTGCTCGTATCCGTTCCCACCAGCAGATCCGTCTCCGTCTCGAGCGTGCCGTTGGCGTTGGTGTCACGGTAGAAATCAACCCGGGCGATTCCCGCATCATCCGTCGCCGTACCCACCGACATCGAGAAGGGTGAATCAAGGTCCACCGTACCCGCGCTCATCGTCAGGCCCGCGATCGCAGGTGCCGCGTTGATGCGGACCGTGAAGACATCATCCAGCGTCGTGCCATCGGCGCACGTGACACGCACCGTGATCTGTGCAGAACCCGTTCGCCCCGCGGCATATGTCAGCGACAGATCCGTCCCGCTCAGCCCCGCCGTCACCAGCGTCGGATCCGAACTCGTGACGCTGTAGGTGAGTTCCGAGGTCGCGGCGATGTTCATCCCGACGTATTCGCTGGCGAAGACGAAATCGGGATCATCATGATTGCGCAGCGGGAGTTGGGTGAAGGGTTCATCGCCGAAGTTGTAGACCGGGACTGCCGCGAGGGCGTCCATGACATCCAGCCCCTTGATGATCCGTCCGAAGACCGTGAAGCCTCCGTTCTGATTGTCAAGGTTTGAGGCGTTGTTGGCAAGGTTGAAGAACCACTGGCTTGTGGCGCTGTTGGGGTCGCCGCCGAGCTTCGCCATGGCGATCGTGCCGCGGACATTGGTGTTGCCCGGCTCGTTGAGCACGCTCTCGAAGGGAATCACCTGGATCGGTGCCACGCCATCGGTATCGGGCCGGCTGAAGCCGCCACCCTGGATGACGAAGTTCGAGACGCTGCGGTGGAAAACCGTCTGCTGGTACCGACCCGCATCCACATACCGAATGAAGTTGGCGACCGTCAGCGGTGTGCTCCGGGTCACTCCCGGATTGGACTGGTCGTACATCAGGACATTGATCTCGCCCAGGTCCGTCGTGAACTTGACGATGGTGCCATTGAGGTCGGTGTTGTCGTAGCGACCGGCGATGCTCAGCGAGGACGGCGCAGCATCAATCTGCACGACCGAATCGGCGATCGGGTTCAGGTTGGTCACGGCCATCATCGAACGCTGTTCGAGTGCTTCGAGCGCGGGCGAAGCCTCGCCGCGGCGGGCCAGAAGCCGGGAGAAGAGGGACGCAGCACGCTGTGTGTGTGACATACCAGTCAATTCCTCAAACCTGTGCACCTCTCGCCGCGGCATGACCGATCCGCCGACCCGGCCCATCCCCCACCACTTCGCATTACCGGATGTACATCGGGCAACCAAGCCGCCGGGTTCACCCGCGGCTGACCGTTGAGGGTAACCCGACCAAGCCGCGGACGGATGGACGCCACTGAAACACTCCTGCAACCACTCCACCCGACTCAGGTGACCGTCAGCTGCACCGTGCTGAGGGTGCTGTAGGCTCCGGTGTTGTCCAGTGCCCGTGCGAGCACGGTGATCGTGCCGACGGGGAGCTTCTTGGGGCCAAGGACCAGCGTCCAGACGCCGTTGATGAGCTTGGCCTTGCCCAGTGTCTTGTCGATGCGCGAGTTGAAGGTGCCCGAGCCATCCACATCCCGGATGAACTCGACGGACTTGATGGTGCCATCCGAATCGCCCACGCCGCTGGCGGTGAAGGTGAAGGTGGTGCCCAGGGCGGTGCCCGTATTCGGGGTGACGGCGACGGTGGTGATCGTGGGAGCCGCGTTGATGGTGGCGGTCGCAGTCACCGGCGCGCTCACCGCACCGTTGTTGTCGACGACGACGGCAAAGAAGCGGTTGACGCCGGTCGTGAAGTTTGCACTGCTCATGGCGAGCTTGAAGCCGCCGGAAGCAACCGTGACCGTGCCCAGCAGCGTGTCAACGCCGGCATCGAAGAGGCCATCGGAGCCGCCGCCCGAACTGATGTCGCGGTAGTAGCGCACAGACGCGATGGTGCCATCGACGTCCTTCTGGCTTGCGACGGTGAGGGTCACGGTGTCGCCCAGGTTCTTGACGATCACAGGAGCCACCTTCATCGAACGGACGGTGGGCGTGTTGTTCTGCACCACGACAGTGACGGCTGTGGCGGGTGACCAGGCCAGCAGATTGTCCTGAACGCGGGCGAAGAACTTCACATCCCCCACCGCGGCACCCTTGGTAAGTGCCTTGGCGGTGGCGATGCCGTTCTTGAGTGAGCTCGCGGCTCCGATCTTCTTGTCGATGCCGACATCGAAGGTGCCGTTGCCGTTGGTGTCGGCGTAGAACTCGAGTGCCTTGAACCGCTTGCCGGCGGGGATGAAGACATCGCCGGCCGTCAGAATGAGCTGAGTGCCGCGGAGTACCGAGGTGGCCGAGGAGGTCAGTGTGCCGACGGAGAACGGGGCATTGATGACGCCCACAACGGTGGCGGGCGAGCCGGCGAGTGCTTCCACATCGGTCGCCGCGGCGAAGTACCGGGCGCTTCCGAAGGTGAAGGACGACGTATCCACCACCGTGCTGTACCCATCGGTTCCGTTGTTGTCTTCGGCCAGCAGCGTGTCGGTCGAGAGATCGAGCACGCCGTTGCCGTTGGAGTCGTGATAGAACCGAACGAAGGCAACGGTGCCATCCGAGTCGCTCGCGGTGGCCGTCAGCGTGACGGGAACGCGGCCCTCGGCGGGATTGGGTGATGCGGTGAGTGCGGAGACGACAGGAGCGGCATTGACGACGGTCATCGTCGTGGTGACCACCGGCGAGGTGATGCCATCGCCATCGGTGGCGCGAGCGAAGAATCGCTGCGAACCCAGGCTCAGGCCGTTGGTGTTCGTAAGCAGGCTCCAGCCGCCGGTGGCGCTGGTATCCGAACCCAGCAGCGTGTCGGTGCCGATGTCGAACTGGCCGTTGCTGTTGGAGTCGCGGTAGAAGTCGATCTGGCTGATGCCGCCGTCATCGGTGGCGGTGCCCAGCGAGAGCGTGAAAGCGGAGTTGCGTCCGACTTCCGATGCACCTGCTGAGAGGCCCGCGAGGAAGGGCGCGCTGTTGACGCGAACGGTGAAGACATCGTCGATCGTCGTGCCATCGGCGCACGTCACGCGGAGCGTGACGGTGGAAGTGCCGGCGGAGCCGTAGGAGAGCGTGAGATTGGTGCCGTTGAGCGTGGGGTTGACGACGGCGGGATTGCTGCTGATGACCGAGTAGGTCAGCTCGGAGACCGTGCTGACGTTCATGCCGACGTACTCGGAGCGGAGCACGGTGGAGTTCTGCGCGTGATTGCGCAGGGGGAGTTCGTTGAAGGTGCCGCCGAAGTTCCAGACGTCGATGGCCGCGATGGCATCCATGACGTTCAGTCCCTTGATCACGCGGCCGAAGACCGTGAATCCGCCGTTCTGATTGTCGAGGTTGGAAGCGTTGTTGCCCAGGTTGAAGAACCACTGACTGGTGGCGCTGTTGGCATCGCTGCCGAGCTTGGCCATGGCGATGGTGCCGCGGGTATTGGTGTTGCCGGGCTCATTCTGCACCGCTGAATAGGTGGTAACCGCGGTGGGTGCCGTGCCGTCGGTCGTGGGTCGCGTGAAGCCGCCACCCTGGATGACGAAGTTGGAGGCGCTGCGGTGGAAGACGGTCTGGTTGTAGCGACCCGCATCCATGTAGCGGAGGAAGTTGGCGACGGTGAGGGGCGTGGTGCGCGTGACGCCAGGGTTGGTCTGGTCGTACATCAGCACGTTGATGTCACCCACATCGGTGGCGAACTTGACGATGGTGCCGTTGAGGTCGGTGTTGTCGTAGCGACCCGCGAGACTCAGCACGGTGGCGGTCGCGCCCGGCAGGACGCTGCTGTCGGCGATGGGGTTGATGACCGAGATGGACATCAGGGTGCGGCCCTCGAGTGATTCAAGCCGCGAGGAGACGGCGCGATCGGTGCCGCAGACGCTGGCGATGGCGTTCTTGAACCTGTTGGCGACACTGGAGAGCAGAGTGGTCATGAGAGTCTTCCTTCGTGGGGGGGCTTCGGGGCCTGGTCCGCATCGTGGCGGGGCAGAGGCCATCGAGCCAGTACTGTACGTTGGCGGGGGGTTTTTGTTGTGGCCGGAGCGGTTGAAGTCACGATGCCGCGGCGTGGGGAATGGGCACTGATAAAACGCTCAAACTCCGATAACAATGCAGTTTGGAGATCATTTTCGAGCGTTTGGGGCCCAGCAACGAAAAACCCTCGCGTGAGCGAGGGCTTGTGTGGGGCATTGGTGGGCGATCAAAACCAACCTGTCGCAACGTGGCTCAAAGCCCGAAGGCCTGGCCTGCGATCAGGCGTTGATGGCGGTGACCTTGACCAGCGTGTAACGCTGACGGTGACCGGTCTTCTTCTGCCAGGTCTTCTTGGCCTGGAACTTCTGGATGAAGAGCTTCTCGCCCTTGACGAGCGGCTCAACAACTTCGCCCTTGACGGTCGCGCCTGCGACGTAGGGAGCGCCGACCTTGGCCGAGCCGCCAACTTCGCCGACGACAAGAACCTTGTCGAAGTTCACAGCCTGGCCGATTGTGGCCTGACCGCTGTCGAGGAGGTCAATGAAAATCTCGTCGCCTGAAACGACCTTGCGCTGGCTACCAGATTCTTCGATAATCGCGTACATGGCCAAACTCCATCTAAGACTGCCCGGAAATCCCGGGCCTTGATGCTAGGGCGCAGTCTGAGTCGGGACAACCACGCGGCGGGTCGAAACCAGCGTGAATTCCAGCCGGGCCTCCCGAGTCTCACGTACCAAATCCTATCACGACCCAAACATCAGGGATCAGATGCCTTCCGCAGGGCAGGACTCTCACATTCATGCGGTTGGCGCGCCGGTCCCGAGCATTGATTCTATATTGGGGGCCCCAAGATGCCGAAAACCATCTATCCTTCCCCCCTTGCCTACATCCCCTGAGCAGAGGACCCGGGCAGGAGTTTCAGAGTGACCCCGGGGTCAGTTCCAGCCAGTTTCGGACCTTTTACACGAAGACACCTTCCATGACGACCAATCGCCGCGCTCTCATCACCGGTATCACTGGCCAGGACGGCTCGTATCTCGCCGAGTTCCTCATCGAGAAGGGGTACGAGGTGCATGGCGTCATCCGCCGCTCATCGAGCTTCAACACAGGCCGCATCGATCACATCTATCTCGATCCGCATGTGAAGGCCGGCCGTCTCAAGCTGCACTACGGCGATCTGTGCGATGCCAACAACCTCTCGAAGCTGATGCGCGAAGTGGAGCCGCACGAAGTGTACAACCTGGGTGCACAGTCGCACGTGCGCGTGTCGTTCGACATGCCCATCTACACGGCCGACACCGTGGCGATGGGCGCGCTGCGTCTGCTCGAAGCGGTGCGCGATCACCAGCAGCAGTCGGGCCGCCAGGTGCGCTACTACCAGGCCTCCTCCTCCGAGCAGTACGGCAAGGTCGTCGAGACTCCCCAGAAGGAAACCACCCCCTTCTACCCCCGCAGCCCCTACGCCTGTGCCAAGCTCATGGCGCACTGGGCCACGGTGAACTACCGCGAGTCGTACGGCCTGCACGCTTCCTGCGGCATCCTGTTCAATCACGAATCACCCCGCCGCGGCGAGACGTTCGTCACCCGCAAGATCACCCGCGCTGTCGGCCGCATCAAGATGGGCCTGCAGGACAAGGTCTTCCTGGGCAACCTCGACTCGAAGCGCGACTGGGGCTTCGCTGGCGACTACGTGAAGATGATGTGGATGATGCTGCAGCAGGACAAGCCCGAGGATTACGTGATCGCCACCGGCCGCACCATCACGGTGCGCGAGTTTGCCGAGATGGCCTTCCGTCACGCTGAGCTCGACTTCACCCGCCACGTCGCCTTCGACCAGCGCTACCTGCGCCCCGCCGAAGTCGATCTGCTCCTGGGCGACCCCAGCAAGGCACGCGAGAAGCTCGGCTGGGTCCCCACCACCACCGTCGAGCAGCTCGCCGCGATGATGGTCGATCAGGATGTCGATCTTGCCCGCCGCGAGAAGACCCTCCGCGATGCTGGTCACAGCATGCCCGACTCGTCGGGACATGATCAGTAAGCAGTTCGCAATCGCAAGAGTGCAAAATGCAAGGGTGCAGCGGAAGGGGTTTGGCCCCGGTCCGGTGCACCCTTTCTCTTTGGGGCAACGTGTGCTGGCTGCGGACTGCTCCACGCCGCGGCGTGGAACTACCGTTCTCCCTGCCTCACGCCGCACGCGACGCACACTGCCACCTTCATGCAACCACCCCCTCCCATGCCCGATGGATTCTCGCTTGGCGAAGAGATCTGCCGGCGACGGTCCTCGCTCATGGTTTTTCCATTGACGGCGATTCTGGGGATGCTCCTGCTGCTGATCGGGCTCGGGGCTCTTGCAAGCAACCAGCTGCCATTCGCATTTCCTGCAGCGTACCGGCCTGCGACCGTGCTGATCTGTCTGCCTCTTGGTGCTGGCCTGGTGGTGCTCGCACTGTGGCTGCGGCCATGGATCTGCTACCACGAGCGCGGGCTTGAAGTGCGTCCCCGGTTCGGCCCTCCGCGCCCGCTCGCGTATGAGCAGGTGGAGACGCTCATTCTCTTCCGCAGTCAGGGCAAGAGCCACGGCATCTACACCGGAACGGTGCTGCAGATGTTCATCAAGCCCTTCAAGGGCTTGCCCGTGAAACTGGTGCAGAGTTCGAACTCGCACAAGGAGCATTCCAAGGGGCTGCTTGATTCGCCGCGGGAGCGCGTTGAGCAGCCCGAAGACCGCGTCGCCGCGGCGATTGCAACCTACATCGCCCCTCGATTCATGAAACGCATCGACCAGGGCGAGGAGGTCAAGTTCGGCACCAGCTGCAGCATCAGCAAGGAGGGGATCCGCACACGCCATCGGCGTGTCTGGACGTTGACCCCGTGGGAGCACGTATGCGGGCCCATGCGTGCCGATGATGATTCGCTGCACGCGGTGCGTACCGATGGCCGCACCTTGCCGCTGCTGAGCGTGGCGACGATTCCGAATCTGCTGGTGCTTTCGCTGCTGGTGGAGGTGCTGGCCCGGGGCGAGCCGGAGGCTGCCGCGGCGCCGCAGTGAAGGCAGCGTTGCCAGCGAGCCGGCCAGTTCGTACGCTTGGAAGCAACATGACGCGCGAATTCCGACATGACGAGGCGCTGCCACAGGGGCCGGAGCTGTGCAGGCGACGCCTCGGCATGGGGTGGAAGATCATTCTGGTCATCGCCGGAGGAGTTGGAGCGGTTCTGGGCCTGGCGATCGGTGCGGGAGTGCTGAGGCCAAGAGGCGGTCCGGGGGCCATGGACATCATCACGGGCGTGGTGATCGCGGGTGGCTGCTTCGCGATGCTGCTGCTGGCCTTCTGGCTGCGCGCAACGGCCATCTTCGGCAAAACCGGGCTGACCGTCGAACGGCGCTTCAAGCCTCCGGTCTTCCTCACGTACGACCAGGTGGAATCGGTGGCCTGCTTTCGGATCCGGATGCGACACAACGGCGCGTATCTGGGCACTTCGATGCACCTTGATCTTCGCTTTGCCGCGGGTGCGGCGATTCCCAGGGTCAGGACGCAATCCACGCACAAAGAGCCCATCGCGGGCAAGAGCCGGTTCTCGCTGACGCAGCACTTCGAGATCGTGCCCCAGCCCGAGGACATCATCGCTGAGCTGGCGGCCACCTACGTGGCCCCGCGGCTCATGGAACGAATCGAGCGTGGTGAAGAGGTCAACATCGGCGATCGCATCGTGCTCGATCGAGCCCGCATCCATCTGCGCTTCGTGCTCAGCAAGCGCAGCATCCCCTGGAAGCAGTGCGTGAGCATCGAACTCATCTCCGACGCGTGGAAACTCCGGCTGGTCGACGGCACCATGATCACGCTTCCGGGCAGCGTGCAGTCCGTGAACCTTCCAGCGCTGGCCCTGATGGCACCGGTGCTCTGCACCGGACAGGAGCCGGAATGACCTTCTCGGCGTGCGGCGCATCAAAAAGAGTGCACAGATGCTGCCGGGGTGTGGCCCAGCCTCATCTGTGCACTCATGAGTTCTGACAGGTTCTGTCCGGATCGCCGCGGCGTTCGATCAGCAGCCGCCGTTCTCCCACGCCGGGAAGAAGGCATCGATGTCGGAGCCATCGACGCCACCATCGCAGTTGACATCGGCCACGAACTCGCCGGCCTCCCAGGCGGTGAAGAAGGCACTCACATCGGCCCCATCAACACCGCCGTCGAGGTTGAAATCGGCCGGGCAGCCGGTCGCGATGCTCACTTCGATCTGACCATGGCCGCGGTTGGTGTAGCCGGCCAGGGGTGCGGGGAATCCGCCCACGCGGAGGAGGTAGTGGCGACCCGCCACCACCGGACTGGCGACCGCGGACTTGTAGGTGTTGACCGGGTCGCAGGTGGTGTCGTCGTTGGATGCGATCTCCGTAGCCGCGTTCAGATCCATGCAACTGTCGGCCTCGAAGAGCGCGAGCATGGTGTCGATGGGTTCCTGCGTGGGGCAGGTGGAGAACCGTGCGATGCCGCTGCAGGAGGGCACGAAGCTGAACCAGACATCGTTGGACATCGTGCGGGTTCCCGGCTGCACCGGTTCGGTCGTCGAGAAGCACAGGTCAAAGGGCACCAGATCGGATTCGATGGGCGTCGCACCGCTGCAGAGGTCATTGGCGGGATCAACACCAACGATGCTGAACTGGAATGTACCTGTCGAACCGGGGTAATCCGCCACGCGTGCAAGTACCGTCTGCCCGGCTTCAAGGGTCAAGGTGACCGACGACTGGCGCGTGTCGAAGGAATCGTCATTGCAGGCCAGCGTGCTCAGCGGCGTGGCAGGACAGGCCGAGTGGATGCTCAGAATCGTGTCGTAGGTGGAGCCGAAGGTGTTGAAGTTGTACTGTCCGCCGCAGGGTGCGGTGAAGCGGTAATAGGCATCGGGCGTGGCCACGCCCGTTCCACAGGTGGAGACGCCATCGGCCGCGAGGCCGCCCGTGCAGCCGATCACAGTGCCGATATCAGCCTGAAGCGCCTGGACGCAGGTATCCGCCATCTGAGCAAAGGCGTCGTAGACATACGCCGAACCGGGATTGGGAAGCCCGGCGTAATCGTCGCTGGAGGCACCGGCAATCACCGTACCTTCAGAGATGCCGATGGCGTCACCGAAGCCGATGTTCGTGTTGCCGTCGCTGGCGGTGAGGACGGGGCCCGCAATGAAGGGCGCACCGTTGCCCGAGCGGCGGTAGGTCGTCACGACATCGCTGCCCGACTGCGTGCCGGAAATGACCAGCTCATTGCCCTTGAGATCAACATTGCGTCCCAGCGCGAGCTGCTGACCGGTGAACCAGGTCGAGCCGGTGCGATTGAACGTGTACGTCCGCCCGCCTGCTACCTCGAAGGGTGAGGCGACCGCCAGCGTGTCACCGCTGATGGAGAGCTCACGACCGAACTGCGACGAACTCGTGGTCGCACTTCCCACGATCTTGGCCTGCTGCGTCCAGGTCGTGCCGCTGCGGGTGAAGACATACGCAGAACCGGTGGCAAAGCCACGGACGGTATCGTCGCCCTGGCTGCCCACCACGGCGGTGTCGCCGCTGATCCCCACCGCACACCCGAAGAGTGCCGTCGCGCCGATGCCCGCTGGCAGGAATCTCACCTGCTGCGCCCAGGTCGTGCCCGAGCGCGTGTAGATGTACGCCGCACCCCGGTTGCCTCCCTCATGCTCAACACCGATGGCCAGCGTGTCACCACTGAGCGACAGCGACGAGCCGAAGCGATTGGAGCTGGCGCGGTTGGCCAGAGGGGCCAGAATGTTGAACTGGTAGGTCCAGACCCCGTTGACGCGTGCGTAGATGTATACCGAGCCCAGATCCGTCACGCCGCTGTAATCGTCGTTGGGTGAACCCACCGCCGCGTAGTCACCGTCGATGGCAATCGCACTGCCGAAGAAATCGCCCGCCGCGGCATCATTGGCCGTGAATCGATGCGCCTGCGTCCAGCTCAGACCATTGCGGGTGAAGAAGTAGGCCGCCCCGCAATCCGCCGCGCCAGGCTGATCAGCACCGAAGGAGCCCAGAACGGCGACGCCGCCGCTGATCGCGGCACTGGTGCCGAAGCCACCCTGACTGACCGGATCCAGCGGATTCAGCTTCCCCGAATCGCACTGAGCGAACCCCGAGGCCGTGAGTGCGGACAGGACAACCAACGACGCAATGGCGATCTGATGTGAACTCTTCATGTTCGATTCTCTTCAATCTGGGGCGCGGGCCGGGCATGCGGCCACACGCTGCGACACACCCGTGCCGTTCTCCAACATTGGCAGCCTCATCGAGACTGCTCTATCGCTCCATGCGTCGAAACGTCATGGCGCGGCTAGAGAAATCTGCAGATTTGCGGACCAGGGCCGCACGTGCGTACAGGCACCGTCCAGCGGCCGACATGACAGTCGCCGCGCGGCCGCCGTTGGCACGTGAAGTGGCCATTGACACCAACACCATGGCCGCGGCGGATGAACGCCTGCAGTCAAGCGTCGCCTCAGCGCTGCAGGTACTCGCGCGCCTTCACCCGCTGCTCGGGCGTGAGCAGTTCGAGGATCTCGCGCATGATGCGGCCCCGGGATTCGGGGGTGCGGGTCTGGGCCCCCTGGGTCTGGCTGCGGAAGATCTTCTCAATCTTCTCGGCCTGTTCGGGGGTGGCGTCGACGGCCTGGATGAGTGCCGCGGTGCGTTCGCGGCGTTCGTTCACCAGCGCGCCCAGCGACCGGCCCATCTCGCGCAGGAGCATGTTGGCCTCGAGGCGACGACTGGCCACGCGGCCCATCGCCCGCGGGCCCTCGACGACGCGGCCCGTGCGGCTGGCCAGTTCTTCAGCCAGCACCGCGGCGTTGTAGTCGCTGACCAGCTTGGTGTAGGGCTCGCGGGCCGAGGCGGGGAGCAGTTCCAGCACCGAGTCAATCAAAGGGGTCTTGAGCAGGTCCGCCGCGGCGGTCTCGAACTCCTCCATCAGCGGTGCGAGTTCATCGCGCGAAGCTCCACCCTGGCGTGCGGCCTGCAGCTTGAGAAACAGGGGCGTGTGGTCGCCCAGGAGTTTGGAGACCGCGGCGGCCCTCTTGATGAAGAAGGCATCGATCGGGGCTTTTTCTTCCGAAGGCAGCCCCAGGAGTCCGATGGCGGCTTCTTCGGAACGCTGGGTGAGGCGCGTGACCTTGTCGGTGGCATCCCGCTCCACGAGCGTGAGCTGATGGGGCTTCTGAGCCACCTTGGGGCCACCCAGGGCCGAAGCATCGGCCGGGTCCATGACCTTGGGTGGGGCGGGCTGGGTCCCTTGTGCCCAGACTGGCGACGCGGCGGCCATCAGGAGCGAAGCGACGATGGTGTGGGTGGTGTTCATGGGCGATCCGGATTCGAGAACGCACGAAGGCACGGGAGATTGCCGCGTCGGGCGGGCGGCCCTCCGAATCGGGCCCGCGGCCTTGAACTGGGCAGCGGCATGACGAAACTCCCCCGCCAGCCTCCCTCCCCTATCCTCGTGCGATGCTCAATCCACGAGACATTCTGGGACGGTGGAGCGATCTGGTGCTGGCGGTCGCCGTCACGCTGGGCGTCTGTCTGCTGATCATCAAGGTGCCCACGCCCGTGATGGACCTGCTGCTGGTCACGAATCTGGCGATCAGCGCCATCGTGCTGCTGGTGGCACTGTATACGCCCGATGCGCGCCGACTGCCTGCCTTCCCGACCATTCTGCTGCTGACGACGCTGCTGCGTCTGGCGCTCAATGTCAGTTCCACCCGACTGATCCTCCTGGATGCGGATGCTGGCCGGGTGATCGAGTCGTTCGGGCGCGTGGTGGTGGGCGGCAACTTCATCGTCGGTGGCGTGGTCTTCCTCGTGCTGGTCATCGTCCAGTTCGTCGTCATCGCCCGGGGCGGCGAGCGCGTCGCGGAAGTCGCGGCGAGGTTCACGCTCGATGCGATGCCCGGCAAGCAGATGTCGATTGATGCCGAAGTGCGAGGCGGGCTGCTGAGCGCCGATCAGGCCCGCGACAAGCGAGCGGAACTTGAACGCGAGAGCCGTCTCTACGGTGCGATGGACGGCGCGATGAAGTTCGTGAAGGGCGATGCGATTGCCGGTGTGGTGATCAGCGCCGTCAACATCATCGGCGGACTGCTGATCGGCATCTTTCAGAAGGATCTGCCCGCCGCGAACGCGGCACAGGTGTATTCGCTCCTCACGATCGGCGATGGGCTGTGCGCCCAGATCCCGTCGATTCTCACGAGTGTCGCGGCGGGACTGGTGGTGACGCGGGTGGCTTCGGCGGAAGGCACTCCGGTGGGCAGCGACCTGGCGAGGCAGTTCTTCTTCCAGCCGCGGGTCATGGCGCTGGTGGGCCTCGCCCTGCTGGCGCTCGGCGTGCTGCCCTTGGGCTTTCCGCGATCGCCCTTTCTGATGCTGGGTCTGGTCTGCATCGCGATGTCGCTGATGACGTTCAGATCGGTGCTGCGGGATGAACGGGTGCTGGCGAAGGCGAAGGCACCCGCCACGGCCGGGCTTCCTGCCGCGGCGTGCGTGCTGAGGGTTCATCCGGACCTGGCGCGGCTTGTGGACCGCGAGGCTCTTGAATCGACGCTTTCGCAGGTGACGACGGGTGTGTGCGATGACCTTGGCATCCGCTTGAGTTCACGCGCGGTGGTGGTTTCGGAGTCGGGCGTTGAATCCGGCGGGTTTGCGGTGGAACTGCACGATGCGCCCGTGGCGGTGAAGCGCCCTGCGATGGGCGACCGGATCGCGGCGCTTGGCGAGATGGCGACCGCGCTGGATCGCTCCCTGCGCACGCACGCGGCGTCGTTCGTGAGCATCACGGCGGTGCACCAGATGCTCGAACTGATCCGCTCGACCGAAGAGGGAACGCAGCTCGTGCGAGCGGTGACGCCCTCGCCGCTGACGCTTCAGCAGGTGGCTGAAGTCTTCCAGCGGCTGGTCCGCGAGGATGTGCCGGTGCGTCAGGTGTCGGCCATTCTTGAGTCGCTGGCCAAATGGGGCCCTTCCATCAAGAACCCGCAGTACCTGGTGGAACGGGTGCGGCGCGACATGGCTTCCGTGATCGCGGCGAGATTCTGCTCCGCGCCGGGGCGGCTCACGTATTTCTCCCTCTCGCCGGATGTTGAGGATCTGATCCGCGGGAGCGTGGAGGATTTCAGCGAGGGACAGGTGGTGAGCATGTCGAATGAGCAGCGCGCCCGTCTGGTCGCTGCCTGTTCGACGGTGCTTGGGCAGGCGGGGCGCTCGTCGCACGCGCCGGTGCTGATGGTGGAGAATGCTTCGATCAGGCGTCCGCTCAAGACGATCATCGAGCGGCAGCTGCCGGACGTGGTCGTGATGAGCTACGACGAACTGCCGCGGGAGATGACGGTGGTGAATGCCGGGATGGTGGAACTGCTGGAAGCGAATCTGGCCGATCGGTAATCGGTCTCGCCCCGGGTGCCCGGATCGGTTCATACGTATCTTCAGGGGGAAGGCGCATACCCTCGGCCATGGCCAGTACACCCGACATTCAGGCCCTGCTCAGCGACCTTGAATCCTTTCGGGTTGAACGAACCGCCTCGACGAGCAAGACCGACAAGTTCTGTGAAGCCATTTGCGCGTTCGCCAACGACATGCCCGGCACCGGCAAACCCGGCTACCTTTTCGTCGGAGTTGATCGCCATGGCAAACCCACCGGAATCGACGTTGATGAGCGTCTTCTCGAAGACCTGGCAGGCCTCCGCGACAATGGGAACATCCTGCCGATCCCTTCGATGAACGTGTTCAAGGAATCGGTCGACGGAAAGGCGTTTGCAGTCATCGAAGTCCATCCGTCGGACACGCCACCCGTGAGGTTCAAGCAAACCGTCTGGGTCAGAACGGGCCCGTCAAAGGACCGTGCTACTGCCGAGCAGGAGCGACGGCTGGAAGAGCGGCGCGTGGATCGTGCTCGGACCTGGGACATGCGCGCGTGCGCTGGGGCGACACTCGACGATCTGGCGATGGATCTGTTCAAGCTGGGATATCTCACCAACGCGGTCTCGGCTGAAGTGCTTCTCGAGAATGGACGAACGATCGAGGAACAGCTTGGATCACTGCGATTCTTTCACAAGAAGCTCAACTGCCCGACGAACGCCGCCGTGCTCCTTTTCGGAAAAGACGTGCTGGAGTTCGTGCCCGGCGGTTACGTGCAGTATGTTCGATATGACGGGACTTCCCTGAGTGATCCGCCGGCCGAAGAGCGCAGGGTCAGTGGCGACCTGATCAACGTGATGCGATCGCTCGCCAGGCTTGCGCGAGAACTCGCTGTCGAACGTCCCATTCGGCGCGCGGATCTGACCGAGCGCATCGCAAGCGACTACCCCGCCGTTGCGCTGCACGAACTCTTCATGAACGCGGTCATTCATCGCAACTACGAAGCCTCCACCACTCCGGTGTCCATCAATCACTTCACGGACCGAATCGAGATTCAAAACCCCGGCTCGCTCTATGGTGACTTGACGGCGG
The DNA here is from genome assembly GCA_044371005.1 of Phycisphaerales bacterium. Taxonomy (GTDB): domain Bacteria; phylum Planctomycetota; class Phycisphaerae; order Phycisphaerales; family UBA1924; genus UBA2402. The sequence goes on along the minus strand of JBILUL010000030.1, from coordinate 15,937 downwards.
ATCAGTTTCCTGGCGGCACAGCCTACAGGAACCCGGTGCTCGCCGAGGCGGCCAAGACCCTCGGGTTCGCGAACAGGTTCGGTCGGGGGATCGCGCTGGCATCTGCACACCTTCGGGCCAACGGCAGCCCTGATTTGGAGCACATGGTCGGTCACAATCATCTCGCCATGATCGTCAGGAAACTGCGATGAAGACCGTTGCATTTTTCAATAACAAGGGCGGAGTCGGCAAGACATCACTGGTATTCCATCTCGCATGGATGCTCCAGGACATGGGCCTCAGTGTGCTCGCTGTCGACCTCGACCCACAATCGAACCTGACGAGCATCTTTCTTGATGAGTCCAGATTGGAGAATCTCTGGACCAACCAGGATCGCCCCGGCACCATTCTTGATTCACTGCGTCTGCTCGTGAACAGCATCGGCGACATTCAGCCGCCGGTGACCCATGAGATCTCGAGGCGGCTGGCGCTGCTCGCAGGCGATCTTGGCCTGGGTGAGTTCGAGGATCGCCTTTCGGAAGCTTGGGGCAAGTGCCTCAATGACAAGCCGGCAATTGCAGGTGACGGCTTTCGAGTGATGTCGGCCTTTCACCGAGTGATCAAGGCCGCCGCGGCAGACCGCGGGAGTGATCTGGTTCTCATCGACGTTGGCCCGAGCATCGGTGCCATGAATCGTGCAGCGCTCGTCGCAGCTGACTTCGTGGTCGTACCGCTCGGAGCCGACCTCTTCTCGCTCCAGGGCCTCCACAATCTTGGCCCGGCACTTCGAGACTGGCGAACGGGTTGGACCAAGCGTCTGGGCGAACGCGTTCCGGAGGGCCTATCGCTTCCGGCTGGCAGCATGAAGCCCTTGGGGTACGTGCTCCTGAACCCATCGGTCCGGGACAACCAGCCAGTCAAGGCGTATCAGAAGTGGGCAGATCGGATCCCCGAGGCCTATGCGCGAGATGTACTTGGTCAGTCCGCGTATGTGCCTGCGGCCATCGACTCGAATCAACTGGCGATGCTCCGTCATTTCAAGAGTCTGATGCCAATGGCACAGGACGTTCGCAAGCCGATGTTTCATCTGACGGCATCGGATGGTGCCATCGGGGGCCATGCCGCGGCGGTGAATGATTGCCGAATCCAGTTCAGACAACTCGCCGGGCGAATTCTGGCCGGGATCGGTGTCGCCATGCCCTGATCGCCGTCTACCTACCGTCCAAGACACATGCACCTTCCCTGGGATGACTGGCAGTTCTGGATCGTTTCCGCGGCGACGCTGCTCGCGGCGCTGGTGCTGCTGCGCGGTGTGCTGCCCGATTCGTGGAACCTGCGGCGCAAGAAGCCAGGAACGCGCGTCTCACTGACGATCAAAGGCCACCGGCCCGATGGCTCGACCAAGGGCAGAACCTAGGTGCGTGTGATGACCGGCCGGGCGACTGTGCCGCGGCGTTCGTGATGCAAGGTGAGATGACGCGGCGGCTTACTTGCCGGCCAGATCGGCGGAGGGAGCCACGGTCTTGGCGCGGAGGAGGCCCAGGATCAGTTCAAGGCGCTCGACGACCTGCTGCATGTTGGCGGGACGACGGAGCGGATCGATCTCCACGCACTGCATGATGAGTTCGCTGAGCTTGGCCGGCACGCGGGGATTGACTTCAATCGGCGGCACGGGGCGTTCGATCAACGCATCGTCGATGCGGCTGACGAGGCTGTTGTTGTTCTTGGGCAGCGCGGTGGGGATGTTCTTGCGCGTGAGCGTGAAGTACATCGTGGCGCCCAGGTTGTAGATGTCGGTCTTCTCGGTGATGGGCCGGCGGTGTACCTGCTCGGGCGCGATGTAGTCGGGCGTGCCCTGGATGCGTGGCTTGGTGGTGCCCATGAGGCAGGCCTGGCCCAGATCGATGATCTTGGCGGTGGGCCCGGGGGTGACCATGATGTTGTTGGGCTTCATGTCCGCATGGACATAGCCACGCGCGTGCATGTGGGCCATCGCACTGGCGACCTGGATGAAGATCGCCACGGCATCATGCAGATACTGCGGCGGCTTGAGGTCCATGCTGCGACCATCGAGCATCTCCATCACCAGCAGCACCTCGGTGAGGCGGATGATGCGTTCCTTGCGCTTGATGATCCGGGGGATCTTGCGGATGTTGGGGTGCTCGAACTTGCTGGCGGCTTCGTATTCGAAGACGGCCTGATCGAGGAACCGCGTGTCCTTGGCGTCGCCCTTTTCGACGTGCTTGAGCGCCCAGATCTGCTTGGTCTTCGGATCCTGGACAAGGTACACCGTAGAGGCAGCGCCCTGACCCAGCAGGGCCATGACCTTGTAGCCTTCTACATCGTCGCCTTCCTTGTACCTCGCTACGACTTCCATGACGCTCTCAACCACCAACGTACCAGCAACTCCGATTCGGCTTCGTGGCCAACCGGCTGTGAATCAGTATCGGCCGTCACGCGACGGCGTTCCATACATCAACCAACGCCCAAACCAGCCCGGCATTCGCCAGGATCGCACAATCATGATCAACGGAGTTTCGAGAACCGAACTCCGTACCCCTGTTCGCCCGTTTCGCCCGAAGGAGCGGACCCGTTCAGGGATGCTCCGGAGGTCCGGAGGGTCAGAAAGATAGGCAAACGCACCTCGATCTGACCAGCATCCGCGCTTTTCCTCTGACACCAGCCCCAATACTCGGACTGCCAACCCTATCAAAATCCTGCCGCCATCCCTCACCTCGTCCGACTCGCCCAGATCAAATCAGCCACGTGAGGGTTGCCGTTCTTCTATCGGTTTGGCCACCTCCAAGTTTCGCCTCCGATTCCCTACCCCTGTCAAAGCCATCAGAAAACGAAGAAAGGGTCCCTAACAGGACCCTTGTGTGAACGTACCCTGAGGAACGAGATCAGTTGCCCTTGGCCAGCTGGCTTCGGACTTCAACCGCCGGGAAGAGTTTGCCTGGGCTGCCGACGGAAGCGAGATCACGATGCAGATAGACCCGCTCAGCCGGAAGATCGAGCTCTGACTGCAACGCCCGGAGGAGCTGCATGAGGCGAGCCATCTGAGCATTGGTGAACTTCTGGTGGTTGCCATCACCCACGAGGCAGATGCCAATCGACTGCTTGTTCATTTCCTCGCCGCGGCTGCCCGCCACGTGAGCACCACTGGTCTGATTGAGCCAGCGATCCGTCACGAACAGCTCTCCATCACCCATGCCATTGCCGTTGCCAATGACAAAGTGATAGCCGATGCCACGCAGCCCCTTGGCCCGCGCCTGGGAATCCATGCTCGACTGAGTCGCCACAGGCGAACCCGAATCGTGCAGGACGACCGACTTCCAGCGACCCGCCGCCAGCGGCGAACGAGTATTGAAGATCACTTCGACGGAGTTGGGCTCACCCTGCGCCAGCATCGGCGGCAGCACGGCCAGGCCGTCACTGCCCGCGGCGGGCTTCTGGCTGACCGCATACAGCAGGCCACCAGCGACCGTCATCGCAGCGACGAGGGACATCCACACCGTCTGAGGACGGTTTGGCTTGATGCGACGCGACGTCCCGGTTGCCCTGGGAGTACGCCGACGAGTCGATTTGTTGCGGTCCTTCGCGGCCATAACTGGTGTCCACTCAAGTGTAGGAACGCTCATGCCACCCTGCACGCACGTCTACACCAGTGTTATTGTCGTCATCCAGACCGGGCAAGGTGCAGACTTTGCGCATTATTTTGTTCGGCACAAGCGACCTAAGTCCAGACGCCACACCGACTAACCATACGGTCACCCCGCACGCTACCCGCTCACGAACCAAACACATGATCCCAATAACGCGCTCTGACCCCACCTTTCGTGCCCCAAAGTGGTGTCAGCCACGATCCCTTGTGTGCCACCGGTTGCACACCGGCATTTGGATTGTGTTCGCAACGTACCGCCGCGGCTGTGTGCGGCGGATTGTGCGATGCTGACTTTTTTCAAATCGGCGCGGATTATCATCCGCACTGGTCCGTGGCGCGGGGTGCAACAGGCATGAGACGACGATCTCCATTCTTGCTGTGGCGGTGGCTCGGGGCTGATCTGCTCCGACTGGTCGGGCTTGCCGCGGCAGTCCTGGTCTCGGTCATCGCATTGGCCGCCACTGTCAAGCCAGTCTCTGATGGACTCCTGCAGGCTGAGAACCTCGTCAAGTTCATCTTCTACTCGATCCCTCCCATGCTGGCCTATGCACTGCCATTCGCGGCAGGCTTCGGCACCACCCTCGTCTACCACCGGTTCGCCGCGGACAACGAAGCGACCGCCGCGCACGCCGGGGGAATCTCCCACCGTTCACTCATCATGCCCGCGGCACTGGTGGGCATTCTCCTCAGCCTTCTGCTGGCGACCCTCAACGAAGTACTCATCCCCCAGTTCCTCAAGCGCATGCAGCAGCTGGTGACGCGCGATCTGGCCACGTGGGTCATTCAGGAGATCGACAAGGGCAAGAGCGTGAACGTCGGCGGCATGATGCTTCACGCGGCAAGCGCCCAGCGCGTTGCACCAGCTCCGGGCTCCTCCGCCAGCGATGTGCTCTACCTCACGCGCGTCGCAGCAATCGAACACGATCAGACTCTGCGCCCGGTGACGGAAGTCACCAGCGAACGCGCATGGATTCTGCTCTTTCCCTTCGACCGTGGTCCCGATTCTGGAACGAGTGCCGCGGACAGTGAATCAACCCGCGTGGTGATGCGACTTGAGAATCTGATCGGAAGCCGCGACGGCCAGGGCGGCGGCGGCGCACGCAAGAGCATCGATGTGGGCTGGAAGGTCGGCAGCGCCTTCCGCGACAACGTGAAGTTTCTCTCGTACCGCGAACTCTCCGACCTCTCCGCGCACCCCGAGCGCATCAACTGGGTGGATGTGTGGCGCAAGGACGCAGCAGTGCATGTGGCACAGCGTCAGGCGAGCCTTGAACTGCGCGATGCGGTGACACGGCGCGAGCCCCTCGTGCTTCAGGATGACCAGGGTGCCAAGGTGACAATCAGTGCCGCGACGATGTCGGCCGACCCCGGCGAACTTCCCGGCCGCGTCTTCGTGCTGACGCCGGCCCCTGGCACCAGGATCGAGATGCGGCTGTCGCGTCACGGCGTGAATGAGCAGGCCGCAACTTCGACGCTCACGGTGCAGGCCGCCACGGCCCGCATGTACATCGATGTGGGCAACGACCGCTTCGACCGATCAATGGCCATCTCCGTCGAAATGAACGACGTGACCGTCATCGAGGATCAGGGCGGCCAGCGCAGCGAACGCGCCACCTTCTCGGCGACCAATCTCAGGCCCAGTCGCGACATTCAGGGCGAGATGCTCGCGCTGAGCGGTCCGGAAGTGCTCGAGCGTGCTCGCAACATGGCCAGAATGGAGCCGCCGTCGCCGACGTTCTCCGCCGCGATCAACGATCTGGACAAGGCCATGACCAAGCTCAGCCGCGAAGTGACCGCCAAGCGGCACGAGCGCATCGCGATGGCAGTCTCCTGCTTCGTGATGGTGATCGCCGGTGCCGTCATCGCTCTGCGGCTGAGCAAGCGCCTGCCGATGACGGTCTACATGTTCACGTTCATTCCCGCGGTCATCTGCATCGTCACCATTTCCGGCGGCCAGCAGATGACCGTCCAGACGGGCACGACAGGCCTGTACCTGCTCTGGTCCGGCGTCGCCGGACTGCTCCTGTACACCTTCCTTCAGTTCCGCGCCCTGGCCCGGCACTGATGCATCGCGATTCCTGCCCCGCCACCCCACCATCACATCCTCAAGTTCTGCGTGACTTCCGACCCGATGCATTTCCAGCCTCCCGCCGTCGAACCGCTCAAGCCTGATTCCGCCCTCTGGTGGCGGCGGACGCTCTGGCTCATTCTGGGAGTCACGCTCGCACGAGGTGCCTACCTGGTCTTCTGGTGCCCGTACACCCTCATCGAAGATGAGGCCCACTACTGGGAATGGGCCCGTCGACTTGAGTGGTCGTACTACACCAAGGGGCCGGGAGTCGCCTGGACCATCGCCGCGTTCACGAAGCTGCTGGGAATGCAGCACGAGTATTCGGTGCGCATCCCCGCCGCGATCAGCGCCGGGATCACCACCTTTCTGGTCGCGCTGCTCGCCCGCGATGCCTATCGCTGCGGGCGCACCGGCTTCTTCGCAGCCTGCGTGCTGCTCGTCTCGCCGATGTTCCAGTCGCTGGGACTGATGATGACCATCGACAGCCCGTACGCCGCGTGCTGGGCACTGGCCATGTGGTCCGGCTGGAAAGCCTTGGGACAGAACCGGCCGCGATGGCTCGCGCTCACTGGCGCAGCCATTGGTGTGGGCGCACTCTTCAAGTACACGATTCTGCTCGCACTCCCCGGCCTCATCGCCGCGGCGTGGATGCAGCGGCGCGAGCGTCCCACCCGCGGCTTTGCCCCCTGGCTTGTCCTCGGCCTTCTGCTCTTCTTCGTTGGCATCTCGCCCATCATCATCTGGAACGCACGCGAAGGCTGGCCGACCGTTGCCCACCTGCTCGGACACCTTGGTCTCAAGGGCGGCGACATGCCCGTCAAGCAAGGCGATGGTCACGGCTTCCATTACAATCCGCTCTGGACGCTGGGGTTCATCGGCACGCAATTGGGGATGATCGGGCCCGTGCTGCTCATCGCCGGCAGACAGATCCTCGTGTGGCGGCGCTCATCCTCGAACGCACCCGACCACGCTGCGGAACGATTCCTGATCGCCAACTCCGTCCCCATCATCACGTTCTATCTGCTGGTGAGTTTCATCGCCGAACCCGAAGGCAACTGGCCGCTGGCAGGCTACCTCACGCTGTTTCCGCTCGCGGCACGCCGCGTGGCTCAGGCTGGGTTCAGTGCTGATGGGGCACTCACCCGCGTGGTCTGGAAGATTGCCATCGTGATCGGCATCGGAGTCGCCCTCGTCTTCCCGCGGCTTGACCTGTTGGCCAAACTGCCGGTCATTGGTCCCTTGATTCCAGTACACCGTTTCATGGGTGCCGACCGGATGGCGGCGGATGTGCAGCGGCGTGCCGATGCGCTCGCCGCGGCGACGGGCAAGAAGCCCTTCATCGTCGCCGTGCACTACGGGCGTGCCAGCCAGCTTGCTTTCTATCTCAAGGACAACCCGACCGTCTACTGCGCGAGCAGTCTGATCGAAGATGGTCGCCGCACGCAGTACGACTACTGGGCCGACACCAACATGCGTCAACAGCCCGACTTGATCGGTCGCCCCGCGGTGGTGGCTGGTGGATCGCAGACAGCTTGGGAGCCCTACTTCGAGCAGTTGACCCCGATCGGCACGCTCGATGGTGATGGCAAGAAGAATCGCCCGGCCTTTGTGGGAATCGGGTTCCGCGGCTTTGGTTCCGGCAAGGAGGCCCGGTGAATCACAGTTCACTGATGCCGCCATTGTCGCCGGGCGAACAGAGTCGTCTATGGAAACGCCGCGGCGTGGTGGCGGTCCTTCTCCTGCTTGGCTTTGCCACCACCTGCATGATCGACCGCACGGTCTATCACGCGACTCGGATCGAGGGGTGGAGCGCTGGGCTTGGTTCCAAGGACTGGGCGCAGATGCTTCGGGCGGCTGGGTACTGGCCGGTGTGGCTCATCGCGGGACTGATGATCGACCTGGCGGTATCGGCGACGCAACGTGCGCGTGTTCGGAGGCTCGGGGCAAGGCTGCTGCTTTCAGCCGCGGCGGGTGGGTTGCTCGCCGAACTGATGAAGGTGATCATCCGGCGGCATCGGCCAAGTATCACCAATGACGGCCAGCATGTCTTTGACTGGTTCTCGGCGTCAGTCGAGGGCCGCGGCCTGGGCCTTGCCAGTTCGCACGCGGGAGTGGCGTTCGGAGCAGCGTTCGTGCTGTGGCGCTGGTCGCCCCGGGCGGGCGTGGTGGCGATGCTGCTGGCGCTTGGGTGTTCAATGACGCGGCTCTGGGCGGGGGCGCACTTTATGAGCGATGTGTACGCCGCGGCGGTGCTGGCGTGGCTGGGGGCGCGGCTGATGTGGCAAGTAGTGGACCGGGTGGTGGATGGTCCACGCTGAGCCGCCCGCTTGGGAGGCGTCTGCGGCTCAAATTGTTGGGGCTTGGTGTTGGCATCACGGAGAACTCGTCTGACCGAAGGCCTGAGTCTTGTCAGACCGCCCCCTGCTGCCCTTGGTCTACCATCCTTGTTCCTACCGCCATGAAGATCCTGGACCGCTACATCGCCCGCCAGTTCCTGCTCAACTTCGCGTTGCTGATGGGCAGTCTTCTCACGATCATCATGATCATCGATCTCTCGCTCAACTTCGATGAGTATGCGGAGATCGGGGCCAAGATCGTCGCTGCTTCGGGTGGCACCAAGTTCATCACCACGCTGGGTGTCTTCTGGAATCTCTGGTGGCCGCGGCTCTTCCAGCTCATCGGCTTCCTGATGGGCCTGGGCCTGGTTGCCGCCATGGGCTTCACCTGCGCCCAGATGGTCAAGCACCGGGAACTCATCGCGGCGCTGGCCGGCGGCCTGAGCATGATGCGGATCGCCCGCCCGATGCTCATCGTCGCCTGCATCCTGACGGCCCTGCAGATCGTCAACCGCGAGTTGCTGGTTCCTTCGCTGGCCCCGCTGCTCGTCCGTGACAAGCGTCAGGCCGGATCCACCACGCTGGGCGTGATGTACCAGCCCCTGTGTACTGATGGTGCGGGCAAGCTCTTCTACGCGCGGGGCGTCAATCTCGACACCAACACCATCGAGGGCCTGTATGTCTGGGAGCGCGATGAGGCGGGTCTGGCCACCCACCGCACCACCGCTGATTCGGCGACGTGGCGAGATGGCGCGTGGCAGCTCACCAACGGCCAGAAGCGTGATGTGAGCACCCGTCTGGCCACGGGACACCAGCCCCCTGCGGTGGCTATCGACCGAGTCGACACCGATCTGGATCCGGTTTCTCTGAAGATCCGCCGCTTCGAGGGCTTCAGTCACAACCTCAGCTGCGCCCAGATCAACGACCTGGTCGACCGGTTCAACTCGCTGCCGAACCCACCCGAGCGACGGATCGAGGAACTGCTGCGGGCCAAATGGGGCCGGTTCGGGCTGCTGGCCACCAATCTGCTGGCTCTGGTCCTCTGCCTGCCCTTCTTCCTCCGGCGAGAGCCCTGCAACATGGTTGTTCAGTCGCTCAAGGGCGCCCCGATGGCGCTGGGTGCGATCGGCATCGGCTTTGTCTGTGCCGTCACGACGATCCCAGGCCTCTCGCCGCAGGTCAGCGTCTTCGTCCCCGCTCTGGTGCTGGCTCCCCTGTGCATCGCGGCGGTTTCGAACATCCGCACCTGAGGCAGCCCCCCGAGCTTTCCTATACTCACACCAAGACCCTGGGCATCGGTGCCGCCAGGTGCTGTTCATTCATCCACGGAGGGTCCGTGTTCGATTCGCCCGACAACTCAGACTCGCTGCCCACCTCACTGCCTATGGACACCACCGAGCGGCGGATTCTCCTGCTCAAGCGGCGGCTGATCCGCGAGGCGACGATGGCCATCTCGATGCTCGAGAACTCGCTGCGAGCGCTCTTTGCGCTTGACCTCGACGGTGCGCAGTCGGTCCGCCTCTCCGACGACAACGTCGATGATGAGGAAGTGCTGATCGAGCAGCAGTGCCAGAATCTCCTGGCCCTCCACCATCCCTTCGGACGCGCCTTCCGCTCGCTCATCTTCATCCTCAAGGTGAACGCCGAACTCGAACGCGTCGCCGACCACGCCACCTCGATCGCCAAGCAGGTCCCCAAGATCCACGCGGTCCTTCCCCCCGGCGTCACGATCCCCTGGCCGACCGCACTGGTCGAACTGGCTGAACGCGTGCCGGCCATGTGCCACCAGCTCATGCGCGCTGTCCTCGATGAAGATGTCAACGGCGCACGCTCACTCGTCCGCGCGGATGAAGTGATCGACGAACTCGAGAAGCGCCTCTTCGAGGAAACCGCCGCGCTCGTGCAGAATCTCCAGTGGGGACAGGATGAACGCGCCCCCATCACCGTGGGACTGCTCATCTACCGCATCGGCCGCGAACTCGAACGAATCGGCGATCTCATGGCCTCCGTCGCCGAAGATGTCGTCTACGTCGCCACCGGCGAAATCATCCGACACGAGAAGCGCCGATTGCGCAACGCCAAGCCGTAAGCAGACACGTCTGAAATCTGAAATTTCAAATCTGAAATCTGAAATCTGAAATTTCAGATTTCGGATTTCATGGCTTACGTCTGGTTGCCGGTGCGTGCGAGATACTCCTGCCACATGCGCCGGAGTGCCTCGCCCATCTGCTGGGCAAAGTGAGTGGCATCGCACAGTGGCGACGCGGCCATCTTGCCCCGGATCGTGGCGCGGTATGCCGCGAGGCGGGCGGGATCATTCACGAGCTGCGTCGCCAGTTCGATCATGTGCTCTGGATCGCGTGCGATCAGTTCACCAAGACCGACGGCCTCGAGCAGCGACGCGCTGACGCGCGCGGCGTGCGTCTTTCCAGCGGTCGTCACCACCGGCACACCCATCCAGAGCGCTTCGCACGTGGTGGTCGTGCCGTTGTAGGGCATGGTGTCCATCGCCACATCAATGCGCGTGTAGATCGCCAGGTGATCGGCGATGCGCTCCGCCGGGCCCAGCACTTCGATGCGCGATGACTCAACACCCGAACGCTCAAAGGCCTTCACGATCCGTTCACGCGGCTGCGCATCCTTGAACTCGAAGTTCTTGAGGATGAACCTTGAGTTGGGCGTGGCCTTCATCAGCCTCGCCCATACCTCCAGCAGCGGCGTCACGATCTTCTTGTTCGCATTGAACGAACCGAAGGTGGGCCCGGGGAAGGCCGGATCACGCGTCGGAACCGGAGCGTCAGTGGGCGGTGCGTAACAGAGGAAGCACGGATCAAGACGCATGAGCTGCTCGGTGCAGCGCGCGTCGAAGTCGGGCTGGCCCGCAGCCACCGCCGCGGCCGCCGCGGCGGACCCCGCCGGCGGATCGGTGATCGCATCGACAATCCGCCAGTCAATCGTCGGCAACCCGGTGGTGTTGGGGTATCCGCAGTACGTCGCCTGCACCGGAGCGGGCTTGTACGCGAAGACCGTCGCATTGTTGTTCTGGGTCAGACCACCAAGGTCGATCAGTATGTCGATCTGATCCGACTCCACCAGGCGGCAGATCTCAAGATCGATCAGGTCACCGCACGCGCGCCAGACCTTGACCAGTGGCTCAAGGCGCCGGGACACCTTGTCCTCGTGGCGCGAGGTTGAGTAGACGTAGATCTCGAACTGCGTGCGGTCATGATGCTGCAGGAATGGCTCGGTGAAGAATGAAACCGAGTGCGTGCGAAGGTCCGAGGAGATGAACCCGATGCGCAGGCGTCGCGACGGATCGAGCGTGCCCTTGTAGGTGAAGGTCTCATGCGGGCGCTGCGAGGTCATCGCATCGCCGAAGTCCCGATGCGCTCGTGCGATCTGTTCCGGCGTGGCCGTCCACGAGTAGTTGTAGTTGGCGCAGCGGCCCGAAAGCAGAAGCGTCTCGCGCGGAAACTGCGCGAGCGCGCGGGTTCCGAACTCCACCGCTTCGTCGATCTCACCCAGACCCGCGAGCGCGGCCATGTACGTCGGACAGACCTGCGGATCCCAGCGTTTGTCGAGGACTCGCCGGCAGTACGCCGCGGCGAGCGATGCGTTGTTCTCACCCAGCGCCTCATTAGCCAGACTCAGCAACGACTCTGCATGGTCCGGATTGATCGCCAGTGCCTTCTTGTACGTGGCACTTGCCTCCCTGGGCTTGCCGTTGGCCATCAGCAGCAGCGCGAGGTTCGAGAGGTAGTTCACATCCGTTGGAATCAGCGCCACCGACCTTTGTGCATAGTGAAGCGCCTGGGGGTACTTGCGCTGACGGAACAGAATGATCGAAAGCAGACTGATGCAGTTGGGGTCCTTGGGGAACTTGGTCGCCACGGGCATCAGCAGCGCCGCCGCGTCGTCCACGCGGTTCTGCGCGAGGAGATTCTGGGCTTCAAGCACTTTGGCAAAGGCGATGCTGCTCATGGAATGCCCGGATCGTACTCACCGCGCACGCAGCATCCCGATCCTGGCCCCCACCCGCTCACGCCCGGTTCATCTCTGCTCGCCCGCCCCTTCGCCAGCCCCGGGAACAGGACCGGACGAAGCCGCGGCGGGGCCCGAACCATCATCGCCGCTTCGCACGCCTCGGGCCCGCAGTGCTTCTCGCAACAGCACCTCGATCTGCGCATTGACGGAACGCAAGTCCTTCTGCGCGAGGCGACCCACCTGCTCGGCCAGAGCAGGTGGGATCCGCAGCAGGATGGACTTGCGTTCGTCGGCCATGACACCCATTCTCGTCAGAGGCTCAACCCTGATACAGCGTGCCGGTGTTCACGACGGGCTGGGCACTGTGATCGCCGCAGAGGACGACCATGAGATTGCTCACCATGGCTGCCTTGCGCTCGTCATCGAGCTGGATCTTGCCGCCCTTTTCGAGGTGATCAAGGGCGGATTCGACCATGCCCACCGCACCCTCGACGATTCGCAGACGAGCGGAGACGACGGCATCGGCCTGCTGGCGGCGAAGCATGGCACCGGCGATTTCAGGGGCGTAGGCCAGGTGGCTGAGCCGCGTTTCTTCGATGGTGACGCCCGCTCGCTTCACGCGTTCCTGCAGTTCTGCCGCCAGAGCGCGGCTGACTTCCTCGGTGGAGCCGCGGAGTGAGGTTTCGTGCGTCTCGCCGGTGTCGTAGGGATAGATCGAAGCCAGGTGCCGCAGGGCCGATTCGCACTGCGTGTCGACGAAGCTGTTGAAGTCGTCGACATCGAAGCTCGCCGCGGCGGAGTCGACGACGCGCCACACCACCACCGCCGCGATCTCGATGGGGTTGCCCCGAATGTCGTTGACCTTGATGGTCGGCGTGACCATGTTGCGAGTGCGAAGCGAGATGTTGGTAGCCTTGGTGAAGGGGTTCACCCACCAGAGCCCCGGGTCCTTGAGCGTCCCGACATAGTCGCCAAAGAGTGAGATGACCTTGCCGGTGTTGGGGGACACCGCGCGGAGTCCGGAGAGGAGGAGGCCGAATCCGAAGGCACCCAGGCCGCAGATGGCCATCACGTAGCCCCAGCTGCCGGGGCCGGCGTCACGAAGCTTGGAGGCGTGGACCGCCGCGTAGATGAAGCAGGCGACACACGCAACTAAACCGAGCACTCCCAACGCGAGAAACGGGCCACCATGCTTGCCGTTCGATTTGATCTCAGCTGTCATTTGAAAGCTCCTTGCTAACCCGGCACCACACCGGGCAACCACCCAACATGATATCGACATGATATCACTTTGCTATCTATTCGGGCGACAGGTTTCGCTTCTGTCACCTCTGGATACCGCACATACTGCGAACATTGCAATAGGCACCGCCATGGGAAGAAGGGGGAGGAGGGGGGCGGGGTGGATGACCGGAGACATCCCTGACACTTTTGTGACGAGTAGGGAGCACCGCGGCGTGATTTCACCTCGACACTCGCTTAAGAGGCAGGAGGTCTTCATGGCAACAACGCGATGTGTGCTTGCGCGGATGGGTGGAGTGCTGGTGCTGGCCGCCGCGGCGACGGGCGCGCGGGCCCAATCACTGGCCGAGTTCACCTACCAGGGTCGGCTCAGTGAACAGGGCGTGCCCGCAAACGGTCTGTACGACATGCAGTTCCGGCTTCTAACCGTTGGCGGCGACACGTTCACCACGATGTGTGCAGAGTCGGTTGAGGTCGTGGATGGACTCTTCACGGTCGTTCTCGACCCGGGTGCGTTGTATCCGTACTCCGCGCATCAGGCCACGCAGCTTGAGATCAGCGTGCGAGCGGAGGATGGAAGTCAGTGCGATGAGCCCCTGGGGTACGCGACGCTTTCGCCGCGGCAGACAATCACGCCAGCACCGATGGCCACGCGTTCGACGATCTCGCTGCTGGCCTCCTCGGCGATGTCGCTGGATGGCCATCCGGTGTCATATTTCACCAATCCGGGGAATCTTGCGGGGCCGATCCCAGATGAAAAGCTGTCGGCGAATGTGGTCCTCACCAATGTGAGCCCGACGTTTTCTCAGGCGGCAACGTTTGTCGAACGCGTGGGCATTGGTGCGCCGGCATCTTCATCTCTCTTCGAGGTATGGGGCCATCAGGGCACCGCGGTGCTGGCGAGCACTCAGAGCACCCACGGCTCGGTGCTGACACTCGAGAACCACAGCCAGAACCTGGAAACGGGCTCGTACCTGGGCGCGATCAACTTTGGGATCACCGGTAATACTCCTGGACAGTTCGGCTACGTGAAGGGATCCACGAGCGCCGCCGACACGATGCAGTTCCGGGTAGGCGGCGTGCAGTCGGTGGCCATCAGTGGTGCGGGTCGACTTGGTGTGGGTACCAACGCGCCAGCAACGGCGGTCCACATCGCCAATGGCCTCTCGACCCTGACGCCGCACAGCGCGACACTGCTTAGTCTTGAGAGCCAGAACGGGGCGTACCTCAGCCTGCTTTCTTCGAATGGCGCAGAAACCGGTCTGCTCTTCGGCCGTCCCTTCGGCGGAAACACCGATGCGGGCATCATCTTCAACAACCCTGCCGCTCAGGGCGGTCTTCAGTTCCGTACGGGCGGGAACATCACGCGCATGACCATCGATGGCAGTGGAACGGTGCGGATTCCCGGCACGATCAATGCGGGCAACCTCACCGCCAGCACGCTGACGGTGGATCAGATCAACTACTCGAGCCCGAAGGTGTCGTACAAGACCATCGGCATCGGTTCATTCACGGTCATCGGCGGCGCATCGAACTACAGCGGGCTCGATGGGCAGCGCATCATCGGATCGGGCTTTGCGTCACTCGAAGCGACGGTGGATCTGCCGCACGGCGCGATCATCACCAACATCACCGCGTGGGTCTGGGATGTGCATTCCGTCGGCGATCTTTCGCTGACGCTGTACGGCATCACCTATCAGGGCGCGGTGACGATTCATCGCAATGTCACCACGGCGGGTGCCGCGGGGTTCCAGGCAATCGACTTGTCCCCCACCACGCCGCTCACCGTCAACAACAACACGGGCATGCTCGAGGTCGGTATCGGCATGGCGAACCTCACCGAATGGAATCATGGCCTCGCAGTGCAGGGCTTGCGCATCACCTACACCCAGCCGTCGCCCTGATCACGGCCTCGCCGCTCTTGGCTCTCCAATGGCACGTAGTTGCCGCTTTGGGCAACTGCGTGCTTCACACCCATCGCGCCGCCACGCCACCACGCTTCGGGTAGGAAGCACGCACCAGACCGCAAAGCCGGTCTGGTACGTGCCATACTGAAGCGCGAGCTGTACTCCAATGAAAAGACCCTCCAGCGAGCTGGAGGGTCTTGGGGTCATTTCAGTGGAAACGAAACTTACGTACCGCTCGCCGCGGCGGTCTGGCCGCCATCGGTCTTCCCGGCTGCCTCGGGCTTCTTCTCAGCCTCGGGCTTGGGCTGCGGGATGGAATCGAAGAAGAGGTGATCTTCGAGCTTGCCATCGGGCCCGGTGCGGCGTGTGCACTTGATGATGCACGGAGCCTCGAACGTGCCGCTCAGGAGCATCTCAGAGAGCGGATCTTCGACATACTGACCGATCGAGCGACGCAGCGGACGCGCACCGTACTCGGGGTTGTACCCCTTGTCGATGAGGTATTCCTTCGCGACCGCATCCAGTTCGAGCTGGTAGCCCTGCTGGGTGAGGCGCTTGGTGACCTTCGCGACTTCGTAGTCGACGATGAGCGTGAGATCCTCGCGGTTGAGCGGACGGAAGACAATCACATCATCGAGACGGTTGATGAACTCGGGGCGGAAGAACCGCTCGATCTCCTTCATCAGCACGACCTTGATGTTGTCATAGTCACCCGCCTCAGTGCGCTTGCTGAAGCCGAACCCGGCTCCGCCCT
>JBILUL010000029.1:0-42432 GCA_044371005.1 Phycisphaerales bacterium | reverse complement strand
TTGCCCAGGTCGTCTCGCTCGTCTTCCCACCTGCTCTTTTCCTCATCCTGTCTATCTTGTCCATCCATGTTGCCTCTCCTTCGCAGAGAGAGGAACATGGATTGACAGGATGGGCAGGATGCAAGGCGTGAGAAGTCACAGGCTGGCCTGGCTCAGGCAGGCATTGCCAATGTTCGCATCTGAGGCAACGCAAGGGCTTGATGCCGGGCCGCCGTCGGGTGCAAGATTCCTCGTCGATCACGTGGCGCAGCGGGCTTGGCGCATGGGTCGGCGGGGGTGATGGGCAGCACTTCTCGCGCCAAAGGCGTTGGTGCTGTCTATTATCGCCTTCCCACCACCAGGGCTTTGCACGGAGTTTTGCCGCGAGGCGTTTGTGCTTTGATCGGGTAGTTCGTATCTGGGTTCAATCTCTCACTTATTGGGTAGCGACGCCATGACTCGTGATGACATTTTCGCCAAGGTCCGTACGGTGCTGGTTGATGCGCTTGCAGTGGATGATGATGAAGTCACGATGGCATCGGTGCTGACCAGCGATCTGGGTGCCGAGTCGATCGACTTTCTGGACATCGTCTTCAAGCTCGAGCAGGCCTTCAACATCAAGATTCCCCAGGGCGAACTCTTCCCCGAGAACATCGCGCAGGATCAGCGGTATGTGCAGGCCGGCAAGGTGACGCCTGAGGGGCTCGCGGTGCTCAAGACACGCATGCCGCACGTTGATTTCTCCGGCTTTGAGGCCAACCCAGTACTCAAGAACGTCGGCACGCTCTTCACGGTGGAGACGCTGGTGAAGTTCGTCGAGGTCAAGCTCGCGAAGAAGTGATCGCCGAAGCAGTCGCACACCCCATTTCGGAGCGGTCTTCTCATGCGCTGGATGTGGATCGACCGGATCGTTGAACTCGTGCCCCGCGAACGCCTCGTCGCCATCAAGAACATC
Organism: Phycisphaerales bacterium; assembly: GCA_044371005.1. Taxonomy (GTDB): domain Bacteria; phylum Planctomycetota; class Phycisphaerae; order Phycisphaerales; family UBA1924; genus UBA2402. The sequence goes on along the minus strand of JBILUL010000029.1, from coordinate 41,498 downwards.
TCGATGGCCGAGGAACATCTGCACGACCACTTCGCGGCGACGCCCACACGTCCTGCAATGCCGGTGATGCCCACCTCGCTCATTGTCGAAGGCATGGCACAGACCGCAGGCATTCTCGTCGGGCACGCTTCGGACTTCAAAGAGAAGGTCATCCTCGCCAAAGTGAACAAGGCCGAACTGCTGGCGGATGCGATGCCGGGCATGACGCTGCGCTACACCGCGACGATCAAGCAGATGGATGCCTCGGGCGCGAGCACGATGGGCATCGTCGAAGCCATCGACCCCTGCGACGCGTCCAAGACGCGGCAGATCGGGACCATCGAACTCATGTTCAGCCACATCGATCAGAACATGGCCGGCGTGCAGTTCCCCAAGGAGAACTTCGTCTTCTCCGACACGTTCAAGACGTTGCTGCGGATGTCGGGGATTGAGTGAGTGGGTGAAGGACAGGCCCACTGCACCGGTGCCGAAGGCACCAAGTTGAATAGCCTGCTGCGAGCGAGCGCTTCGCTCGCGAAGCTGCCGATCAAGAATCCCACAAGACCCCAAAGGCCCTGAAGGGGCCGCATTACCGCGGGCACCGAACCCCTCCCTCCCACCTGCGCACTTCGGAACTTCGGAACTTCGGAACCCCTTTTCCCCGCACGCTTTCACTATCACACCTCGGTCGCAGTCCAAAACGGGGACACCGATTCCGAAACCGGGAATCGGTGGCACGTTCATCCCCCCGCCCCCCACCCCGCCGATCACTTCAACAACGTCACACCAGTCATCTCGCCGGGCTTCGCAAGCCCCATCATGTCGAGCACGGTGGGTGCGATGTCGGCGAGGCGGCCGCGGCCTTCGCGCACTTCGGGCTTGAACCAGCCGGAGGCTTCGCGATCGCCCCGCAGCGAACGGCCCTTGTACTTCTCGCCGACAACGATGAGCGGAACATCGAAGGTCGTGTGCGCCGTGTGCGGCGCGTTGGTCTCGGGATCGAACATCTGCTCGCAGTTTCCGTGATCGGCCGTCACGATCAGGCTGCCACCCTTGGCCAGTGTCGCCTCGATGATGCGACCGACACATGAGTCGACTTTGACACACGCCGTCACCGCGGCTTCGAGCACACCGGTGTGTCCGACCATATCACCGTTGGCGAAGTTCACGACGATCAGATCCTCGCAATCGACTGCCGCGAGGCGATCCAGGACTGCTGTGCACACGCCCTCAGCCGACATTTCGGGCATGAGGTCGTAGGTGGCCACCTTGGGACTCTGCGGATTCTGCCGCGATTCGCCGGGGAAGGGCTCATCGCGGTAGTCGTTGAAGAAGAACGTGACGTGCGGGTACTTCTCGGTCTCTGCGCAGCGGAACTGGCGCAGGCCCTTGTTGCTCAGGTATTCGCCCAGGATGTTGACCATCTTTGGGGGCTTGGGGAAGGCGACCTTCACGAAGGGCGCGAGTTCTTCCCAGTAGGCCGTCATCGTGACGTATTCGAGATTGAGCTTGGGGCCACGTGCAAAGCCGTTCTTGCCTGAATCAGGGCTGGGCTTCACGGTCGCCCACTTGTCTTCGGGGAAGACGAATGCCGCGGAGATTTCGCGAGGACGATCGCCCCGGTAGTTGAAGAAGATGACGCTGTCGCCATCCTTGATCCGCGACTCGCTGACCGCTGCGAAGTCCTTGCCCACATAGCAAGGCGTGATGAACTCATCACCCTGCTGACTGGTGTTGGTCGGAGCCTTGTAGTACGCGTCGATCGCTGCTGAAGCCGAGGGGAAGACCGCAGCCGTGCCCAACGCATCGGCAAGTGCCGCGTTGCCGGTCAGGACGCCAAAGGCCCGCGACACGCGCTCCCAGCGGTAGTCGCGATCCATGGCGTAGTAGCGGCCCATGATGCTGGCGATGCGGCCCACACCAATACTGGCAATCTGCGCTTCAACCTGCTTCGCGCACTCAAGACCCGTGTACGGCCCCGTATCGCGGCCATCGGTGAAGAGGTGCACGTAGACGCGCGTGGCGCCGAGCTTCTTGCACGCCGAAAGGCAGGCGTAGAGGTGGAAGAGCATTCCGTGCACACCGGCATCGGAATTGATGCCCATGAGGTGCACGGCCTTGCCAGAGGCGACCGCCTTCGACACCGCGGCATGGATCACCGCATTCTGATCCAAACCCGCGCGACAGGCCTTCGTGATCGCCACACTCTCCTGATCGACAATGCGACCTGCACCAATGTTCTGGTGCCCCACTTCGCTGTTGCCCATCGTCCCATCGGGAATGCCCACGTCCTCGCCGCTGGTCTTGATGAGCGTCCAGGGCCAGTTCTTCATCAGGCCATCGGCCACGGGAGTAAGCCCGCGACCGGAAGCCACCTTCACTGCGTTGAATGCATCGTGCTCCGGATTCGGGTTCATGCCCCAGCCGTCACGGATGATGAGTACAAGTGGGCGAGTCGTCATGGGTCGTTGCTGCAGTTGCGTCTAGGGTTGAGAAAGAAGAAACGAACACAGCAGCCGAAGGCAGGTCCATCAGCGACCTTGCCCCGGCTGCACGCGAGAAGATCAGCCAGTGATCTGCGAGATGAAATGAGCATGCGAGCGCATGCCAAGACGGAAGCACTCGAGTTCGAACTTCTCGTTGGGCGAGTGCACGCGATCGTCATCGAGGCCAAAGCCCATGAAGATCGTGTCGATGCCCAGCGTGTCCTTGAGCATGCCCGCCACGGGAATGCTGCCGCCGGTTTTGATCATCGCGGCTTCCTTGCCGGAGGCCAGCTTGAGCGCACGGCACGCCGCGGCGAGCGTCGGCGATTCCGTCGGCACCGTCACACCGAACCCGCCGTGCAAATCGTTGAGCTCCCAGCGACAGCCCGGGGGCGTGTGATCCTTGCACCACTTGAAGAACATCTTGGCGATCTTGCGTGGGTCCTGATCTGCCACCAGACGGAACGAGACCTTCGCGCTGGCCTTGGCGGGAATCACCGTCTTTGCGCCACTGCCGGTGTAGCCGCCCCAGATGCCGTTGATCTCTGCGGTGGGACGCCCCCACTCGCGCTCGAGGGGAGTGAAGCCGGCTTCGCCGATGTCCGCGGCGGGCGGCATGCCGATCTTCTTGAGTGCCGCCTTCTGATTGAACTTGAGCTTCGCCCAGTTCGCCCGCTCGGCCTTGCTGAGCGGACGCACGTTGTCGTAGAAGCCGGGAATCGTCACGCGGCGTTTCTTGTCATGCAGTTGCGCCAGCACCTTCGAAAGTTCGGTGATGGGGTTGGGGCAGCGGCCGCCCCACATGCCGCTGTGCAGATCCTGGTTCGCACCATGAAGCGTGATCTCGGTATACGCAAGGCCACGAACACCGTACGTAATGGCGGGCTTGCCCCGGCCAAGCATGCCCGTGTCGCTGATGAGGCAGACATCGCACTTGGCCAGCTGTGCCTTGCGATCACGCACAAACGCTTCGAGGTTCGCCGAGCCTGATTCCTCTTCACCTTCGAGCATGAGCGTGAAGCGTGCGCCGCCGGTGGCGTGACCGCTGACGGCCTTCCACGCGCGGCACGACTCGATGAACGTCATGACCTGGCCCTTGTCATCGACCGCGCCACGCGCGACGATGCGCTCGCCGGGCCCGCCCTTTTCAGCGGGCTTGATGACCGGCTCGAACGGAGGCGAGTCCCACAGGTTCACCGGATCAACCGGCTGCACGTCGTAGTGCCCGTAGAAGAGCACGTGCGGTCCCTTGTACGAGCTGCTCGGCTCGATCGTCGCCATCACCACCGGATGGCCCGAACCGGCAGGCTTGCCCGTGGGGCAGATCTCGACATTGAAGCCAAGCTCGGTGAGCTGCGCCGCGACCCACTCCGCGGCTCGCTGCACTTCACCCTTGTAGGCCGGGTCGGTGCTGATGCTGGGAATCTTGAGCCAATCAACCAGACGCGAGACTGCATCTGCATCATTGCTGGCGATGGTACCGAGAACTTCCTTGATCGACATGGTGCGGGCTCCGAAGGCGGATTCAACTGATGGGTTGTGCAGGAAAACGAAGGTGCGATTCAACGTGGTCGGGAAGGATCACTGACGCGTGCGATCGCCGCGGCGACCGCGCGGGCGCTGTGCCGGCTCTTCCGGCTCGTTCTCGCTGCGAGGCGCTTCACGCGGCAGCATGGTGGGCGCACACGCCAGGCGATAGGCGGTGATGGCGGTGTTGGTCGAACTCTGCACGAGGTATTCAGGGATGGCCAGATCGAGCTTGTCGTGCTGGGTGTGCCAGCCATAACCGTAATCGGCGCGGCCCACTTCATCCCAGAAGAAGCCCGGAACACTCGCGGCGTTGAACGTGGCGTGGTCGGACCCGCCGCCCCTGGGGTTGCGCTTGCCCGACTTGCGGACGTCAACGTTGAGCCACTTCTTGTCGGTCTCGCTGTAGAACTGATAGTTCGTCGGCGCAGTCGCCGCGGCGAGGTAATCAGCCATCACATCGGCGCAGGGCAATCCACCCTGAGTGTTCGTGCCGCCGTCATCGACAAAGACTGCAGAGATGGTGGAAAGCACATCGGGGTGCTTGTCGACATAGCCCTTGCTGCCCAGGAGCCCCTGCTCCTCGCCCGTCCAGTTGATGAATCGAATGGTGCGGCGCGGCTTGGCGCCCACCGCGGCGAGAATTCGTGCGGCCTCGAGCGTCACCGCGCTGCCGGTGCCATTGTCGGTGCACCCCTGCGAGCCCGGGCCGTCCCACGAATCCAGGTGCGCGGACACGATGACGACTTCGTTGGGGAACTCAGTGCCGCGGATTTCCGCGATCGTGTTGTAGATCGGGATGGGTCCCTTGGCGAAGGTGTGCTTGAGATCTGCTTCGAACTCGATGGGGTCTTCATCGGTGAGACGCGAGTTGATGAAGTCGTAGTCGCTCAGACGCACCTGAATGTGCACGTCCTTGGGCATGGTGTCGACGTCCAGGTCGCGCCAGCCAGGAACGCCTCCGGTCCACACGCGCTCATCGCGTGAGGTGGAGATGTAGCCGGCCACGTCCTCGAATGCGAGCCGCTCGGTGACCGAGAGCGTTTCGGCCTTGGCACCTTCTGCGACCTTCTTGCGGGCATCCTTGAGCGCATCGTACCTGGCGCCCATCATGCTGCGAATGCCGCGTTGCCCGACCGGCGAAGGCGCCTCGACCAGAATCCAAGCTCCCTTGAGCTGGCCCTTCATCTTCTCGAACTGCTCGGCATCCTTGGGCTCGCGGATGATGCGGCCGCGGACCAGCCCGTCGGTGCCCGCCGCCCACGCCATCGTCGTCATCTCGCATTCGCGCATCACGTCGTAGGTGACTTCCGGAGCATCACCTTCCTTCGCGCCATCCTTTGCGCGTTCGCGACGGAGCATTACCTTGGCCGTGCTGGGTCCGCGATCAAAGCGTCCGCCGATCGTTCCATACTCCTCGACCTGCACATTGACCAGGCCCCACTTCTCGTAGTTCTCCTTGCACCAGTAGTTCGCGCGTTCAACATTACTCGAACCCGTGAGGCGAACTCCGATCTCCTGCGTGAGATACGTAAGGTGCTGCATCACCTGATTGCGGTTCTTGCCCTCATCCAGAATCGAGCGCACCACGACTTCATCGCCCATCGGGATCTCGGGAGCCGCGACATCCTTGCCATCGACCACGGCCGTCCAACCGTGCGCGTTGGCCGGGCGACGAGCTGCCTGGCCCTGCGTGGTCGTTCCGGGGTCATCCGATGCGATGAGCATCGAGGGAGTCAGCAATGACGTCGCAGCGGCCGCGGCGATCAGACAACGGATCTGCCATGTGCGGACAGTCGACCGACGCTGCGACGGATGATGCTTCATGGATGAGTGCTCGCTGAACCTGAAGTGGCTGCAATCGGCCCACCCCCCACCACGCGGCGGGGAGAAACCGGCAAAAGAGACCGCGGCTAGTCTAAGTCCCTGCATCCCCTGACGCGATGCCCGACACCGGCACGACCCACGATTGTCGCCGCGTTGGCCCCCAAGCCGCCAACCAATCAACTCAGGTTGGGTGAATCCCTCCCGCCACCTGCGTACACTACACTCCTTGAAATCAGTTCCAATCCGTTCGTGCGGCGTTCGGTATGTCGCTTCGGACGTGGAGGTTCCTCATTCTCGTGCCCACAAGCAAGCGGCGGGATAGGCAGTTTTCCGGAGAAGTGTCATGTCGAACAGCGCGACCATCGATCGTCCCAACAAAGTGAGCGTTCAGGACGCTGGTCCGAGCCGCAAGAAGATCTCGATTGAGATTCCGGCCGAGACGGTTTCCGAGAAGCTCGTCGGCTCGGTCGACCTGCTCGTCGGTCAGGCGGCACTCCCCGGCTTCCGCCGCGGCAAGGCGCCCCGTTGGCTGGTCGAGAAGCAGTTCGGCACCGCGGTCAAGAAGGAAGCCAAGACGGAACTGGTCTCCGCAGCAGTCAGCAAGGCTGTGCAGGAACTGAACCTTCAGGTCCTTGGCAGCTACCCCACCGAGAGCCTGAACAAGGCTGAGCTCGCCGCGGGCAAGCCCTTTGTGTTCGATGTTGAAGTCGAAGTGCTCCCCGAGTTCACGCTCCCCGAGCTCAGCGGCATCGCCGTCAAGAAGCCCCAGATTCCGATCACCGACGAGATGGTGGCCGAGGAGCTCAACAAGCTCTGCGTGAACGAGGGTTCGCTCGAGAGCCGTGATGCAGCCGAGGGCAACGACTACTGCACCGGCCACGCGGTCATGAAGGGCAAGGAAGGCACCGAGTTCTACAACCTCAAGGGTGCGGTCATCCAGATCCCCGGCGCCGACAAGGGCGGCAAGGGCATGATTCTGGGCATCATGGTCGACGACTTTGCCAAGCAGGTCGGCTCGCCCAAGGCCGGCGACACCGTGACCGTCAAGGCCAAGGGCCCGGACAATCACGAAGTTGAAGGCATCCGCAACAACGACCTCACGGTCAGCTTCAAGGTCGATCGCATCGACCGCATCATCCCCGCCACCGGCGCTCAGCTCGCCGCGTCGATGGGCTTTGATGACGAAGGCGCCGTCAAGCACATGATCCGCGAGCGCATGGAGCAGCGGGTTCAGATTCAGCAGCAGTCGGTCATGCACCAGCAGGTCGCCAAGCACCTCCTGGACAACACGCCGATGGAACTGCCCGAGCGCATGACCGCTCAGCAGGCCGAGCGCACGCTGCAGCGTCGCCGCCTCGAGCTCATGTACCGCGGCGTCGATCTCACCAAGATCGAGGAGCACATGGCCGAACTGCGTCGCAGCAGCAGCGATGCCGCAGCACGCGAGCTCAAGCTCTTCTTCATCCTGCACAAGGCTTCGAACATCCTCAACGTCGGCGTCACCGAGCAGGAAATCAACTACCGCATCGCTCAGATCGCCCAGCAGCGTGGCGTCCGTCCGGACCGCCTCCGCGCTGAACTGATGCAGAACAACCAGATCAACGGCATCTACACCCAGCTCGGCGAGCACAAGACCCTCGACGCCATCGTCGCCAAGGCCACCGTCACCGAGATGTCGGCCGACGAGTTCAACAAGGTCATGAAGGACGAATCGGCCAAGGCCTGATCGCTCCTCCAAGCCAGACTGATTTCTCTCACGCCCCGGAGCCCTGCTCCGGGGCGTGTTGTTTTTACTCCGCACGCATCGCGGCGTGCGTGCATGCCACACGCACTCGAAGCATCTACCATCTCGGGTCATGACCGCACCCGCACATCTGCTCTCCCCCGCTCGCGTTGGCGTCTGCTCCTGGTCGCTCAGGGCTGAATCGCCGGCTGACCTTCTGGCCAAGGTTCAGGCCTGTGGTGTCCGCCGCGTGCAGATTCATCTTGACCCGATCCGCAGCCTCGCATGGCGTGCCGATCAGGTGGGCGACATGTTCCGCAACGCGAACATCCGCCTGGTCAGCGGCATGATGTCGATGAAGGATGAAGACTACTCGACGCTCGAGAGCATCAAGGCCACCGGCGGCATCCGCCCCGATGCAACCTGGGAAGTGAACCTCAAGAACGCCGATGGCAATGCCATCATGGCCGCACGCCTGGGCATTGAACTGGTCACGTTCCATGCGGGCTTCCTGCCGCACGAGAAGGGCGATGCGGAGCGGACGAAGATGATCGAGCGGCTGGCGCAACTTGCGGAGATCTACGCGGCTCGCCGCGTGAAGCTCGGGCTTGAAACGGGCCAGGAGAATGCACGCACGCTGCTGGGCGTGCTCGAAGAACTCAACGCGCTGCTTCCTGCAACGGCGCAGGTGGGCGTGAACTTTGATCCTGCGAACATGATCCTGTACGGCATGGGTGACCCCGTCGAAGCCGCGGCGATGCTCGCCCCGCACATCGTTCAGGTCCACATCAAGGACGCCAACCCCAGCGACTCGCTGGGCGAATGGGGCGTCGAGATGCCTGCAGGCCGGGGCAGCGTTCGCTGGGACGCCTTCCTGGGCACGCTGGCCAAGGCTGGGTACAGGGGCAACTTCATCATCGAGCGCGAGTCGGGTGAGGCACGCGTGGAAGATGTCGCCGCGGCTCGGGTGCTCGTGACCGGCGCCTGATTCCCATCTGCCTGAATCTGTCTGGTGGCGGTGAACCGCGATTCGTTCGGTACCGGTACACTCTGCCATGACTTTGGGCCTTCGATGCTTGCTTGTCGTCGCGTTGGGCATGATCGGGATGCTGGGCGGTCGGCCTGCGCTCGCACAGGATCAGCCGGCCGATGCCGCGGGCACGGAGGCGGACCGGCCTGGATCGGGCAAGGAAAAGTCCGCGGGCAAAGAGCCATCGTCCGATCCACTCGAACCCTTCCTCAAAGGTGACTATGCGCGTGCGGAGGAACTGCTCAAGGCACAGGCAGAGAAGCAGCCCGAGAACTTCGTGCCCCTGTACAACCTCGCCTGCTGTCGCTCGATGAGCAAGGATGCCAAGGGTGCTGTTGAGTACCTGGCCAAGGCCATCGAGAAGGGCTTTTGCGATGCGCATCAACTTCGCCGCGATCCGACGCTTGCGCCCGTCCGTTCGGACCCGGCCTTCAAGGCGATTCTGGCGAACTGGGCGGAGTTGCTTTCGGCACGCCGCGATGCCAATCTGAAACAGGCGGAACTGCTCTTCAAGGACAAGGCGTACACCAACTTCCGCGATGAGCGACTGCGGCTTGACTATCGCTGTGCCTACAACGAACGGGCCTTTGGCGAGGCTCGCGCCGAGTTGCAGCGTGTCGCGGCCTTCGCGGATCGCGAACTCTTCACCGGCATTTTCGCACCCGAGCAGGTGAAGGACGACGCGTGGGTCGTGGTCGTGCTTCCCAACCGCACCGATTTTCTTCGCTGGGTGGTCTCGGTCTACGGACCCGAGATGCTGGGTGACCGCAACAGTACCATCGGCGGCGCGTATGAGCACGATGCCAAGCGGCTGGTGAGCATGGACATCGGTTCAACGCTCCGGCACGAGTTCTTCCATGTGCTGCACTGGCGCGACAACACGCGCAAGGGTCAGTCGCACCCGATCTGGATTCAGGAGGGGCTTGCATCACTGGTCGAGGATTGCGAGGTGGAGGGTGAATCACTGCGGCCCGCGCCCTCGTGGCGCACGAACATCGTGAAGCGTCTTGAGAAGCTCCGCAAGCTGATGCCCATCGAGACGCTCGCGGCGATGCCGCCGACCAAGTTCAGCGGCATCCGTCCGCTGGCCAACTACGCGCAGGCCCGCGCGGTCTTCATGTACGTGCACAGTCAGGGGCAGCTCAAGGCGTGGTACACGCACTACACGACGAATCACGCCGCGGATCCGACGGGAATCGCTTCGCTGGAAGCGGTGCTCGGAAAGCCGATCAAGGAAATCAACCTCGACTATCGCGCGTGGGTGCGGGAGCTGGCTTCTGTGTCCGAATCGATTCCTCAGGGCGGCGCGAGCCTGGGCCTTGAAGTCGGGCCCGGCGGCGGCGAAGGCCCCATGGTGACCAGCGTCGACACCAAAGCCCGGAACATGCTCGACTCAAAGACCATGCTCGTCCGCGGCGATGTCATCATCGCCATCGACGGCAAGGCGACTCGCGATGTGGCGGAACTGGTGCGGGTGCTGGGAACGTGCAAGGTGGGCGACACCGTGGAGGTGGAGTATCGCCGCGTCCGCAAGTTCAACACGACTCGCATCGTGCTGGTGGCCCGGCCCTGATCCACGAACTCGCACTCAGGGCAATCGACTGATGACTCGCCCCCCACCACCACCCGCTCACCGCTCTGTCAATCTCCCCATCCTGTCTATCCTGTCCATCCATGTTCCACTCTGAGCGGAGAAGGAACATGGATGTACAGGATGTACAGGATGCAAAGCATGAAGGCAGGGAGCAGTCGCAACGCATGTCGTTCAGCTGATTCTCGCCAGATTGCTTGATTTTCGGTCACTCATGTCAGGACGAGCTTGAAGATTGAGATCACCCTGGCGATTGGCGGGAAGTTGCCGGAAGGTGGCCGTGCCCCACCTACCCTCTTGGCCCAATGATCATCCGCAGAACACCGCAGGACTTTGTGGTCCTTGAAGAACTCGCTCCCGGCACCCTCCTTGAGAATGGGAGCGGCACGCACGCGGTGTACAGGGTCACCAAGACGCAGCTCACCACCCCTGAAGCCGCGCAGCGGCTCGCCGGGCTGCTCAAGGTGAAGGCCAATCGCATCGAGTACGCGGGGCTCAAGGACAAGCACGCCGTCACGACGCAGTGCATGACCGTGGATGGGCTCGAATCGCCGCCGGCTTCAGTCACGGCACCGGCCTTCGAAGCCACGCTGGCGGGACACATGCCGCGGCATCTGGTCGCCGCGGACATTGCTGCGAACCACTTCACCATCACCGTCCGCGAAGCCACCCGCGAGCAATGCCGCGAGATGGACCGCCGCGCCCGGGGCCTCATGCTCGAGGACGGCTCACTGGGATTCGTCAACTACTTCGGCGAGCAGCGCATGGGCTCCAACCGCCACGGCGCTGGCTTCGTCGCCCGCGCACTCATCGCAGGCAACTTCGAGGAAGCCCTCAAGCTGGCCATCGGCACCCCGGCCCGCAAGGACTCAGGCTCGCGGCGGGAAATGACGCGAGCCCTGGCCACCCACTGGGGCCACTGGAAGCGTGTGCTCAGGGAATGTCCTAACTGTCCGCAGCGGGCCGCGCCCGAATTGCTCGAGGCGGGCGGCACGTTCCAGCAGGCGTTCGCCGCGTTGCCGTACTTCGAACAGCAGATGTTCGTGGAGGCGTATCAATCTCACCTGTGGAACGCCACCGCGGCGGAACTCGTCCGCACCATCCCGCAGGTCGAGATGGTCGAATCGAGCAACATCAAGGAAGATGGCTTTGTCTTCCCCGCAGCCGCCCACTGGACGCTGCCCCGCCAGCACCTCGAACTTCCGCAGCTGTGTTCTGAGAGCGAACTGGTCGCGCCCTGGGGCAACGCGGCTCGCACCGTGCTTGAACGCGAAGGCCTGCGTGTGGATCAGCTTCGCATTCCGGGCATGCGTCGTCCGGCGTTCAGTGATGCGATGCGTCCCATCTTCGCCGCGGCGAAGATCGCGAATGTCACCGCACCCGAGAAAGACGACCTGAGCACCTCCGCCACGCGGCTCAAGCGCACGCTGCAGTTCTCGCTGCCTCGCGGCGCGTACGCAACAGTGTTGCTGCGTGCTCTTGGTCAGTGACGATTCACGCGACTTTCGTGCCTTCAAACACGGTCACGCCCGATCCTTCCGCCACGAGCACGTTGGTGGGCTCCTGCTCACCAAGGAACGCCCACTGTGGGCCGTAGGTACGCGCAAAGTCCATGTGCACTCGGTGCCATGCGACGCGCCACGTGAGCCAGGTTGGATGGGCGACGCGATATCTGAGCGTGTGACCGGCACGATCGGTGCCGAACCCCCACTCGTGTTCCTTGAACCATGCTTCATCACTCGCGGGGTCGAGCAGGTGCGGTGCCTGCTGCGTGACAGCGACGGTGATGCGTTGGCGATGGCCGTCAACACGGAAGTTGTGTTCGAAGTGCGTGCCGTCGGCGACTCGCTTGGCGGTGCTGCTCATGCACAGCGTCTGATAGGGCTCGTTGTAGATGGTGCGTGCAACCAATGACACCAGCGACCGGGGCACGAACTCGCGAATGAAGCAGACGCCGCGTTGGCCCTTGTGGCGCACGTAGAAGCGCAGATTGATCTCGGGGAAGTCGACGTGGAAGGGGATGTGGAATCCCCTGACTCGAGTATCCTCGAAGTCAAATGCAACCACAGAGACATGGGGAAGACCTCGCAACGTGTCGAGTTCGCAGCCCCTGGGCAGATACGGGAGCAGAACAGATTCCGGTACCGCGTAGGAGATGATCGCGACATTCGACCAGTGCGCCTGCAGGAATGGCCGGTTCATGGCATTGAGTCTAACGCAAGATCCCCTGCATTGCTTGCCCCTTTCAGGGCATTCTTGCTTGCAATCCGTTTACATGTCCATCGGCATGCCTGAAGGTGCGAACGGATCAAGTACAGATCCGATTCAACCGACACACTCAGCATGAACCGCACAACCGGTCGAATCGCCCGTGTGATCGCCTGCGCCGCCCTCGTTCTCGCCGCGGGCTCGAGCAATGCTCACGGCCAGCAGGCACTCACAGCCGCGATCAGCTACCAGGGTGAACTGAAGGAAGCGGGTCAGCCCGTTACGGGCGTCACTGATCTGCGCTTCAGACTGTTTGATGCCAACTGGGCCGGCAATCAGGTCGGCCCCACGATCGATTCGGGGGTCTACGTCACCGATGGACTCTTCACGGTGTCGCTGGACTTTGGCATCGCCTCGTTCAATGGCTCGACGCGCTGGCTGCAAGTAGAGGTTCGCCGCCCTGCGGGCAGCGGTTCATACTTTGCACTTCTGCCGCGGCAGCAACTCAACGCAGCTCCCTTTGCCGTCTACTCGATCCACGGTGGCGGCGGCGGCACCGGCACACCCGGACCGCAAGGCCCCACAGGCCCGCAGGGTCCAGCCGGACCTCAGGGCCCCGCTGGTCCTCAGGGAACGGCTGGAACGCCCGGCCCGGCAGGTACAACCGGTCCTGCCGGCCCCACCGGGGCCACGGGCCTCACCGGCGCGCGTGGCCCCACAGGGCTCACCGGCCCCGCAGGCGCCTCACCCTTCACGTTGAGCGGCTCCAATGCCACGTTCACCTCCGGCTCGGTTGGCATCGGCACCACCTCGCCCGGCTACCCGCTGCATGTACAGACCTCCAACGCTCGCGCCGGGTACATCTACTCGTCGCTCACCTCCGGCCCCTCCTTCGGGCTCTTTGGCCGCTCCGACAGTTCCAGCGGCGTCGGCACCGTTGGGTATGCCACTGCGACGAGCGGTCAGGCCATTGGCGTGCAGGGCCAGAGCGACAGCCCGACAGGCCGAGGCATTCTGGGGTGGGCCGCGGCGACCACGGGCGATGCGTGGGGCGTCTGGGGCTATACCACGAGCAATGCAGGCACGGGCGTCGTCGGACACGCCGCGGCGGCCAGTGGCGTCACCACGGGCGTCCTGGGCCGCGTCGACAGCCCCACCGATGAAGCCACCGCTGTCTACGGCGGTGCGTGGGCGCAGACGGGCCTGACGACCGGTGTCTGGGGCGTCACAAGCAGCTCAGCAGATGGAGCAGCTGGTGTCTACGGCACCTCCACCGCCACCACCGGCCAGAACTTCGGAGTCTTCGGCAGCGCGGAAAGCCCCGAAGGCTTTGGTGTCTACAGCCTCGGAAACATGGGTGCCAGCGGCACCAAGCAGTTCGTGATCGATCACCCGCTCGATCCTGACAACAAGTACCTGCACCACTACGCCTCGGAAGGTCCCGTGCCGCTGAACATCTACAACGGCCGCACGTTGCTCGATTCGAGCGGCGAAGCCTGGGTGGGCTTGCCCGACTATTTCGAAGCCATCAACAAGGACTGTACCTACCACCTCACGCCCATCGGCAACCCCGCACCGACGCTCTATGTCGCACAGCGCGAACCGGGTCGCTTCAAGATCGCGGGCGGTCAGGCTGGCCTTGAAGTGGCGTGGATCGTGATGGCCTCTCGCAATGATGCGTGGGTCCGCACGTTCGGCGCGCCCGTTGAAACCGTCAAGAGTGAACGCGAGCGTGGCCGACTGCTGCACCCGCAGTTCGCTTCACGACCTGCCGAACAGGGCCTGTTCTTCCGCAAGCGCACGAAAGGACCGGAGGTGGCAGAAGCCGCCCCGGTCCAGGCATCGGCGGAATGATGAATCGTGGCCTTCAGCGGCCGCGTGAGGCTCAGCGGGTCTCGGGAGTCGGACGCAGCGTCATCTCAAGGCGACGGTGTGAAACCGGCGGCACCTTGACGGTGCTCTTGCGGCCCTTGCTCTTCGAGTCGATGCCGCTGAGCGTCCACGCGAGTTCGTCGGAGCCCTTTTCCTCGGCCTGCTTCACGCGATTCGCAAAGCGCAGTTCGAGCTTCTGGCCCACGGGGATGTCGCAGGTCCAGACCTTCTCACCGGTCGACGTGTCGACGATCGACAGAGTCTTGGGCGAGAGCGCATCGCTTTCGTAGGTGTAGGTCTCGGCGACTGTGGTGCACCCTCCGACGGTCAGGAGCGAAGCGCCCACCAGACCCGCGGCGAACAGTCCCTTCACAGCAGCAACGCGACGAGCAAAAGCCTGCATCTTCGTAGTACTCCAGAAAATCACCGACCTGCACCACTGACACACGCCAGAATCGGGCCAACCCGGATCCCGACAACGGTCACCCAAACGTAGGCCGTTCACCGACCGTTCGATGTATCGGCCATCCCTGTGCCGCCGCGGCAAGTTTCCTCTCCCCCACCCACGCCAGCCCCCTTTCGAGGTGTTCTACGCCGCGATGCGTGCTCAGGATCGATACGCTTGCCCGATGGCGACCCCTCCAAGCGACGCAGCGGCCTCCTGGCGCATCGGCCACGGCTATGACCTCCACCGCCTTGAACCCCGCCCACCAGCCGGCAATGGCCGCCCGCTGGTCATCGGCGGCGTCCACCTCGACCACGCCGCGGGCCCCATCAGCCACAGCGATGGCGATGCCCTCTACCACGCCGTGACGGATGCCCTTCTGGGTGCCCTGGCGATGCCCGACATTGGCCAGCTCTTCCCCGACACCGACCCGCGGCACGAATCCCAGGATTCCGCCGACTTCCTCGCTGAAGCAGCCCGCCGCGTGTTGCAGGCGGGCTACCACGTCTCCAACCTCGATGCCACCGTCATCCTCGAACGCCCCAAGCTCAGCCCGGTGAAGGACCAGATGCGGGCCAACATTGCCCGGCTGCTTGGAATCAGCCTGGGTGCAGTGAACATCAAGGGCAAGACGCACGAGCGTGTGGATGCCGTGGGTGAGGGCCGGGCGATTGAGGTGCATGTGGTGGCGTTGCTGGCAAAGGCCGGGGCCTGACCGAAGCAAAAGCGGACGAAGTGCAGCCGCGGCGGGGCTCGAAACCACCAAACGGGTGGCGAATCCCCCAATCCGATGCCGAACTACTGGACAATTCGGCCCAACCCTCCGATACTTCCCTTCCCGCGAGCCGGGATCGGTGCTGGCCCTCGGGGCCAATCGTCGATTTCGGATCAGGTTTGCCACTTTAGCTCAGCGGTAGAGCGATGCTTTCGTAAAGCATAGGTCCAGGGTTCAAATCCCTGAAGTGGCTTTGGCTTCGAGTGGCCTGCGAATGGAGCGTTCATCGCCTTCGCTCGTCATGGGTGCTTTCAGTGCCATTGCTCCTCGGTGCCTTCAACAACAACTTTGTTCTCCTCGGTGCCGAAGGCATCAAGTTTAGTGGCCGGCAGCAAGCAGCGTTTCGCTGCGCGGCTGCCGGTAACGCACGCGCGGAAACCTCGCCCTGAAAGGGCGAGGTTGCGGCCCACCCACCACCCCCTGCCATTCACTCGTTCACGAATCGGCCGCACGGGCGGCACCATCTCCCCAGACGCCCCGGCGGCGTTCGTGCTTCGAGAGAAGGCCAGAACGCCGACACCGATTCCGAAGCCGGAATCGGTGGCACTTTGCGTTCGCTTGCACCAAGCCGGATAGTGGTGCACCTACCTCGACACCTTCTGGCCCACGCCAGCGGTGCCTAGCGTGGCGAACAACTCGCAATCGAGTCCACTGAGCACCACCAAAGCCTCACACTCACGGCGACGCCGCGACCGCTGACCACTGGAGCAGTGCGGTACTGGTCACCCCTGCTCTTACCAGGGAGATGTCGTCGTAGTAGATTTGACTTGCTCCAGCACCGTAGAGATTCACCGCGGCAAAGGCCCTTGCGCCGCCCTGACGATTCCATGATGCGCTGAACAGCAGGCTCCCGTTGTAGGTCACGCTCTGAGTTCGCGCATCCAGATCGATGTTCACCACCAGCGGCACCCATTGGTTGCGGATGATGGTGAGTTGATTGCCGGTCACGCCGCCCGACAGGTTGTCATAGAGCTTGTTCGCAGCCAGATCGAAGCGAATCTGCGTGCTCCATCCCTTGCTTCCGCGCGATTTATACGTGTTCATCAGGATGAAATAGGTTTCACCGGTCGCGGCGGAGGGGATGTACTGCCACGCCGTGTAGGTCCACTTGCCTGAGGTGGGCGTGTATGTGCGGACGCTGTCCGTTCCTGCCCGAACGACCTGGCACATGAACCCCATGCGTGAGACGGTGTTGGAGGCATACCCAACCGCACCCACCGCACCATCCCAGGGCACCCAGCCGCCGACGTTGTTGAGGGCCTGGCCCGGAGTGTACAACTCGAAGCCATCCTTCCACGCCGCGGCGGTATCGACCCAGAGCTCTCGTTTGCACTGCGCGCTGCCGCATCGGGCCTGCACGCTGAACTTCCGGCCCGACGCCGCGGCGATCGATACGACGGTCACCTGCGCCTGGTTCAGGGTCGGGTCATTCAGCGCAATGCTGTCGCTGGAGATCGTCCCGATGGTGCCATCAACATCGAGATCGGCATTGGCATAAATCTCGTTCAGCGCCATGTTGGCCCCGGCATCCGCGGCGTACTGCGCTCGCGCCTGCTGCAAGCGAAGGAACGACAAATCGCTGTCTCTCGCCGCGAGCAGTGCAACGCCGACGAACGCCAGTTGCAGCAGAACGAGCGCACACAAGACGGCAACCAGGACGGTCCCTGCGCGCGCAGCGCCACATCTCCTGCGGGAAATGGCGAGGCGATCGCCTGATCTGGGGTGCATCACGCGTGGCATGGGCTGCACCAGTATCGTCCGCGAGTCCGCGCTGCTTGATCCGGTGGCCGTACCCCGCACCCCATGAAATAGTTCCCGCCTGTTGTGGCCAGCACACCTCGACCCCGGCTTCATGCGTGCCGCGAGATGCAATCCCCCATTTCCGGGATGAGTGATTCGCCCTGATCGCCCCCCACCGCCCACCGCCTCTGTCTCACTCGTTGCAACAGTCAACGATCTCGATGCTCCTTGAGCGGCGTCCTTCGCTATCGGAATCGACCGCTCGCAGGAACGAACACGGCCTTCTACTGCTTTTTCGAGGGGAGAGATTCGCTCAGATGGATGAGATAGGCGCGAAGTTCATTGCGGTAGTTGTCGCCGCTGCACGCATTGGGCCCGTAGGCTCCCAGTCTCTGTGCCTGCACAACACACTCCTCGGCCAGACTCCGTGCTTCAGCAATCGCCCCTTGATGCTCCTTGATCGCGGCCGCGAGGCGCAGGCGTGTACAGTCCGCCGCGATCGTCTCGTGCGTCCCCTCATCAAGCCGCTTGAGCGTCGCGACACATGATGCCGCCTTCGCCGAGAGTTCCATGGCCTGAGCAATTCGACCGGCCGGGATTTCGATTCTCATCGCCACGTCATACGCACGCAGCACGTAGTGCGAGAGATACCGCCGCTCGTCCGGGCTGATCTGAATCAGGCGATCTGCCGCTCCCAGCGCCGCGCGGATGTGCCGCTCATAGTCCTCCCGCCGCTGCGGCACATCCAGCACGCGCGAAGCCTGATGGTGGGCAGCGAGCAACGCCCAGTAAGGAGTGGGCGAAGATCGATCAAGACTCTCAACGCGGCTGGCCAGTGCAAGCTGTCGATCCACGAACGAAAGCACCTCATCCATCCGCCCGGCGTTGAACGCGATATCCGACATGCGCAGGCAACTCCATCCAAGGTCATCCAGCAGCGTGGCATCAGTGGCGCCCGCATCAACGAGTCGCTGCTGCATCGCCATCGCGCTGCGGTACCACTGCGTTCCCTCCTCGTAGTTGCCCTCTCGTAGCACAACGTCCCCCATTCGCACCATCGCCAGCGACTCACGGTGCGCATAGTCAACCGAAGCGGGGTTCTCTTCCGCGAGCCCGCTGAAGAGTTCCAGCGACCGCTGCCGCAGCGTACGAACCGGCGGAATGTCCATCGCTTGCAGGCACAGATCCGCCTTCACGTCGCAGATTCTCGCCAGCAAGTAGCGGGCATCCGCATCTCTGGGACGGGCCCGCACAAGTTCCTCGGCCAGCGGGAAGTAGGTCTCCACCAGTTCATGGCGAAGCGGGGTGCTGCCAAGCCGTGATTCAATGAAGTCAAGCGTCCGCAGTGCGGCCCCAGAAAGACGCGACGCCGCGGCGAGTTGTCGCTCCTGCTGCCGCCACGCCAGCATGCCCCACACCAGTGACACCATGGTCACCGCCAGAACCGTGGCGACCACAGCCGGCCGACGCCGGACCAGCCTGCGCATCGAATCCGTGAGTGCCTCGCTGCGGGCAGAAACAGGCAACCCCATGATGACGCTGCGCAGGTCGTCGGCGAACTGTGCCACGGTTGCATACCGCCGCTGCGGGAGCTTCTCCAGTGCCTTGAGCACCACGGCACTCAGGTTCCTCGAGCACGATGGATTCAGCGTGCGTGGCGCCACCGGCACATCGTTCTCGATGCGGGTCGCCGCGTCGATCATGTTGCCCGGCTCAAACTCAATGGGTGGGCGGCCGCATAGCAGCTCGTAGAGTACTGCACCAAGGGAATAGACATCACCGAACGTCCCGGCCTGACCCCGCATCTGCTCCGGGCTCGTGTAGTTGAGCGTTCCCACTACGGCGCCGTGAAGTGTGCCTGGCGAAGCGAGCCACCGTCCGACACCGAAGTCGACGATCTTGACGTGGCCGGACTCATCCACCAGCAAGTTCGCCGGCTTGAGGTCGCGATGCAGCACACCCGCGGCGTGCGCATGCGAGACGGCATCACACGCGTGAATGAACAGGTCCACACGAGCCGGCACCCCCAGTTGCTTCCTCGTGGCAAACTCGGTGATCGGAAGGGCCCCGGGCACCAGTTCCATCGCGATGTACGGCAGCGAGAGCGCGCCATCGACCCCGCGTTCGTAGACCTGCGCGATGCCACGGTGGTTCAGCGCGGCCATGAACTGTGATTCGCGTTCAAAGCGCCGGCGCGACACGGGGGCATCGGCGCGAAGCACCTTGATCGCCACTTCTCGCCGCGGCTCCTGTTGAAGTGCCCGATACACCAGCCCACCCGACCCCATTCCCAGCACGCCGACCACCTTGAAGGGCCCGATCTGCTCGGGCAGCGGCCCCAGAAGTTCCTCGTCCTCGCTCTGTTCATGCGAGAGGCCGGCATCTGCCAGTTCAGAGATGGGGCGATCGAGCAACGTCACGCTCCCATCGCATTTCAGGAGCGACTCAACCGCCGCCCGAAGAGTCGAATCGCCGTGGCACAACTCATCGAGGGCCAGCGTGCGGGCATCCGCAGTCAGCGACAGCGCCAGGATGAAGATCTCCTTGACGCGGGCCAGATCGACATGTTGAGCAGCACTCTTCTCCACCGTTGCTCCAGACCCCGCATCGCGAACCCACACGTTTGAAGGAAGGCTCCATCACAAGAGGTGGCAAGCCCATGACGCCATGGGCTTGCCACCATGCATCACCGTTCCATGCGCCGCAGCCATCTGCAGCCCGAGCAGCGGCGAGGTCCGCCCGCCCGGCTGGCATGTGAACTCCGGCCCCACCCCATTCACGCACACGTGGCCCCCGCCCCTTCACGATTCTGCTGAAAATCTCCCGATGCAGCGGAAACTGCTGGTATGCCGCGCTGACCTAACCGCTCTGCCAACCAGGCCTTGGCAAACCGCCAGTCGCGTTCAGTGGTCGAGACAGCCTGCCCCATCAGGGTGGCCGTGTGTTCGACCGAAAGACCGGCAAAGTACCGCAGCTCAACAACACGTGCCGCCCTGGGATCGATCACTGCGAGTTGGTGGAGAGCGTCATCGAGCGCAAGAAGTTCCCACCCTGATTCGCGCTCATCCGTACGGCTTCGCTCCTGGTGGGCTACCCTTGGGTGGTGACGCCGTCGAACATCGCGGCGCCTCACACGATCGACCAGAACCGATCGGATCGCCGCGGCGAGCGTTGCCACCGCCCTTGCCTCATCGAGCCCATCCCACGCCCCCGGCATCAACGCCTTCGGTTCGACCATGGCCTTCGCACGCGACTCTGATTCAAGAATCCGAACAAACGCCTCATGCAGCACATCGGTTGGCTGGAAGGTCGGCCCGCGCGGAATGGAAGCAAGCCTGAACGCGGCCATCTTCCGCAACGCGGCATAGGCATCCTTCCAGTGCTCGCGTCGAGCACCCGGGCTCGTTGAGCTCTGACCAATGTCCGCAGCGTTGTCACCGTGGGGCATCACTCTTGGAGATGGTACCCCCGCCGGAGGCTGGACCACACTGTGCACCCATCTCGAGTGGTACCGGGATCGCACCACCAACGTGCGGTGGCCCGATACTCCCACAACGAAGCAATGAGTCCACCCCTTCGTGTGACAGGGTTGAATGTTGACGCCGGCAGGGAGTGGCCGCAACCGCCGCGTCAACGGAGATCTACACCGGGTCTCCCGTGGCGCGACGCCAAGAAGCGGCCATGGATCAACAACGCCAATATCAGCACGTTTTAGAGCACGCCCATCCGTCAACGCGCTCGTGCTGCTTCCCGGCGGCGATGTCGTGGTGGGCGGCGACTTCTTCGGAGCTGGCGGCACAGCCGCGGGCGCGTTGGCACGATACAACCCGACGACCCAGGCCTGGGTCGCGCCTGGCCAGGGTCCCAACGTCAATGGGAACATTGCTGCGTTGGCAGTGCTCCCAGGTGGCGATGTGATTGCGGCCGGCGGCTCCTTGAATCCGAATTTCACCGGAGGGCCATTCATGATGGCCCGCGGCAACATGACCACCAACACCTGGACCGGGCTGGGTGCCTACACCAGCTTCCTTGTCGCTGGCCTTGCGGTCCTGCCGAGCGGGGACGTCATGGTCGGAGGATCATTTGCCTTCGCCGGGGGCGTATCGGCAAACGGCATCATCCGCTGCAACCCTGATACGAACGTCTGGACCGCGCTGGGAGCGGGCGTTGCGTGGCCGAATCCCACCAACCCCTCCGTCTTCGACCTTCTTGCACTGCCCAACGGCGACGTCATCGCATCTGGCGGCTTCACCAGCGCGGGCGGTGTCGCCGCGTCCGGCATCGCGCGATACGCATTCGGCGCCCCCACACCGACCATCAGCACGCAGCCCTCGCCGCAATCAACCTGTGTGTCGGGAACCGCCACGTTCGCTGTCGCCGCGGCAGGCACGGCTGCAGTCTCTTACCAATGGCAATGGCAGCCAGAGGCCGCCGCGGCGTGGACGGATCTCACCAACGGCATCAACTCGTATCAGGGTCAAGCCTTGCTCGATGTGACCGGTGCCGCGGCATCCACGATCGATACACAGGCCATCGCTGCACCACCCGGCGAACTTTCCGTGCGCTGCATCGTCACCAGTGTGGCGGGCTGCGGAAGCGTTACAAGCAATGCCGCGATGCTTACTGTTGGTGGCCCTGAATGCTGCCCGGGTGACTTCAATCTCGATGGCGGCATCGATGGCGCGGATGTCGGCGCGTTCTTCGAGCAGTGGGAAGCGGGCGACTCCAGTGCCGATATCAACGCCGATGGCGGCATTGACGGCGCAGATGTCAGCGCGTTCTTTGAGCATTGGGAAGCGGGCTGCTGATCGATCATCCATGACCACCAACGTGCCACCGATTCCGGCTTCGGAATCGGTGTCCCCGCCTTGGACTTCTCCCGCAGTGCGAGGATGGCATCAGCGAAGTTCGGATGAAAGACCTCCAACATCCTGAACCCGAACGACTGATTCCAGTTTGATCACTCGGTGACACATCGTTTGGATTTCTGGTGGTGGTTCACGAGATTCGGCGGCAATGGTTCGCCTTCGTCCAAACCGCACTTCGACTCCCACACTTTGGGAGTAGGCCCGAACGGGGACACCGATTCCGAAACCGGGAATCGGTGGCACAGCGTCTTGTTCGTTCCCCGCAGCCCATCGAACGCCTGCCCCGATGCACGCGTGATTTCCGCCCGGTAACCGCCAATCCGGGATCAGTGAGCGCTCTCCGCGCCGCTACCATCCGCCGCCCACCTGATAGCCCCAACCCAAACGCTTTCCGGAGCTCGCCCCGATGAAAATTGCTCGCACTTCCTCACTTCTCATCACGCACCTCTCGCGGCAGTGGTCCATCCTCGCCCGTGCCGCCCTCCCCGCAGCCCTCGCGGCATGCACACTCCCCGCCGCGGCTCAATGCTCCGGTTTCTCACTCGCTTCCTCCGGCGGCGCATCCATCATCCCCGGCACCACCGACATCGGCAACCACTGCGATGATTGCGTGACCAACATCCAGCTCCCCTTCCCGGTCACGCTCTACGGCACAGCCTACGCCGCGGCGAACGTCAGCAGCAACGGCACCTTCCAGTTCACCACCGCGAGCGATTCGTACGGCAACAACTGCCTCCCACAGGCCGGAACGCTCGATGTTGCCATCTGCCCGCACTGGGACGATCTGCTCACCAACGGCACCGGCGAGGGCATCTTCACCTCAGTCAGCGGCACCGCCCCCACTCGCATCTTCAACATCGAATGGCGCGCCCACTACTACTCCGGCGGCGGCTCGCTCAACTTTGAACTGCGCCTCTTCGAGGATCAATCCGGCTTTGAAGTGATCTACGGGAACATCGACCAGGGTGGCCGCGAGGCCACGGTCGGGGTGCAACACACTACGTTGCCTCCCACGCAGTTCTCCTGCAACACCGCCGGCCTCATCACCGCAGGCACGCGGCTTCGTTTCGCCTGCTACGACGGCCCGACCGCAACCGCCAGCGCGTTTCCAAGCACGGTGAACGCGTGCGGCACCGATGGCTTCACGCTTCTCACGGTCAACGTCATGCCCGGCACCAACCCGCCCAACACGGCCATTTCGGTTCGTGCGGATCTCTCGAGCATCGGCGGCGCAGCTGATCAAGTCCTCTTCAACGACGGCACCCACGGCGATGCAACTGCTGGCGACCGCATCTGGAGTTTGAGGTACACAGTCCCCGAGATCATCGCCTCGGGCAACAAGGTCATCAGCTACGCGCTCGCAGATGGACTCGGCCGCTCCACCACCGGTGCGATTGGCCTCACCGTGAATCCTTGCCCGTCGCGTGGCCCGGATGTCATCGTCGCCAACCTCACCGATGTCAACTACTACGGAGCCCTGGGCAACATCTCTGCCTACTCGCTTGGCACCAATGCGTGCAACATCGGCGATCTGCCGGTGATCTGGATTCAGGGCGGAACGCAGCACCCGGTCATCGCACAGAACATCTACCGCCTCAAGAACGGTCGCTTCGAGCAGATCGGCCAGTCATTCCTCAAGCACAGCTTCCAGTCGCTCAACTCGCCCAGCGATTGCGGGACGTGCGTGCAGCCGCCCATGGGTGGGGCGCAGTTGGGCGTTGGCTGCTCGGATGTCTACGGCGCGGGCTACAACGGCAGCCAAGGCAACCTCGGCCCCCGCTCCACGTGCAACGCCACCACCGGCGTCTTCTCCTGGCCGCCGCCGCCGGCACCGGGCAACGAGATCGGCCAGCGACTCCAGGTCTTCACCGATGACATCAACCCGGCCCTCAATGCAGGTGCTGTCTACTTCGGTGAAGCTCACTACGTCGCCGCGGATGATGCCCAGTGGACCTACGCCGGTGCACCTTCAACCAACGGCCTGAACAACGCCACCTACCAAATGCTCTCGTTCACGAGCACCACCGCAGCACCGACGATCGTCGGAGAGCCCCACCGCATGTCGCCGGCCATTCAAGCGTGGAAGGATGCCGATCCAACCGTCTCCATCGCCGCGGCTGAGTACCTCGACACATCGCTCCCCGGCCCGGGCATCGTCTGCCGCTTCTGGGTTGCTTCCAAGGCCACCAACAACGGCGATGGCACTTGGCACTATGAATACGCGGTCCAGAACCTCAACAGCGATCGTTCGGGCGGCCGCTTCAGCGTGCCCCTCGCACCGAATGTCACGGTCAGCAACATTGGCTTCCACGGCATCTTCGCCCACTCCGGCGAGCCCTTCCCCAACACCGCAGCCAACCCTGACAACTGGCCCGGAGTCGCATCCTCCACGGCCGTCACCTGGACCTGCCCCGAGCCGTTCATCGGCCCCAGCGGCAACAACGCCAACGCCCTGCGATGGGGCACGCTCTACAACTTCCGCTTTGATGCCAACATCGCGCCTGTCTCGGGAAACGCCACGATCGGCCTCTTCAAGCCCGGTACCCCCACCACCACAGCCGCGGCGGGCCTCCACGTCCCCGGCCTCCCTTGCCAGTCACCCACCATCACGCTGCAACCAGCCGACCAAACGGGCTGCCCCGGCGGGCAGGTAACGCTCTCGGTGGATGCCACCGGTTCCGGCCCCTTCATCTACCAATGGCGCCGCGGCACGCCGCGTGTGGCCATCGCAGGTGCCCAGAGCACCACACTCGACATCGCGGCAGCCTCGGCTGCGGATGCGGATGTGTACGACTGCGTGGTCTCCAATGGCTGCGGCACGGCCACCAGCAACCCAGCCATCATCGCCCTATGCATCGGCGATGTGAACTGTGATGGTGGTGTTGATGGCCAGGACATCGAATCCTTCTTCATCGTCTGGTCACGCGGCGAACCCGCCGGCGATCTCAATGCCGATGGCGGGGTTGACGGCCAGGATGTCGAGTTCTTCTTTGTGAACTGGGAGGGCGGCTGCTGAGGCGGCCCTGGCCCCGAACCGGGCCTGGGCGGGTCTGGTTGGATCCGGAAACACCCCTATAGTCCACTTGCCGCACCCTCCGGCGTCTGCTGCACGGGGGTGCAGCCAGCCCTATGCATTATTCCTGATGCGCGGGGTCTGTTGATTTTCACCGTCCCCATTCCACCCAACAAGGAAGCTTGTCTCCATGACCACCGCCCCCGCTGCCAGCAAGGAAACCGCCGAGGCCATCTTCTCACGAGGCCTTGAAGGCATCATCGCCGGAGAAACCTCGATCTGCTCCATCGAACAGGGCGGTCTCTTCTACCGGGGCTACGAGATCCACGACCTTTCCAAGAACGCCACGTTCGAGGAAGTCGCCTTCGTCCTGCTCGAGGGCTCCAAGCCCACCGCAGCCGAGTTGACCCGTTTCAAGAACGAACTCATCGCCGAGCGGGCCATCCCCGCCTCCGTCCAGCAGTTCCTCCGGGACGTCGGCCCGGCCCTCAAGGCCGGCACCGCCGTTCCCATGGATGTCTGCCGCACGGCCGTCGGCCTCCTGGGCCACATCGACCCTGACTGTCAGGACAACAGCGCGGAAGCGAACCTCCGCAAGTCCAAGCGGCTTCTGGCCAAGATGCCCGCCGTCATCGGTCACATGCAGAGCGTGATCGACGGCCGCCCGATGGTGCAGCCCGAGACCGGTGGTGATCCGACGCTGTCGCACGCCGCGAACTTGCTGTATCTCATGACGGGCAACAAGCCTAATGCCGAGTTTGCCCGCTGCGTCGATGTCTCGCTCATCCTCTACGCCGAGCACGACTTCAACGCCAGCACCTTCACCACCCGCGTTATCGCCGGCACGCTCAGCGACATGCACGGCGCAGTCTGCGGCGGCATCGCGGCACTCAAGGGCCCCCTCCACGGCGGCGCGAACGAAGCCGCGATGGAAATGCTCAAGCGCATCGATGTCTGGGTCAAGAAGGGCGGCACCGTCGAGAGCTACATGCAGAACGCCTTCGACACCAAGGAGAAGCTCATGGGCTTCGGCCACCGCGTCTACAAGAACGGCGACCACCGTGCGCCGATCCTGGGCGCCCTTGGCCGCGAGATTGCCCGCAAGCAGGGCCCCGAGTCGCTCAAGTGGTTCGAGATGGGAGACAAGGTCCAGAAGATCATGCTCGAGAAGAAGAACATTCACCCCAATGTCGACTTCCCCTGCGGTATGACGTACTTCGTGATGGGCATCCCCGTCCCGCAGTACACGCCCATCTTCGTCGCCTCGCGTGTCTCTGGCTGGTGCGCCCACATCATGGAACAGCACGCCAACAACCGCATCATCCGCCCACTGAGCAAGTACACCGGCCACGCCACCCGCCTGTGGAACGGCTGAGTGCCGGGTAAGGCTGCTGAAGCGACAACTTATTGAACATCATGCACGCCGCGGAAGATCCCTTCCGCGGCGTTTGCATAGGCGGCAAAGCTCACCAGCTTCGAACGCTCGTGCACTTGGCGAATCGAGGGCAGCGCAAACTCGCCGCTCACGACCTCAGCAATGGCACGCACCAGCGAGTCCGCATCGCCCGCACGGAAAAGCAGGCCGTTGCTGCGGTGCTGCACGAAATCCGTCGGGCCACCAAGATCCGAAGCAATCACGCTGCGCCCCGCATGCAGCGCTTCGAGCACGACAAAGGGCGAGTTCTCAAGCCCCATGTTCGGAAAGACGACCGCGTCGTATTCACTGGGTGCGCTGAGGAGCTGTCCAAGGTCATAGCCGCCCAGGAAAGAGACGTTCAGCCTCCCTTCCATCCAGCGGCGAAAGGGCCCATGATCGCCCGCCGCGCGAACCACCAGATGCACGCGGCGTGCAAGTTCCGTGGGCATGCGTTCCACCGCTTCACACAGCGTCGCCAGCCCCTTGTTGGGATAGCAATTGCCAAAGTACGCCAATCGCAATGGCCGTTGATCGGTGGACCGCCACGCAGGAGCATCGGCAAAGGGCGAATCCCCCGCTGCGGCTCGCAGGAGATCAAAGTGCGGCTGCCCCAGCGGCACATGCACCAGAGAAGCCTCATGCACTCCAAACGAAGCATGCAACTTCATCAGGAACCGGCTCGGGCACATGATGCGCGATGCCGCGTTGAGTGCGGCGATCGATGCCAGCCGCCGCCGACCGTAGTCGTTGCACGCATGCAATTTCCCCGGCGCCGTGAGCAGCCGCTCATGCACATCGACCGGCCGAGCCGGGAGTGCTGCCGGGTGTGGAGGCGGCGGAGCCACCCCTCCGAGAATCGGAACTTCCTGCTTGGTGCTGTCAGCGAGGGCGGAAAGTCGCTCGGAGAGTTCCCTGCCTCGATACTTGATCTGCGACCAGGCATCAGGCCCCATGAGGCGCTCCGCACTCTGGTAGCGTTTGCGCCACGACATATCAGCTGCAGGATCGGGGGCATGATGCAGGCAATCCACACACCTGGCTCCGCCTTCGTAGTCCTCGCAGACAGTGCGTTCGTTGGCAAGCAGGTCGATCTGCGGGCACAGGTAGTAGTAGTTGTGCGGCGTGACCACCACGGGAATCCCACACATCCGCAGGGCTTCAATCGTGTCGAGGCTGAAGCCTTCGAGGGCCTGCACATGCACGAGGTCAGCGCGGACGGCGCGGACCCACTCGACCACGAGCTGGGCTTGCTTGGCGTGTGAGGTCTGTGCCGCGATGTTGCGGAAGTTGAAGTTCCCGGGCGCGAGATTGGGGCTGTTGACGAGCGAGAAGCACCCCACGCCCCGCCAGACTTCCGTGAACGAGAACCGCATGCCCGGGCGGACTGAATACTCCATCCCCGAGCGAAGGTACATCACCCGGTTCCCCCGCCGCACCAGTTCCGCGGCGAGCTCGGACGCACTCAAGTTGAGGCCAGAGCCTTCGCCTGCCTGCCGCGAGAGCCTCGCCCAGCCAAGCACGACAATCCGCAGACCATCGCGGCGTGACGCCGCTCCGACCAGTGCCTCACCCCGGGCAATCTGCCGTTCCCACTCAAGAAGTTGTCCGGAATCGATGGGCATGGCGAAAGCGAGCGTGTCGGCTCAGAGGTGTTTGCGGGCAGCGACCATCGCACGGTATTCCGCCTCCATCGCGATGGCGTGTTCGCTGATGGATCGGGGCGTGGTCACGCCCTGTCGGAGCGTGGCCAGGATCTGGGGCTCGCGGCCGATTCTCGCCAGCGTCGCCGCCAGATGAAAACGGTCATTGCCTCTGAACAGAAGACCATTCTCTCCATCGCGAACCAGATCGACAATGCCACCCAGTGCGGCACCGATCACAGGCACGCCACAGGCCAGATACTCCATCACCGTCTGCGGACCGTTGTCCCACCAGACACTCGGGACCAAACCAGCATCAATCCCCGAGAGCATGCCGGGCACGTCCTCGAACCGGTAGCTCCCCTTCACGTGCACGCCTGCAAGACGGCCACGGAACGATTCGATGCGTGCGAGATCCTTCTCGATGTCTTTGGCCCAGATGAACAGTTCGAGTCGCGTCTGACACTCGGGGGTCAAGAGGTCCAGGGCATCAAGGAGCATGCCCAGCCCCTTGTAGGTGTTGTTGTAGCCCATGAAGGCAAGACGGACGGGGCGGCCTGCTGCGGGTTCGGAGGGGGGA
Source organism: Phycisphaerales bacterium (assembly GCA_044371005.1). Taxonomy (GTDB): domain Bacteria; phylum Planctomycetota; class Phycisphaerae; order Phycisphaerales; family UBA1924; genus UBA2402. The sequence continues at coordinate 12,777 of JBILUL010000029.1, read as the reverse complement.
AGCCCGAGCCACGGCGTGCGCTGTGCCAGATCGACCATGCGTGTCCCGATGGGCATCTCCCGCAGCACGTGCGACGCGACCCCCATCGACTCGAACTTGCGCCGGACAAACGCGGAAACAGCGAGCACGCGATCACAGCGGCTGAGCATGTCGACCATCGCCTTGCGCCGCACCCCGAAGTCGTTCAGGGCTCGCGACGTGCTTGCGGGCGGACGAATCTCATTGCTCAGCGGTCGCCACGAGGGCTGTCCAAACTGCTCCGCCGACCAAGGCCGCGGCTCGGGTGTGGCCGCTTCGGCCACCGGCATCGATCCCTCGACGTCGGCAGGCAAACTCAGGCCGCGCCCGGGCATCGGCGGATCGAGCACTGGCAGCGGCACCGGCGCGGTCAATCGCCGCTTCACAGCCCCCACCACGCGTGTGAGAATCGCGGGCGGTGGTGGCGGCGACGCCGGACGTGCCGCGACCTGCGTATCGGGCGAAATCCCCGCGCGAATCCGCCGCTCAAGCGTGGCATCATGCCCTTCAACGCACTGCGTGCAGGCATGCCCGCTGTCGAAATCAAAACAGGGCGTCTGCCCCTTGTGCATCAGGTACACCTGCGGGCAGATCGTGTGGTAGTTGTGCAGACTGAAGACCACCGCAGCACCCTTCCAGCCAGGCCCGGCAGTCCTTGCCGCATCCACCACGCCGCATGAAAGCCCTTCGATGTTGTGCAGGTGCACCACATCCGGCTTCCAGAGCTGGAAGAACCGCGTCAACTCCGCTTCAAGTTCAGGGGAACTCACTTCGCCCAGCGGCTCGCGAAACTGGAAGATGCCAGGAGCAAGCACGGGCGAGTTGAAGACCTCGTAGATCTGGACGCCCTGACAATCGTCCATCCGCCGCACTTCACACGCCTGAAGGCTGCCAGGAATGGCACCGGGCACATAAGCCAGCCCGCTGCTCAGCCACGCCACTTCGTGGCCCTGACGCACCAGTTCAATCGCGAGCTGGCGGCAGTACCCATTGACACCCCCGCCGCTCTGAGCGCCTTCAGCGAATCGTGCCCAGTTGATCAGAACCACGCGCATGGAAACCCAGAGTATGCGCCGGACCGGGGAATCGCGCTGCAGCACCGCGCCGCGGCGGGGCACATGCCAGAATCGCTCACCACCTCTCCACCGCGCCGCAATACACCGTCGACTTGGCATGCGCCGTTCGACCCAAACGGGCCGAGACAGAAAGTCCGCAAGGATCAGTCAGCACTCATGCCCAATCATTTGAATCACAAGAATGTGAGCTGCGGGAGAACGGAAGACCAAGTCCGCGATCAAAAATCCTCGGGCTTCCTTCAGGGCTCAACCCAGAACTCTCGCGACTCCCCTTACTCGCAATCACAGTACTTCTTGCACTGCTTCTTGCCTTATCCTGTCCATCCTGTCTATCCATGTTCTCTCTCCTTCGCGAAGAAAGGAACATGGATGGACAGGATAGACAGGATGAGTAAATCCGAATCGCAAAGTCACTGAAGGATCGCGGGGCGGGTGATGTCCGACCTGTGCAACTCAGTCATCCGACCGCAGGTCCTCGCGTTCTTCAATCCAGAAGCGTTGAATCGTTTCGAGAATCTTCTCGTTGCATGGGTGGCCCGGCTCTTCGTGGAATCCTTCCAGCGACATGACCAGCCGCTTGAGCTCCACAAAGCCGGTGCGCAGCGGATCCTTGTCCGGGTGGTGCTCGGCCAGCAGTTCCCCGATGTATTCGACATCAAGCCAGTTGAATGAATCGTTGCTCTTGGGCATCGTGTGCAGCCTCCGCCGCGGCATGAGACCCCGCAGCCCGCCTGATACCTCAGTGCGGAATTTCCTTGATCGCGTTGCGGTTCCACGAAGGAATGCGCAGTTGAATCTCACCCAGCCGCTCGATGTGGCACTGGCACGAAAGTCGGCTGTTGCGCTGAAGGCCCGGAGCCTCCTCCACGCGATCCTCTTCGCCTTCAGTCGCTTCGGAGAGGTGCTCGTTGCCCTTTTCGATGTAGACATGGCACGTCGAACATGCGCACACACCACCGCAGGCGTGCTCGATGTTGATCCCGTACTCCATCGCCAGTTCCAGCAGGCTCTCGCCAACTGCGCCCAGCAGATTGTGCTCGCGCTGCGAAGTGCCCGTCAGACCCTCGGGGTCCTCAAGAATGAACTTCACAGGGACTTCGCGGGGGCCGTGCTCGATGTCAGAGTGCTTGAGATGCATGCAGCCAACTGTAGTTTCACAAAGCCCACAGCATCATGCACTGGACCAACCGATTTGCAATGCCCGCGTCATGCGTCCGCACAAGTTGACCTGAAGGTCAGCAAGGCCGCGCACGGCCCCGGCATCACACCGTGTCATCAGGCGGCAGCGGCTGCAACCCCAGGAAGTTCCGCACGATCGAGTGCCCAAGGTAAATCAGGGGCGTGACACACATCGCCAGCACGAACTTGAGCATGTATCCGGTGATGGCCAGCTTGAAGATCTCGCCCATCGGTGCCGGCGGAGCAGTCGGATCCGGAAACAGATTCCGCCACACATTGAAGGCAATCAAGCTCACCACGAAGCTGTCGATGAACTGCGAAATCACCGTCGAACCCGTCGCCCGCAGCCAGATCATGCGCCCGCCCGTAGCCTTCTTGAGCATCCCGAAGATCGTGATGTCCGACAACTGCCCCACGATATACGCGCACATCGATGCGATGTACATGCCCTTCGCAGAGCCGAACACGGCATCGAACGACTGCTGCGACACGTTGTACGGCGCATCAAGCCGCGGCATGTACTGCGACACATTGATCACCGCAAACGCCAGCAACCCCATCGCCAGGCTGATGAACGCCACCCGCCTCGCCGCCTTCTTGCCGTAGAACTCGTTGATCAAGTCCGTCAGCAGGAACGTCACCGGAAACGTCAGCATCCCGCAGGTGTGCTCGATGGCCTCGATCTTGCCATTGCCCCACCAGACGGGAATCTCAAACCCAAGCGGAATCCTGAAGAGCTTGATGCCCACCACATCCCCGATCAGAAGGCACGTGCACGAAATGGCCGTCAGCCAGATGTACAGCCGCTGGGCCCGTGTCAACTCAAGATGTGCCCCCGTCGCAACCGGTGTTTCCTGACTCATGGGGCAGAGTCTATGGCCACCCTCGGATCCGCGGCACCAAGGCTCGCTCGGGGCCCCGGGCATCTCTACCCTTGCTCCATGCCCCAGCCCCGCAAACTTCATGACCGCTACTTCAAGCAGGCCAAGGCCGAGGGGTACGTCGCACGCTCCGCCTACAAGCTCCTCGAGATCAACGAGAGCAAACGCATCGTCCGCGAACACAACCGTGTCATCGACCTGGGCTGCGCCCCGGGCTCGTGGCTTCAGGTCGTCGAGAAGATCATCGGCCCCTCCGGACTCGCCGTCGGCATCGACCTCCAGGAAGTCCGGCCCATGTTCGGCCCCACCATCACCACCCTGGTCAGCGACGCCTTCACCACCGACCCCTCCATCCTCCTGGCCCCCATCCGCGGCAAACCCGCCGACGCCCTCATCAGCGACATGGCCCCAAACACCACCGGCCACGGCGATGACTTCATGTCCGCCCGCCTCTGCCGCCGCGTGCTTGAACTGGCCCCCCATGTTCTCCGGCCAGGCGGCAGCCTCCTGATGAAGATCCTTGAAGGCTCGGAAACCCCCGAAGTCATCAAGGAGACCCGCGCCATGTTCCTTGGGGCAGGCACCACCAAGCCCGCCGCGAGCCGCGATGTCTCCCGCGAGATCTTCATCTGGGCCTACGGCTTCAAGGGCCCCCAGCAGCCTCCAGCAGCCAAGCCCCCGAAGGAAAGCCCCAATGTCGCTCCTGGCCCCAGGTGATGCCCTCCTGGCCTTCATCGCGGGCGGGCTCGTGCTGCTCGTCCTCTACATCCTCAAGCTCCGCAGGCGGCCCCTGCGCGTCAGCAGCATCATCCACTGGAACCCCGCCGCGGCGGATGCCCAGGCCAACGAGCCGTTCCAGCGTCTCCGACCCAGTTGGCTCCTGCTGCTCCACCTGCTGATCCTCCTCTTGCTTTCGATCGCTGCGGGCCAGCCCGTCTGGAAGGTGCCCGACGACGCCGCCGCGGCTCGCACCATCCTCATCATCGATGCCTCCGCCTCGATGAACGCCGTCGACTCCCCCTCAAGCCCCTCGCGATTCGACCTTGCACTCCAACGCGCCCAGACGCTGGTGGACAAGGCGACCTCCGGCGGAAATCGGTCCGTGGCCATCATCGCCGCCGCGGCGGAGCCGGCCCTTGTCAGCGGCTTCACCACCGCCGCGTCGCTTGCCAACTCAGCCCTCTCGGGCGTGGCACCCACCGACCAGCCCGGCAACCTCCAGGGCGCGATGCAACTGGCACAATCGATCGCCTCGACCTCCAGCGAACAGGATGAGACGGGCAGCACACGGATCGTCCTGCTGACCGATGCCATCGAACCCACCAACGCGCCGGGCACGCTGGTGCTCCGCAGTGCGCTGCCCGTCAGCCTCGAACGAATCGGGCAAAGTACCCCGGATGTGCAGCCCCTCAACCGCGGCATCACGCGTCTGAGTGCCCGCCGCGATGGCCCAGGCAGCACCGCGCTTCGCATCTTCGTTCAGGTCTCTTCCAACCGCCCCGCTGAAGCAGGAACCGATCAGATTCCGCTCTCGCTCACACTGCAAGGACGCAGCGTTGCCCAGCGAGTCCTCGAGGTCAATCTCGCCAAGGGTGCCGACAATCGCACGGCGACCACGACCTTCGAGTTGCCTCAGGTTGGATTGGGACTCCTGGAAGTGGCCATCACCCAGCCTGATGCACTCGCCAGCGACAACGCCGCGGCGATGTTCATCGATCCGCCCCTCAACCCCGCGCTCATCCTCGTTCAACCCCCTGCCGGAACTTCCCCCGTCCCCGCTTCCAACTTGCTGCTTGGCGATGTCGTCAGCGAGCTGGCGCTGCGCAAACTCACTCGGATGACGCCGCAGGAGTTCGATACCGCCGCGGCACAGGGAGCGCTCGGCGATGCCGACATCGTCCTCTTCGACCACACCACGCCATTCAAGGCCCCGGCTATCCCCACGATCGCCTTTGGTGCCAGCCTCACCACCGCCGGCATCGAGCGCAAGGATGTGCCCAACCCACCGACCTCACTGTTCTGGCAGCGCACGCACCCACTCCTTGCATCCATCTCGCTCGAATCGCTGGTCATTGACGATCCGTATGTGTTGTCGATCACTCCTGCGCCCGGCGTGAGTGTCGAGGAGTTGCTGACCTGCCGTGACGGACCGGTGATGGTCAGCACCACCGGCGGTGGCCCGCGGCGTGTCGTCTGCGCTTTTGATCTGGGCCGCACCAACTGGCTTCTCCAGCCGTCGTTCCCGGTCTTCTTGTCGGAGGCCATTCGCTTCCTGCTTCAGCGAACCGACGAGTCCGCGGGCAAGGCGTTTTCAACGATGCAGCCCGTGTTCGTACGGATGTCGGGTGCAACTCCCATCACGATCGACGGCCCGTTCAAGCGCGTGCTCGACGCCGCGGGAACAAATGCCTCGGGCGAGGCCGCGGCAGGAACATTCACTCGCACCGGCATCTACACGGCTCGCCAGCAAGGCTCCGCAGATTCCACCATCGCTGTCAATCTCTGCGATGCGGTGGAGTCACTGATGAATCCCGTGACCATTTCAACGGCGACGGCTTCGCAGGCTGCCGCGGCACAACGTGAAGGCACCACGGGGCAGCCGACATGGGGCCTCTTCGTCGCCGCGGCGGCGCTTCTGCTGAGTCTCGAATGGCTCCTGTTTGCCCGCGACCTGCGTGCGTGATCGCCACTCCCGCAGGGATGGCCCGCTCAGTGCTGCGCTGCATTGGCGATGACCGCACCGAACTCGCCAGGCTCAAAGAAGTGGGCGTGCTGCGTATTGACGCACAGGGTGGTGATATCCCCCGCTCGAACCGCGGCATTGGCCGCGATACGGGCGACGATGTGGCTGTTCTTCGGCGTGGAGCAGTAGACATCCATCGAGTCACCCAGCGGCTCAACGACTCGCACGGGCATTGACCAGTGGTTGGCGCCGGCAGCCGCGAGATGCGTTTCGCGCAGTGCCTGGGGACGAACGCCCATGACGATGGGATTGCCCACATAGGCCCCCAGGGCCTCGGCCAGAGGTCCGGGCGCAACGGTAGCCCGGTAGGGCTTGCCGGCGACATCGACCGAGCCTTCATCGAAGAAGAGCTCATCTCCCTGACGTTGAATCGTGCCCTCGAAGAAGTTCATCGGGGGCGTGCCGACGAAGCCTGCCACGAACCGGTTACGCGGCTTGCGGTACACCTCAAGAGGCGTCCCATCCTGCTGAATGATGCCCTTGCTCATCACCACGATGCGATCGCCCAGCGTCATCGCTTCTTCCTGGTCGTGCGTGACGTAGATCGTGGTGGTCTTGAGTCTCAGGTGCAAGGCCTTGAGTTCAGCGCGAGTGGTCACGCGAAGTTTGGCGTCAAGGTTGCTCAGCGGCTCATCGAAGAGGAAGGCCTTGGGTTCGCGGACGATGGCGCGGCCGACGGCCACGCGTTGACGCTGGCCACCGGAGAGGGCCTTGGGCTTGCGGTCGAGGAGTTCCTGGATGCCCAGGATCTTCGCCGCGGCCTGGACCTTCTGTTCAATCTGATCTGCCGGCACGCCTCGGAGCTTGAGGGCGAAGGCCATGTTCTTGTACACCGACATGTGCGGGTACAGGGCGTAGTTCTGGAAGACCATGGCGATGTCGCGGTCCTTGGGGTGGACATCGTTGACGACCCGCCCGCCGATGCTGATCGAGCCGGAGGAGACATCCTCGAGGCCGGCGACCATGCGCAGGGTGGTTGATTTTCCGCAGCCGGAGGGTCCCACGAGGACGACGAACTCGCCATCCTTGATATCAAGTGAGAGATCCTTCACGGCTTCGAAACCGCTGGGGTAGACCTTACGGACATTCTGGAGAGTGACCTGTGCCATATGACGTAGGACACTAGGTTACTCCCCGAACGGACGTCCCGCAATTTCCAAACAGCGGCGCCGGTCGGTGTCGGTCTTTCACCGGGGTGACGGTTCTGGGAGGGGGGTACCCCCCACGACCGTGCCTTTTGGACAATCCTGAGGCAGTCTGAGCAGCGCAGGTCGTTCCGGCGAGCACCGCTCAACCTGCACACGTGGCACAGGGGTCAGCCTGCGCACGCATCCTGAAGACCAAGGCACCAGAAGTGCCCCCAGTCCTCCGATGCACAGGGCAGTCCGATTCCGTCCCGTGCAAGGAGGCACAAGCGTTATGGGTCCCTCTGAGAAGTCGTTCAATCAGGTCAAGAACATCCTGGGCAAGCTCGATCGCTCGATCGATCAGATCCGCAACAAGCGGACCACACCGCCTGCCCCGATGCACTCGTCTGCCGAAGCCACGCGGCCGGCGCAGGCGAGCCCCGCCGCCAACCGCCCCAGTTCCGCATTCGGGCGTGCCACGCCGATCCCGCCGGTCAACTGACCCGGCCGGGTATGGGGCGCGGACCGCGAGCCAGGCCGCGCCCATGAACCTCTTGGGGCATCACTCAGATGCCGTACACGGCTTCAGCACGCGCGGTCAAATGGCGCATCAGTGGATCGGCGGAGAGTTCTGCGCCGGTCACCATCTTGCACAGTTCACCCGCGCGATAGCGCCGACCATGGCGATGAATCTTGGTGTTGAGCCACTTCTTGAGCTCACTGAACTGGCCCTTGCCGATCTGCTTGCTCAGATCCGGGATGTCCAGGTTGATCTTCTCCCAGAACTGCGCCGCATAGAGATTGCCAAGCGTGTAGGTCGGGAAGTAGCCGATCAGCCCGAATGACCAGTGGACATCCTGCAGGCAGCCGCGGCGATCATCGGGCACCTTGATGCCCAGGTACTCCTTGTACCGGCGATTCCACTCGCCAGGCACATCCTTCACCTTCATCGAGCCATTGAGCAGCGCCCGCTCAATCTCGAACCGCACCATCACGTGCAGGTTGTACGTCGCCTCGTCTGCCTCCACGCGGATCAGCGACGGCTTGGCCGTATTGACCGCCATGAACAGATCCTTGGCATCGAACTTCCCCAGCTCCTTGCCAAGGTGCTTGCGTGCCAGCGGCATCGCCCACTTCCAGAACGACTTGCTGCGTCCCACGAAGTTCTCCCACATGCGGCTCTGGCTCTCGTGGATGCCAAGAGAAATGTCTCCCGCAAGCGGCTGACCGAACTTTGCAGCCTTGGGCAAGCCCTGCTCATACAGGCCGTGGCCCATCTCATGCAGCGTGCCGTACAGAGCATCCGTGAACTTCTCATCGCGATACCGAGTGGTAAGGCGCGTGTCGCCCTGAGCGATGCCCGAGCAGAAGGGATGCGTCGTGACGTCAAGACGCCCCGCATTCAGGTCAAAGCCCAGACGCTCGAGCACGAAGAGCCCGAACTTGTGCTGGCGGTCCGCGTCGATCTTCACCTTGAGCGGCTTCTCGCTGGGTGCCTTGCCTTCAGTGGCCACCCGCTTGAGCAGTTCAGTCAGACGACCGCGCAGCGGCGTGAAGACCGATTCGATCATCGCGGCGGTCGCGCCCGGCTCGTACTCATCGAGAAGGCCGTCGTAGACCTCGCCACCTTCCGCCACGCCGTAGCACTGGGCCTTCGTGCGCGACAGCGCAAACATCTTCTCAAGCCACGGAGCGAACATCCCAAAGTCGTTCTTCTCACGGGCGACCTTCCAGACCTCCTGCGACTGGCTGGAGGTACGAGCCAGCTCCGCGACCAGCTCGCCAGGGAGCTTCGTCGCCAGGTTGTAGTCGCGACGCATCTCGCGGATGTCCGCCGCGGTCTCGCTGCCGGGCTTCATCAGCGCGTCATCAGCCTCGCAGGTCGCGATGAGTTCACCGATGCGGCCGCTCGTGCGCCGTTCATGAATGATCGTCGCGAGAATCGAAGCCTGCTCGGCCCGTCCCTCGCCGCCCGCTGGCGGCATGTACGTCTCCTGATCCCAGTTCACCAGCGCGGCAACCGACGCCAGATGCGCGGCATCGCGCAGGAGTTTGCACAGTTCAACATACGCAGCAGGCTGAGCGGCCATGATCGATTTCTCCAGACCCCGCCGCGTGACTCCGCGGCTGGTCTCGATAATACACCGCGGCGAGCCGCGATTCGATCAGGAAAACTGATCTTTATCGAGTCCGGGCCAGCGCATCAAGCCCGTACGCGGTGATCAGAACCGGGTTGTTCTCCATCCAGCGATCGTCGACGACCTTGAACGATCCATCCGCCTGCTGCAGGGCCGCAAGCTTCTCCCCCAGGTCCTTGCGCCAATCACGCTGGGTGGCTGTTCCATCGGCCCCGATCACACGAATCGTCGCCTGACCATCCGCAGCGAGCGCCTTTGCAAAGACCAGGTAGTAGTAGTACAGCCCATCAGTCCCTGTCGCGGGATTCTCCTCAAGCGTGTAGTTCTTCCCGATCCACTCCCGCGCCGCCACCACGCGCGGGTCATCCTTCTTGAGGCCAGCGTAGAGGTAGCTCTTGAACCCCGCGTACGTCATCGACCCATACGAACGCAGACGACTCGCCGTCGTGCCATCGCTGAGCGATTCATCGATCATGCCCGCAAAGCTCTGCCCCGAACCGACCTTGTCCTTGTTTTCACTGGTGGCGTAGATGAAGCCGCCCTGCCTCGAGCCCGCGGCATACGCCATCTCATTGACCTTCATCTCCCCCGTCCGCTCCAGCATCTGCACACGCTGCAGGAAGACCATCGCCCGCTGCATCGATGCATCCGACGCATCCACGCCACTTGCGTGCAGTGCATCGATGAAGAACGCCGTGTTCGAAAGGTCAGGCCGGCCATGCTTGCCGTACCCCACACCGCCATAGAACGGATGCGACTTCTCGACCTTCTGACCAAACTCCGGTGACGCCGGCGCCTCAGGTGCCCCGTCACCATTCTGCAGCGTTCGCAGGAACGCCAGCGCGCGCTTGCGGGCATCCTCCACGCCCGGAAGGTCAGATACCTCGGCCAGTGCCGCCAGGCAGATGGCCGTGTTGTAGCTCGGAAGCATCCCGATGTAGATGCCGCCATCGGACTGCTGAGCATTGAGAATGAACTTCACCGCCGCGGCGACCGCCGGATCGTCCTTGGGCAACTGGCCGCTGCCAACCATCCCGGACAGCACCAGTCCCGTGATCGCCGGGAACGTCGGTGCTTCCTTCGAGATGCACCAGCCGCCCGTTTCCTTGTCCTGCTGCGACTTGAGATAGGCAACCGCCTTGGTCATCACTTCATCGCGCGTCGCCCCGGGCTCGCTCCATGCCATCGCGGTCCGCTGCACGAGGGCCGTGCCGGCAATCCCTGCACACGCGGCGAGAACAAACGAACGGCGGGTCAAGTCGTGGTTCATGGGGCAAGGATACCCAACCTCCCACCCCGGCAACTCACCGGCAGTGCTCAGGCGATGCCAGGAGAAACCAGTGCGGCGGCCGCGACCACCGCCGCGGTCTCCACACGCATCACATGCGGTCCAAACCGCCGCAGTTCAACACCGCCGGTCTGGAATCGAGTCAACTCGCCGGGCGACCAGCCGCCTTCAGGTCCGATGAACAACGCGGCTTCCGGATGCTGTCCCCCCGTGGCCGCACCCGTCGCCTCGGCCACAATCACGTGCACGCCGCGGGTCTTCATCCGAGCCAGTGCAGCCTCAAGGGTTTCCGGTTCGCCAATCTCCAGCAGCCAATCTCGTCCGCACTGCTTGAGACTCTCCGCGGCGACACGCCGCAGCCGGTCAACCTTTCCTTCCCGCGGGTCGACCACGGTGTATTCAGTCAACAGCGGCGTGAACGAGACCGCGCCCACCTGGCTCAGCCCGTCCACCATGTCAGGAAGGCGATCCCCCTTCGGACACGCTGCGAATACATGCAGCGCTGGCGAGATCCGCGGCTGCACGGCACTCGACTCGATGAGCACATCCATCACCCAGTCGCCCCGTTCCTTCACCGTCTTCACCACTGAAGCATCTGCTCTTACCCCAAGCCCGTTGCGCACATGCACCTTGCTTCCCGCGACCATGCGCAGGACACGAATGCAGTGATGAGCCTGATCACCACCAACCGTGAGCGACTCCCCGGCTTCAAGGGTGGATTCTGGGACGTAGAGCGAGTGTATTGACATGTGGGCGATCGTTCTCTGCCGCTTGTCCCGGGGAATCGGGCCAACTTGGGTCTCAAAACTGCCCCCACGAGGAGGGCAACGGACTTCACTGGGATGGAAGCCTGACCGATGGTAGAGAGACGAAACGACCCACACCAGCCTGACGCCCCACATGTCGGAAACCGCGAACAAGCCCGTCGATCCAAAGGCAGCGCCCCCCAGCGCGCCCCCGGATGTCGCTGCGCAGATCGATTCGCTGCTGGCGAAGATGGACGAGACGACCGACAAAGCCACCCAGGTTGCTGCGGAAGCCGTCAAGCTAGAGAACGCTCAGCTGAGCGAATCGCTGGAAAATGCCGTCGCATCCGCCACGCCTCCCCCCGCACCGGCGAATGTGCCGCTCACTTCCGCCCAGCTCGAAACGCTGCTCGATCAGACGCTTGTTGAAGCGCAGGAGTACGCGGCGGAACGCGAAGCAGCCAAACCCAAGCGGCCGGATCGCCCCGCAGCTGCACCAATGGACGCAGCGGCCGCCTCGGCACAAACCGCAGCAAACGCCAATCTTGCATCCCTGATCGATCAGGCACTCGAGGACAACAACGCTGACATCAAGGCTGCTTCCGCTGGTGAACCCCAGCCAGCCCTCTCGCCCGGTGCTGCCGAACTCACCGCCGTCATCGACGATGCGATTGCGCAAGCCAAGGACGCCGCGGGATCACTCGAAACGAACCTCGCGGCGCCCGATGATGCGCTCGCATCGGCTTTCGCTGCCCCGCAGATTGCAGAGCCAGCGACTCAGGCGGCCGCTCCCATCACCGATGAAATCGCACCAGCACCGCCCGCCAGCAACGACGATCTCGCGACGTTGATTGATCAGACGCTCGCCGATGCAGAGCCGACGCCCGAACCTGTCGCCGCAGCACCCGCGCCTCCACCCACCGCACCCGCGGGTCCTGCCAGCAACGACAATCTCGCTGCGTTGATCGATCAGACGCTCGCCGATGCAGAGCCGACGCCCGAGCCGACGCCCGAACCTGTCGCCGCGGCACCCGCCCCTGCACCGATCGCACCGACCGGTCCTGCCAGCAACGACGATCTCGCTGCGTTGATCGATAAGACGCTTGCGGATGCAAAGCCAGCGCCCAAGGCTGAACCCACACCGGTCGCCGCGGCTCCGGTGTCCGCACCCGCTGCCCCAAGGGGCCCTGCAAGCAACGACGACCTTGCCGCGTTGATCGATCAGGCGCTTGCGGATGCAACTTCGGCACCAGCCCCTGCTGCCGCGACGCCCCCACCTGCCCCCAAGCCCGCCGCGCCCGCCAACAACGACGATGTCGCCGCGATGATCGATCAGACGCTCGCCGACGCTGGGTCATCGCCCGCCCCTGCCGCCGCGGCACCGACACCGGCCCCCAAGCCTGCTGGCCCTGCCAACAACGACGATCTCGCCGCGATGATCGATCAGGCGCTCGCCGATGCTGGGTCATCGCCAGCACCTGCCGCCGCGACACCCGCACCAGCACCCAAGCCTGCTGGCCCTGCCAACAACGACGATCTCGCCGCGATGATCGATCAGGCACTCGCCGATGCTGGGTCATC
>JBILUL010000150.1:0-12122 GCA_044371005.1 Phycisphaerales bacterium | reverse complement strand
GCGGGGCGGGTATCTGTGGTCGCGCATGACGGCGTATGAACACGGCCCGGCCTCCAAGCAGGCCGGCGATGCCGCGGCGATCGAAAAAGAGCTGTGTACTGCTGCGGATGTGGTGGTGGGTACCACCCAGAGCATGATTGATGATCTGGCGTGGCGCTATCTGCTGGATCCGACTCGCACGCGGCTCATCCCCAACTACATCATCGTTCCCGATGAAGCGCCCCGTTCTGCTGAAGAGCGCGTGCCGGGCCTGGTGCTCTATGCGGGCCAGCTCGTGCGGCGCAAGCGCGTCGATGTGCTCATCGATGCGATTGCGGAGCTCGATGCCGAGGTGCGAGAGAAGGTGACGCTGGAGATCATCGGCGATGGCCCCGAGCTCGAGTCGCTCAGCGCTCAGGCGCAGCAGCGGCAGGTTCCGGTCGTCTTCCGCGGCCGGCTCACCCACCACGAACTCACGGCTCGCATGCGCGAGTGCTCGCTCTACGTGCAGGCTTCGGAGCTTGAAGGGCATCCCAAGACCGTGCTCGAGGCGATGTCGGCTGGTGCGGCGGTCATCGTCGCCAACTCGCCGGGCCTGGGCGATGTGGTGATGCACGGTGCCACGGGCCTTCGCGTCTCGCTGGATTCCGAGGCATTCTCGCGTGCCATCTCCGAGATGCTCAATGATGCGGACTGGCGCGATGCCCTGGGTGCCGGCGCGGCACGCATGGTGCACGCGACGCTGGGTCTGAGTGCCATTGCGCCCAAGGAAATCGAGGCACATCAATATGCACTGCATCATGGCACCGCGATGGTGCCTTCGCTGCGCATGACGATGTGACTCAAGGAACGTTTCACGGGAGACGTTCGGTGTCGCAGCCGGAATAAACCGACCTCTTGAAATCGATGGCCTGCTCCGGAACAACCGGTGCGGGCTTCATGTCGCATCCTGATTTTCCGTGCCCTTGCCTTGCCGCGGAGTCTTCCGTCGTGCACCTTGTGGGCAGAGGTACGTCCAGTGTCGGTGTGCTGACAGGGCACCATCGAGCTGGGCACAACGGAGAAGCAAAGACATGACTCGCGCATCACTTGCATCTGCGGCACTCCTTGCCGCGGCGGCGGCCACGTGCCATGCCGAACTCTCATACAGCGCGGACTTTCAGTCCGGCGCCGGACCGGAATGGTCGAATCGACTCGTGGAGACCGCGCCTCTTGGCGGGCAGCGGATCCTCGGACAGTTCAGCAATGAAACCGTTCTTCTCACCCTCGACTCGGTTCGCGCCGGCGATCTGGTGAATCTCTCCTTTGACTTCTGTGCCATCAGAACCTGGGATGGCAATGCCGGCGGCGGCGGGCCCGGCCCCGACACGTTCAGCGTGGCGGTGCATGGGGGCCCGGAGCTTCTCAGCCACACATTCGCCGTGGGCGACCCCGCATCGGCGCACCGGATGACCTACTCGACCAAGCCCGGCGAAACCGAATCGCTGAGCCGCACGGGCGCCACCTCCAACGACTCTCTTGGGTTCCTCTGGCGCGGCGTCGTTCTCGATGCCACATGGCGCATGTCTTTCTCATTCGCGGCACCCGAGGATGGGCTTGTCATCAAGTTCGCCGCGTCCGGGCTTCAACCAATCGAAGATGAGAGCTGGGCACTCGACAACGTCGAGCTCAGTTCCACCACGATCCCCGCACCGGGCCCCGTCGTGCTGGTGGGTGCCGGGCTCGGGTTGCTGGCGCAACGACGCCGGCGCTGAATCAACGCTCGCTCTGAAAATCGTGGAATCGGAGCGAGAGAACGAAGTACCTTCTCCACTGTCGGCCGGACCGGGTTGAACAACCCGGTCCGGTCGTTTTTAAGGACCATCGCATGCGTTTTCCCCTTGAGAGGGCATGCGGGAGGCCCCTGTGCGATGCCGATAGATGCTGCATGCCTGCCATCAGCGTGCTGCTTCCGGTGCATGGAGAAGTTCCGTTCCTTGAACGGGCGGTGGCCTGCATTGTGGGACAATCGCTGGCTGAGTTGGAACTGCTCATCCTGGCCAATGGTGTGAGCGATGCGACTTTCGCGCGGATCACACAGCTCGGGGCGACTGATAAACGCATCCGGGTGGAACGACTTGAAGCGGCCTCGCTGCCCGCGGCACTGAACCGGGGCATCGAGTTGAGCCGCGGCGAGTTGCTCGCGCGGATGGATGCCGACGACTGGTGTCCGCCGCAGCGGCTGCGTGAACAGTCGCGCGTGCTTCGTCATCGGCCCGATCTGGATGCACTGGGCTGCGCCTTCGAGATCGTGGATGAAGACGGACGGGTGCTGAGCATCTGCACGCCGCCGGAGAATCCGGCGGAAGCCAGCTGGCGCCTGTGTCTCTCGAACATCTTTGCGCATGGTTCGATGTTGATGCGCCGCGAGGCGATCATTCGGGCCGGTGGGTACGACCAGACGCTTGAGCGAGCGCAGGATTACGACCTGTGGTTGCGGATGGCCGGGCGAATTGCAGCGGTCCCCGAAGTGCTCTACCGATACACGGCCCATCGGGGCTCTGGATACTCCTCAAGCGCGGCGCAGGCCGCGTTCGCCTCGGCGTGCATGACACGTGCATGGGCGAAGCTTCCCCGGGGCGATGCGCAGGCCTATGCGGGAATCATGACGGGTTCGATGGGAACGACCACGCAGGCGCGGGTCGCGGCGGTGCAGCTTGCCGCGATGCTGACGCAGGACGGTCCGACGGTTGAGGGTTTGCTGGCGTGGATGCTGTGCGAGCGCGGGCACGCGCCGGGTCCGCCGCGGTGTGAGCAGGAGCAAAGCCTCCGGAACGCCGCGGACGAACTTGCCAACCAGGGTGTCCGTGAGATCTACCTCTGGGGAGCAGGTGCACACACTGCGTTCGCACTTCCCAGGCTGGAAGCGATGGGACTGGAGATCAGAGGCATCATTGACGATGCACTGCACGGTCAGGAGCGATTCGGGCGGACGATTCTTGAGCCAGGCGCCCTCAGAACGGGCGAGCACGTGCTGATCTCAAGCGATCGGCATGAGCAGAAGATGTGGGAGGCGAGTCCGAAGCTGCGCAGCCGCGGCGTGATCGTGCATCGGTTGTATGGATGAGTCTGGCGTGGCCGAGACTTGACGCCGCGGATTCAGATGCCGCGTGTGGGGACGATGCTGGGCGTGTGCAGCGGGGTGTCTTCACCGAAGAGGGCGCGTTCGAGGGCACCGGTCTGCTTGCGATCGGTGATCGGCCCTTGTGCATCGCCCCGCAGGAACTGACGAATGAGTTGTTCACTCGCGGCGAGCTGATCGGCGCGTTCTGCGGGCGTGGTGCGAAGTCCATCGAACCAGCCGCGGTCCTTGACGGCGAGCATCCGACCGCCATCGAACATCGCCATTCGATCGGCGATGGCGAAGGCCGAGTCCATCTCGTGCGTGACAACCACGCTGGTGACACCCAGCTTGCGGGTGAGATCGACGATGAGCTGATCGATCTGCGCGCTGGTGACGGGGTCGAGGCCCGCGCTGGGCTCGTCGTAGAAGAGAATCTCCGGATCGAGCGCCAGTGCGCGTGCAAGACCGGCTCGCTTCTTCATGCCACCGGAGATCTGGGCGGGGAACTTGTCGGCGTGCTCGAGCAGGCCGACCAGTTCGAGCTTGATCTTCACCTGAATGTCGATGATGTTGCGATCCAGATCGGTGTGTTCCTGGATGGGCAGCGCGACGTTCTCGGCGAGTGTCATCGAGTTGAAGAGCGCGCCGCTCTGGAAGAGAATGCCGAACCGCTTGCGCACATCGTCGAAGCGGTCGCGGGCGAGCGTGGTGACTTCCTCACCGAAGAGCTTGATCGAGCCGGAGTCTGGCCGGAAGCTCCCGATGATGAGTCGCAGGAGCGTGGACTTTCCCGAACCGCTGCCGCCCATGATGACCATCGTCTCGCCCCGGTGCACATCGAGGTTCACGCCATCGAGCACGATGCGACCATCGAAGCTCTTGCGCACGTTGCGGATGGAAATCAGCGGCTCTCCGCCACCCGCGGGCGCGGGCTGCGAACCATCGCTGGCTGCTGGCTGGGGAGTATCCATGCGAAGGGGCGTGCGTGTTTCCGGAAATGGATCCAAGAGGGCGCCGCGGGAAGCTTACTTGGGAGCCGCGTCCTTGGCAGGCTCAGCCTTGGGCGCTTCGCTGGCGGGTGCTTCGGGCTTCGTCGGGTCGGACTTGGCGGCGTCGCCGACGGGCAGCGAACGGTTGTCGGGGTCGTAGAGCGTGACGGTGGTGCCATCGCGCATCATCAACTGGATATTGGTGATGGGCACCGCATTGTTGCCGGTGGTGGCGCGACCTCCCTGCGGATTGATCTGCAGTGCGATCACAGCCTTGCCCTTGCTGAAGGTCATGGGGATCGGGATGAGCCCGCTGTTGTTGTTCTGGAACTTGCTCATCGCCGGGCCCATCTCGGAGATCTGCCCGAGGAAGTCGAGGAACCCGGTCGGAGCGGCCTGGTAGTTGCCCATCTTGTCCTGATAGGCCGTGCGGAAGGCTTCGAAGTCCGCATCGGTGAGCTTGTCGGCGGTCGAGGAGACGAGCCCGGCACGCGCCGTCTTCCAGTCACCGCTTTCCATGGCCTTCATGGTGGCATCGGCAGGCGCGACGATCTGGGTACCGAAGACATCGGCGATCTTCTTGGCACCGACGGCAACCGCCGTCCAGATCACGGTGACAAAGAGGCCGAAGACAATGCCTGCCGCGGCGAGCCCGCGACCACTCAGGCGACCATTGCTGCCGCTGATGAGCACCATGGCCACAATACCGAAGATGAGGCCCAGGAGACCAAAACCCGGAACGCACAAGCCCAGCAGGCTGAGGATCAGTGCGAGGATGGCCAGAACACTGGTGCGCTGCTCCACAGGCATCTGATCGTGGGAGAAGTCGCCGAAACCGCCCGAATGCATCGTCGTCATAAGACCAGAGCATATCACCCAACCGCCGCGGCGGGCGTGAGCGACCCTACTGCCTTCCGCACGCATGCCGAAAAGCACGCCGGACGAAGCCGTCAGGGCCTTCCATCAAGCCCAGCCGGGCCACCTGGATAGCACCCGTGAGACCGGGGCCACCCCGTGCGCCCTTCCCCCCCGAATCCCGGGACGCGGGCTCGCGTGATGGACCGATGAAGACTGGCACGTGGGCGTGACAGCCCCGGGTGCAATGATCCAAGCGTGCAATCATTGTGCTGGGGTCAGATGGAGTGGGTACCAATTGAGCTGGCAGCCGAGGGCTGCGCCAACTGGACATCGCGATGGCCCCGGGTGACGGGCCGCCATGAAGGACCATGGTGAAGAGGCAGTGGATGATCGGTGATCCACATTCAGTCTGAAACGATCTTCAGGAGGCCTGCATGAAGTGGCTATGGGCGGGATTCATCGCGGCGGCTGTCACGACCTCTTCAGGCCAGGCGGCACTGCAGCCAGCCACAGGCAGCGACGTCAAGGCCATGGCGTCAGTGACAGCGCCGGCGTCTCCGCATGATGCGCGGGCGATGGGGGTTGGGGGCTATGTGCCCGCCGCGGCGGGGAAGGATCTCTCCGGCAAGTCCGTCTCGTGGCGCTCCGGACGGGGCGAGAAACTCACGGTGGTGGCACTGACGAGCGTCACGTGCCCCCTGTGCCGCAAGTTCGCGCCCGAGTTGTCGCGGATCGAAGCCGCGTACGCAGCCAAGGGCGTCAAGTTCGTCTATGTGAATGTGAGCGGCATCGACTCCGAAGATGAGATGCGCGGACAGATCAAGGATCGAGCGTTCCGGGGGCTCTACCTCAACGACACCGATCAGGCCATCGCCGCGACCCTTGGCGCGATGACGACGACCGAAGTCCACGTGATCGATGCCGGCAACACGCTTGTGTATCGGGGTGCGGTGAGCGACCAGTACGGCGTGGGCTATGCGCACGATGCGCCGCGGCAGCCATTCCTGGAAGCCGCGCTTGACGCGGCGCTGAGCGGGAAAAAGCCGGAAATTCAGGCGACCAACTCGCCTGGATGTGCACTTGAACGTGCCGCGGCGAGCCCCGAGGCCACAGCCGGTGCGCCGACGGTGACCTACACCCGTGACATCGCCCGCATCGTGCAGAACAACTGCATCGAGTGTCATCGCGCGGGAGGTGTCGCGCCGTTTGGTCTGGAGACGTTCGAGGCCGTTTCGAAGCGGGCTTCGATGATTCGAACAGTGACGCACGATGGGATCATGCCGCCGTGGTTCGCCGCGACACCGCGTTCGAAGGGGGGCGAGGAAGCATCTCCCGCAGCAAGCCCGTGGGCGAATGACCGATCGCTGGGTGAGCGGGAGAAGGAGGCGATTGCCACGTGGATCAGGCAGGGGAAGCCCCGCGGAGATGAGGCGGATCTGCCGCTGGCCGCGAAGTTTCCTGAAGGAGAGTGGAGTATCGGCACGCCCGATGCAGTCTATCAGATTCCCGAGGCGATCGCAATCAAGGCCGATGGGGTGATGCCGTATCAAGTGGTGATGGTGCCGACCAACCTTGAGAAGGACACCTGGGTGCGGGGCGCCCAGATCATCCCCACTGACAAGGCTGTGGTGCATCATGTGCTGGTCTTCGTGCTGCCGGAAGCGGCGCTGCAGGACCCGAGCATCCGGCGGCGGGTGGCGCTGGATGAGTCTGCCGGCTTCTTCGCGGCGTACGTGCCGGGGAATGACTCGGTGGTCTATCCGGAGGGGCTGGCCAAGCACCTGCCCCGCAAGTCGGTGCTGCTCTTCCAGATTCACTACACGCCCAATGGCACGGCGACTCGCGATCAACTGAAGATCGGCCTGTTGTTTGATGAGAAGCCGCCGCGGCACATCATCCGCACGACCGGCATTTCGAATCACGGCCTGAGCATCCCGCCCAACGCGTCCAATCACGCGGTGCATGCCAGTGTCCAGGTTCCTGCTGATGCGATGGTGCTGGCCTTCATGCCGCACATGCATGTGCGGGGCAAGGCCTTTCGCTATGAGTTGGCGCATGCGGACGAGGATGAATCGGGTACGGGCCACGATGCGGAGCGCGAGCTCCTGCTGGATATTCCGCAATACGACTTCAACTGGCAGCTGCGCTACGTGCGTGCGAAGCCTCTCGAAGTGTCCGCGGGTTCGACGATTCATGCGACGGCGTGGTATGACAACAGCGAGGATAATCCCGCGAACCCGGACCCGAGCAAGACCGTGCGCTGGGGGCCTCAGACCTTTGATGAGATGATGCTGGGGTACATCGAGTATTACTTCGTGAACGACGATGTTGCTCACCCCGAGCAACTGCCTCGTGGTGCGGCTGGTGGCAGGCGCCTCCTCACGTTCGATGCACTGCTTGGTCGGTTCGACGCCAACAAGGATGGGCGGATCGAGAAGAAGGAAGTGCCGGAGAACCTGCTCGCGCGGTTTGACCGTCTTGATCGGAGCAAGGATGGAGTGCTGACGCGGGAGGAGTTCGGAGGGTGAGGGAGCGTGCGGTCAGGTCGCACGGGCGGCGAGAGGTGCTCACACCAGCGCATTGGTCGTGCCACATGCTGGGCAGGGGAGGGCATCGGCAAGGCCCATGCGGTTGTAGTTGCACGCCGGGCAGTGTCCGATTCGAGCGCGGCGACGGGCATTGATGTCGATTCGCCATGCGATTGCGCTGATGGCCACCACGATTGTGAAGGGGAGCCAGATCGGAACCTCCAGCGTCTGCTGCCCTTCTTCCCGCCTGCCGTGGAACGTAGGCGGACGCCGCTGCAATGCGCTTGACCTGCCGTACATCGCGCCAGTTTCGCACTGAACCCATCGTCCGATCGTGCACCCAACGCGTGCGCACGTCACGAATCTGTTCGTGAGATAGCACACCCTTCGAGCCCGCAGCCACACACAGCATCGAGCACCTCCGATGCCGCAGGCCCGATGTCTCGAGTTCTGGGCCGTCGCACGAACTGTCGTTGAGGAAGCCCAGCATCGCGGGCGGTCAGAAGCAGTCGACCTTGCTGGCCAGGAGTTGAGCCTTTCGACGTGAAGCCGTCGCCAATGTCGCCTGCACGAAAGCGCGGCTCGATGCCGTGTCTACGGAGTCACAACCAACGCGCTAGTGGTGCAAGCCACGCCGGTTGGCCTTCGCATCGGCCTGGGCGAACTCGAAGCAGGTCGCGTATCGCCCACGCCCATAGTCGGTGTAGAAATCCGACCATCCTTGTTTCACCAACTCATAGTTCGCGAGCTTGCCGCCAACAAAGACATAGGCAAGGACGCGGCCGTACCGATCTCGAGTCGGATTGCCCGGATTCTCGAACTCCAGTTCGAGGGTACTGAACTGCAGCAATTCCCTGAGTGCCACAGTCGCTTGAGCATAACCGGCCTGTCCGGTCTCGGGCGTGTCGATGCAGAGGAGGCGGACCTTCTCTCGTGGACCGCTGGTGCCGATCGAGATCTCGATCGTGTCGCCATCAACACAGCGCTCAAACACCCATGGACCCGCGGCCAGGTCCGCTGACTCTGATGCACTCTCAGCAGCTGGGCCTGCTCTGATTGTCGGTCGTGAAAAAAGCGCCTCGCGGCGCGCCTGGAGCAGTCCCGCCTCTTCCCGCCACTGCTCGAGCTTCACGGCGCGAACGACCCGTCGATACACCCCAACCTCGGAGTCATTGCTCAGGCCGCCATCGTAATCGAACGGCTCTACAGCGTTGTGCAACGCAATCTGACGGTTCAGATCGGACATCGCCGACGAATACGAAGCTAGATCGCGGCCCTCGATGGCTGCTGCTTCATCCTCCAGCGCGAACATCTTGGTGCGAATCGCACGCTGTTCTTCGCCCCACTTTCGGCATTCAGCGACATAGTCGATCACAGATTGCTCGGTGGAAAAGCTCGCGCTGAAGATCAGCGGCTCCGAAGGCTCCATGATCCGGCCGAGATCAAGCTTCTGACTGAGTCCGCGGATCTCCTGGCGAAGCGTGGCAAGTCGCGTCCTGTATCGCGCCGACTCGACGCTTCGGGTTGCGTCCCTGCGAGAACGATCCGCGGCGAGCGCCGAACTCTGCTCCGCGGCATACCGAGCCCGCTCTGCCCGGATGCTCTCCTGCGCCTGCGATTCGGAGAATCGCTCTTGCCCGGATGTTCGAGCCGCGCCTGGGCCAGCTGAAGCGGGCGGCATGTTCGGCGCGGGCGATGTCGATGATGTCGTTGGTCCGGAATTCAGAACCCAGAGGATCACCCCGAACACCGCGCACGCCGTGACAACGCCTCTGATTCTGCGAACAGCCACCTCATTCAGGTCCGGCAACTCAGGCGGAATGCTCGACCTCACAGAGTCCGATGCAGCGCCGCCGCGCACACGCGGTGGCGGAAGTCGCGGCAGCGAAGCCGACTCCCTTGCTCCCGTTCCGGGCTCTGCGGTCTTGCCACCTGCATCGACTGACGCGGGGCGGGGCACGATGAACACATGACCACACCCGTTGCACTTGGCCTTCTTCCCATAGCACCTGGGATCCAGAGGATAGGTGTTTGGACAGTTTGGGCATGTACCAGTGGACATCGTGGATCAATCGTACCCAAGCCGCGTGCCGCGTTCGGGCGCCGGCACCAGCAGTGCTCGGGCATTCACCATTCGCAGTCTCCTCGTCTATCAGAGCCCCGAATTGAAGCAACCACGCCCGCTGATGTGGCGCGTTGCAGCAAGGACTGCTGGTGCCAGACGCGCGGTGCTCAAAGTGCGCCGCCCCCATCAACGTGCCGCTGTCGCCTTTCATGCTGCGTGCGGCGGGAGAGCAAACAGGTCGCTCGAGGGCAGGATGCTCCTGAGCACAATCGCTGCCGCGTGAGTGAGTCGCTGCGGATCTCGCTCCTGATCTGCCTACTTCCGCGGCACAAACCCCTCCATGTATGGCGTCAGATCGTCGGCTCGCTTGCGCACGAACGCGTCGGGATCAGTCTTTGCCATCGACTCGACGAGTTCGCGCCCCGGCGGCATCGGACTCTGCGGCTCCATCACGACCTGATGCACGCGGCGACCGAAGCGGTCAAGCCCGAAGAGTCGCACCTTGGGATTGGCATGCGCCAGTGCCTGCTCGATGATCGCATCGGGAATGCGCTCAAAGTCGGGTCGCCAGGAATACCCGGCTCCCATGAACTGAAGTTCGGCCAGTGTCCACTGTGCGCGAAGAAGCTGGTGTGTGTCGCTCGACGCGGCGGCCCGCCTGGCAACCATCTTCGCTCTGACTGCATCACACCCCCACGCCTCGATGGCGAACAGGCCTCCGGTCTGAGCAAAGAGTGCGTGGGCTTCGTCGGCGAGCGGAACCAGACGTGCGAGTTCAGCATCAGTGATCGGCCCGGTGCCGGCCTGCATCGCATCCGCCCAAGCCTGGAAGGCGATGGAAGTCTGATGCTGCCAGACCAGACGGTCCCATGCGCTCTTTGACGACTTGAGTGCCGCGGTGGGAACTGGAAGCCCAGACCCGGGACCCCCGCTGGGCGGGGCTGGCGGCGATGCTGCGATCGCAAGCAGCAGTTTCATGAGTGGGCGAGGCGTCTTCACCGTCCATGGGCCGGGGCGCAAAAGCACTGCGCCCACGATGAGAATGATGCCCATCCCCAGCAGACCGATGCGGGTGATGCGCCTCGAGCCGCGGCGTTGGAAGAGGTCGGCTTCGCGACGAGCCTCGTGACCGCATTCAGAGCATCGCCTCGAGTTGGTTGAGGAAAGGTCGTACCAGCACCTCGGGCACCGCCGCAGATCGGTGCGGCCATCGCCCCACCACGCCTTGATGGTGATGATCGCAAGGATGAGGAACGCACCGGCAATGAGCCCCGTGGTGAACATCGGTGAAGGATACTCATGAACTGCAGTCACACTGAGTCTGCCCCACGCGGTATTCATGAGGGTGCTTGCGTCTCGCCATCGACGCGCCCGCATGTTCGGCGTGCAATAGGGGCCAATGATCGTCGTTTGATGAGCATGAGCATTTCTGCTGCGTTTCTGCGGGTCATCGCGATGGCGATGCTGGGCTTCTCAGCACCTGGACAGGCTGCGCAGCCGGTCGAGTCGCTCAAGGCACCGGTGCAAACACCGGCACCATGGGTGACCCCGGAGGTGAAGGCCCCGCGTGTTTCGTTTCACACGTTTGAGAGTGCGGCGGCACAAACGAAGGTGAGCTACCACCTCTACACGCCCGCGGCGTATGAACGCTCACCCACGCTTCGATTTTCGGTCGTCTACTGGCTTCATGGCTCGGGCGGCGGCGCGGCGGGCATTGCGAAGGTCGCGGCTCATTTCGACGCGGCGATCGAGGCGGGCAAGGTGCCGCCGTTCCTGGTCGTGTTCGTCAACGGCCTGGTGGAAGGGATGTACGTTGATTGGAAAGATGGGACGGCTCCGCTGGAGAGCGTGATCGTCAAGGACCTTGTGCCACACATCGACGGAACGTACCGCACCATCGCGACGGCACCGGGCCGGATGCTCGACGGGTTCAGCATGGGCGGATACGGATCAGCGCGGCTGGGGTTCAAGTATCCGGAGATCTTCCGTGCAGTGTCGATCGTGGGTGCAGGGCCGATGCAGTCTGAGCTGATCGATGCGCCGCGGGCAGGACGCCGGCGCGCGGCGGAAGTGCTTGCCAAGGTATATGGAGGCGATCAGGAGTACTTTCGCAGCGTGAGCCCGCGCCGGTTGGCGCAGGAGCACGCCGCGACGATTGCCAGGAGTTCGCTGGTGCGCCTCGTGATCGGCGACAAGGACGAGACTTTCGGTGCAAACAAGGAGTTCCATGAACACCTTGAGCTCTTGAAAGTGCCGCACACGTGGACGGTCTTGCGAGGCGTGGCGCATGATCCGATGGGCGTACTCAAGGCACTGGGCGATGAGAACTGGGGCTTCTATCGCGCGGCTTTCGGGGAAGTCACTGCACCCATCGCCACGAACATCGTGCTCACTCCCGGCAACTCCATCACGCGCACGGTCAAGGCGGGATCGCTCGAGCGCAGAACACTGGTCTACATCCCGCGCGGATACGACCGGTCACGGCCAACGCCTCTGGTGGTGGCGTTCCACGGAGGCGGCGGCAACCCCGAGAACATGGTGAGCTTCTGTGGCCTCAACGCCAAGGCGGACCAGGCCGGTTTCATCGTGGCGTATCCGTA
>JBILUL010000294.1:0-3360 GCA_044371005.1 Phycisphaerales bacterium | reverse complement strand
TTTTGGGGGTGAGGGATGGCTGCGAGCTATGCATGGCATGGCCTTTCTTGGGTGGTTTCACTGAGTTTCAGGGTCAGTTTGGAGCGGGTTGTTGGGGCCGTTCCTGACTCTTTGAACGCAGGATGCCAGCGTTGCTCACGCGCTGGATGAGATTTTTTGTGGGAGACGGTGGAGGGCGGCGTCGGGTCCTTGCAGGACCTCCATTGCTTGTTAAACCCAACAAGGATTGGACCGAGCATAGGGGTACGACTCGACTGACTGACTGCAGCAGTCAAACCCGTCATCCGCTTCCCGCGCGAGCTCAGGGGTCCTCACTCTGCCTCTTCACACATCCTGTCCATCCTGTCCATCCATGTTCTCTTCTCCGCGCAGGAATGGGAACATGGATAGACAGGATGGACAGGATTCAAGGCACAAAGCAGTGATAGCCCGGCCGATGCCGTGGGAGCGTGGCTGAGGTCGTGGTGCACTCACCTGGCGGAAGCCAGGTGCCACACTCAAGCTATCGGCCAGTCGTGCAACGCCAAGCTGGCCATGAGTTCGATGCCCACGGGGAGTGCATCGTCGTTGAAATCAAAGTCCGGCTGGTGGAGCGTCGGAAATGAATCGGCGTTGCGCGGACGCAGGCCCAGGAAGTAGAAGCAGGCGGGAGCGTGGTGCCCGTAGTACGAGAAGTCTTCGCCGCCCATCGTGGCATGTTCGATGCGTTCGATGCGCTCTGCACCAAACGTCTGCGTCGCAATCGACATGAACTGCTCGGTGAGTTCGGGGTCGTTATGCGTCACCGGGTACCCATCGACGTAGTCCACGCGAGCATCGCATCCCATGGAGCGAGCGACACCTTCGGCGATTTCGATGAACCGGCGCTTGGCCAGGTGCTTGGTCGTGTCCTTGAGCGTCCGCACCGTTCCGATGAAGGTCACTTCCTGCGGAATGATGTTGTTGGCGGTGCCCGCGCTGATGGCGCCGACCGTCACCACGACTGAATCGAGCGGGCCGACGTTGCGGGATGCGATGGTCTGCAGGGCGGTGATGATGTGTGCGGAAGCGACGATGGGGTCGTTGCCGTAATGCGGGTAGGCACCGTGCGCCTGGGTGCCGCGGACCGTGACGGTGAAGTCGTCGGTCGCTGCGAGAAGCGGGCCGGTCTTGGTTGCTACACGCCCGACTTCGAAGGTCGGCCAGCCATGCAAACCAAAGACGCGGCAGACCGGATTGCCAATTCCGCCAGCGTCCTCACCAGCCAGACACCCTTCCTTGCACATCACATTCGCGCCGCCGCCACCTTCTTCAGCAGGCTGGAAGATGAAGGCGACGGGCTGCGGGCGGTGTGACTTCGCAAGAACACGGGCAAGCCCCAGCAGAATCGTCGTGTGTCCATCATGTCCGCAGGCGTGCATCACGCCCTGGTTGCATGAGGTGTAGGGCTTGCCGGTCTCCTCGACAATCGGCAGTGCATCCATGTCGGCCCGAAAGGCCACCGCGCGGCGTTCGTTACCTTGCGGAGTTGATGCGGGGAGGTAGCCCAGCACGCCGGTGCCGCCGCCCATGCCGGCCTTGAACTGGATGCCCAGGGCGGCAAGTTCACGCTGCACGACGCCGCTGGTGCGTTTTTCCTGGAACGAGAGTTCCGGGTGCGCATGGAGGTCGTGACGGATGACTCGCAGCGAAGGAAGTTCGGCCGCGATGAGCTTCTGGAGTGCTGAGGTGGACATGCCCGGCAAGGGTAGGAATCAACCACGGGCAACGTGGCGGACCGCCACTCAGGCCGCCTTGTGCTGGCGAGCCTCTTCGGCCTGACGAACCGCCAACTGGAGGATCGGGGTATCCGAGTCCTGATCCTCGGGCTGCAACTGCGCTCGTGCCGCGTTGAACTGGTCGTGAATCTGGGTGAAGACCTGGGCAATCGCCGGATCAAAGTGCCGGCCATACTGCTCATCGATGATGGCACGGGCCTTCTCGTGGCTCATCGCCGCCTTGTAGACTCGCTTGCTCGTGAGGGCATCGTACATGTCGGCGAGCGCGACGATCCGGGCACACAGCGGGATCTGATCTCCACTGAGCTTGTTGGGATAGCCGGTGCCATCGTACTTCTCGTGGTGGCAGAGCGCGACCTGGATGCTCATGTTCAGAAGGTCATCATCGCCCACGTGATTGCGGATGGCAATCAGCGTGTCGGCACCGATCGCCGCGTGCGTCTCCATCTGACGCCGCTCCTCGGGCGTGAGCGGGCCGGGCTTGAGCAGGATCGAATCAGGAATACCCACCTTGCCGATGTCGTGCATCGAACTTGCAAGCTTCAGTCGCTCGATCCATGCACGATCAATCTCAGGGTGCTTGCCCAGCAGGTTCTGCGCGAGCAGTTCGCAGTAACGGCAGATGCGTTCCAGGTGCTTGCCGGTATCGGTGTCGCGATAATCCGCCAGTTTCGCCAGCCCGAAGACCAGGCCGTTGCGAATAGCGAGGCCTCGCCGCGTGCGACGCTCGACTTCCTCTTCGAGCTTGCGGTTGAATCGCATGACGACGGTGTCGTAGTTGTTCACCAGCACGATCGATCCGGCGATCGTGATGCCGAGCACGACGGCACCCAGGAGGCTGGCCCAGAAAAGGACTGCATCGGCGAACTGTCGTTCAGCCGCGGCGACCGCGCTCTTGGTCTGGAAGGCCACAACCTTGACCCCCGCCGCGGCGTTGTCGAGCACGGCCACGTACGAGTCCTCGCCGAACCAGGGCGTTTCACCGATCACCACGGTGCCCGGATTGAGTTCCTTGAGGAACATCGTCTCGCGGCCCGGCAGCAGCGTCACCACGGTGTTGGCGAGCGTGTCGGCATCGGGGATGACCGTTGGCGGATGATTCGCAGTTCCACGCGGCTGATTCGCCGCGGTGAGCACGTCACCCGCCTTGGTCACCACGACAAGTCCGGACTGCGAAGGCAACCGGAAGCTGCCGATCAGCCGCTTGGTTTCATCCCAGGTATTGGCACCACGGGTGATCGGCGCATCGATCGTTCTGGTGATCGCCGTTGAGAGTGACGTGGCTGCCCGGGCGTTCTCCTCCGTCACCTGCTCGCGCAGTCGGACGGAGATCGAGGATCGCGCCAGTTGCATCGTCCCCCACCACCCCAGCCCGACCACCAGGGCCTGCAGCAACACCGTGGCGGCAATCAAGCTGCCGCGGCTGCGCAGATGGAGGATCTTCGGGTATGAAGCTGGTATAAAGGACACGTCTGGCACCTACATCGGCCAGCGGTGTCCCCAGATTGACATCCGCAACCGCGGGTGTTCTCTGAAGACACATTTCCAGCACGAACGGGGGAGCTGTAGCGACTGCGCTCCGTGTTCAGGCCCGAGAATGCAT
>JBILUL010000149.1:0-12193 GCA_044371005.1 Phycisphaerales bacterium | reverse complement strand
TCGATTGTCGCGGAAGTCGGGGCGGCGATCACGGAAGTCGCGGCGATCCGAACCCTGCTCGCGGTTGTCACGGAAGACGGGTCGACCCGTGGGCTGATCAGCGCGTTCCTGGCGGTTCTCGCGGAATGCCGGGCGAACCAGCGTGGGCTCGCCACCTTCTGCACGAGGCTCGGGACGGGGCGCTTCAGAGCGGACCGGCTCGGGGCGAACCGGCTCAGGACGAGCTTCTGGCTTGGGTTCTGGCTTGGGTTCCGGGCGGGCCGGAACATCGGCGCGTCCGATGGGGCTGCCCATGAAGGGCGGGGGTGTGGGCTTGGCGGGTGCCGGTTCAGCTGCCGGTGCCGCGGCTTCCTTGGCCTTGCGTGTTCTGGGCTTGGTCACGGTTCCCTCTCCATCATCCGAACTCTTGCTGGAGCGTGAGGACTTGGGTTCGTCGCTGCTGTGTGATGCCTTGGCCATGGTCGTTATCTGCCGATTCAGGATGTGAGGGAAACCAGAAGTGTGACGGACCGGAACGTCGAGGGAACTGCCGCGGTCGTAAGGAGAAAAGCCGCAGGATGCCTCGGGGCTCTCAGGAGCCTCGGGAGCGGGTGAAACTGCAAGTGAGCGTGAGCACGTGAAGGAAAGGCAAGAGCAAGGAGGCGGGTGGGAGGAGTGACCTGGCCGGAGTGATCCTGTCGGTCAGGCGTGTCCGGATGGATCCGCGAGTGCACGGTGGGTGCCACCTTTGGATTGATCCTCGTCGCGTCTGATGAAGCGAGTGTGAAGATCAAACCGATTCATGCATCGCCGATCCATGAACGGTCGGTGCGGGCCCAAGCGACCTTGGCTGACGGGTCCGCATGTCAGGCAAGGGATGCGACCGAGAGGCCGCCACGCGCAGCGTACCGACTGATTCGGCGGGGCAGACGCAGCTTCCAAGGGTCAAACGCCGCGTGCATCCGCCGCTTCGAATGAGCCGTATCCGGCACCTTCACGCGGCGTGCCTTCGAAAAGGCCTGCTCGCGACTCGGCAATCCAAACACGATTCAACAGGAAGTGGTTCGCTCAGCGCTGGATCCAGCCTGACACCAACGGCGGTCGCACTCATTCGTACGGTCGCCAGCTCATGCCGGCATCGAGGTCTATCGGTCGCCTCGTCCCCAGAGTATAGCACTTCCCGCCTTGGGCAAGTCCAAATTCCGGTTTTGTGCAAATCGTCACGGCCCACTTGAAATCCGCTTTTTTCAGCCGCCGCGGCCACCACGGGTTTCATCCTCCCGGTTGCTGTTGAGCCGTGTGGCGGCTCAGACCGAGGGATTGGAAGTCATCTTCGAAGAGGCCTTGAAGACGTACCGATTGCCATCCTTGATCTGGATGAGATATTCCCATTTCACCAGCTCGAGCAGATCTCTGCGCGCCGTTGCATACGCGGTGTGGTGTCGATCCTGATGTTCCTGAATGTCCATGTGCATGGCTGGTGCTCTCGTGAACAAGAGGATCGCCTCGCGCTGGCGATGATTGAGCCTGTAGTCGGCTTCAAAGATCCTCCGAGCCTGCATCATCTCCGCCTGCTTGCGAGCGATGTACTCGTGCAAGTCCCGACGCGCAAGCCTGACGACTCGCACGTTGTACGCGAGGAAATAGGTCAGATCGAACTCATCGGTTTCGGTGTACAGATACGCCATCCCATATTGGGAGGGGCTGTTGTAGATGAGCCGAGAGATGGCCAGATACTCAAAGAGCCAGTACCCGGCCTTGAGCATCGCCCAGTAGAACACGGCTCGTGCGGTTCGGCCATTGCCATCGCAGAATGGGTGATCAAACCCGATCTGGAAGTGCAGCGAGATCGCCCGCACCAATGGGTGAACAAAGCGGCCACCATCGGCCGCGCCATTCGCAAAGTCGCAGAATCGCTTGAGTCGCGCAGGCAGCTCGGACGCGGGAGGCGGATTGTGCACGACTTGACCGTCGCGATCGACGACATCAACCTGATCGTTCGCAGTTCGGAAGCGTCCGACTTCATCTTCCTGATCCAGTGTGTTCTCGGTCAATATGGCCTGGATCTGCAGCAGTAACTCCGGCGAGAGATCTTCGTGGCGATGCTCAAGAATGAACTTCATCGCAAGGTAGTTGTTCAGCACCATGCGTTCGCCGGTCGTCGCCGGCTTGCGCCCCGAGGCGAGCATCTCCTTGGCTTTCCGCCGGGTGGTCGAAGCGCCTTCGAGCATGCTCGAGGCAATCGCCTCTTCGCGAAGGGCACTGATCACGAATCGTTCCTGATGGGCCTGGCTGATCGGTTGATCGTCCGAGGCGGTCAGCTTCCCACCCAGGTCCTGGTCAACAAACATCAGTTCCTCTTGCACACTGTCGGGCAGGTTGAACCGCAGTGGTGTTGTTCCAGGCCCGTAGAGTGGCAAAGGCCGAGACGCTGACACTCTCGTCATCTTCACGATGGCCCAGAGCACCTCAGCATCCAGACCCTTATCCGATGCGATGTATCGGACCTTGCGCCATGGGTAGTAGTTCGAGTCAATGACGCGAGCCAGGTCGACATACCGCTGATCTACGAACGCATCCAAAACATCCTTGGAACGCGCTGCCATGACCGAGTCGATAGTAGGAACATGTTTGGTTTTCCAGAGTTGCATGTTCTATCACTTTCATGAACATTGATAGTTCTTGAACACCATATGCCAACTATCAATATCGGTCAAATTGATAGTAAAGTGATAGACGCATGGCGATAGCGTCCAGAATGGTATTGTTGTGTATTTGTTTGGTAGTCGTGGCGTAGATCGCTATGCAGACCGGGGGAAGCTCTACTTACTTGCCCGCCGCGGGCATGTCCTCGGGCATCCACGCCGGCAGCGAGGCCACCTGCGATTTCGCCTGCGCCGAGACCGGCACACCCCAGGCATCGAAGAAGGGGCCCAGGTTCTTCCCACTCACGCGGCTGAACCGCACCATCCACGCATCGCGCCGCTCTTCCTGCGTGCCCGGCCGCTCAGCCTTGGGCAAGTCGCGATACTCTGCGAAGACCTTCTTGAACGCTTCCCACCCGAAGCCTTCCACCAGCTGCGCATACATCTGCAGCGCCAGGAACGGATCGCTCTTCCAGGTCTCGAACTTGCGACCGCCCCCGAGATACTTGGCAATCTGCCGGCCCCGGTTCGAAAGCCCATCATGTCCCTTGATCCAAGGCTTCTCGCACACGGTTTCAATCGTGTACATCGCAAACAGATTGCACGTCACTTCGCCCGTGCCCTCGAACGTCCACAGATCCACCTGGTGGTTGTGGCCCAGCTCATGGAAGAGACCCCACGGGCCCTGCTGCATGCGAGTCAGATCCGCCATGTCCGCCGCGGCATCCAGGTGCGTCATGATCGGATACCCCGAATGCATGTACCCCGCACTGATCTGCCGATCCGCCACATACCGCTGCGGCTTGGCTCGCTCGCGTGGAATCGTGGCCAGATCCGCCTGCGCATCGAGTACCTTGTCCCAGAACTCCATCAGCGCACGCGGATTGTCCAGCTTTCGCACGTGTTCACTGGGTACCGACAGACACACCTTTGAAGTCACCAGCTCCGCCCACGGGCCCGGATTGGCCCGCTGCTGCTTCCACTGTTCATCGGTGGTCTTGCCCAGCACATACAGGGGCGCAGCGCAGCCGCCCTCGATCTTCACATCAAGCGTGCCCGTTGCCTTGGGATCATTCACCACCAGATAGACCGGGCCGCCAAACGCACTGGTCACGCGCATCGATGCGCCGCTCATCGGGCGCTCGAGCGTGATCTGCGGAATGCGCTTCCAATCGCCAAGGTGCCAGAGCTCATCCTGATGACAGCCGATCCGCACGCGAAGCCCCTTGGCCTGGGCGGCATCACCCAGCGTGATCGTCACCGGTTCGCCCGCCGCGGCATACACGCCCGTGGAGTGCCAGCCAAGCCGCGAACGATCGACGCTGATCGTGCTGTTCGCCGCGGCAAAGCCGGGGGCCGGCTGGCCTGGAAAATCCACCGCCGCGGCGTGCGCCTTGGGGCTTTGCTCTCGCCCCAGCTCCGACACCGAGAACGCCACCAATGCCCTGCCGAGCGCATCGTTGGCCTTGAGCGGATGCTGTTCGCTTGGGAGCAGGTCCTTGCCGCGTTCACGCAGTTGCTTGAGCAGTTGCGGACGCAGTTCAAGATCCTTGGGGCCAATGACTCTGGCGGCACTCACCAGACTCGCCGCGGCTTGCCTGGGATCATCCTTGCCCTTGGCTCCATCCTTGGAAGAGAGCGCCATCAGCGCATCGCGCGCGTGAAGCACTGCCGGCCCGGGCCGGGCCGCAAAGCCTTCCTTCCCAGTCTTGCCCGCGTACTCATCGGTCCAGGCGATGCCCGCGCCAGCCATCACGCGGTTGAGGGGATTGTCGCAGAGAGTCGCGCCATCAGGCGCGTTCCAGGCCCATGCCGTCTGACCGGCGACGAGGCCGCCGCCGTTTCGGGCAAAGTCAGTCAGTGCCTGCACCTGTGCGTCGTTGAAGTCCCAGCCGCTGACGACGAGGCAGTCATAGCCGCCCAGTGCTTTGGTCCAGTCCTTGTCGATGCGCGTGACGGTGGCGTCGGGCCCCAGTTCCTGCGAGAGCGACGCCGCGGCATCAGTGTGAATCGTCCCCACGCGCAGCTTCTGACCAGGGCGCCGCGCCCATTGCACACTGCGAGCAAGCAGGGTGCGTGCGGTGCCTGCATCGAGCTTTCCAACGTACCCCGTGTGGGCAAAGCAGACGACGCGGCCGGTTCCTAGCGTGCCTCGTGCCGCCACGGGTGCGAGGATCCCCTTGTCTTTGCCGCCCGCGAGCACGACCTGAGCCTTGCTGCCCCAGACGGCCAGGATTCCCGGTGTGCCAAAGACGGGGATGTCGGCTTGAGTTTCGTCAAGCAATGCCGCGGCACGCGGGTCGGGCTCGATGAGGCCGGCGGATGCCACAGGCACGGCCGCGAAGATGGCGGCGGCAAGCAGCAAGGAACATAACTGCGATGGCGAGCGCTTCATGCAACTAGAGTATCGCCCGCCGCGGCGATGTTGTTGCACAGCAGCGCCCTCCCGCGACTTTCCTGCACCTTTTCAGGGCATCTCACCCGGATGCAGGTGGTCTTCAGGCGTTCTTGCACCATGCACCCAGCGTGGCGCAGACCTGGGCCCAGACGGGATCGGGCGCCTTGGTGCCATCGAGGACGACATGGTGTGTCGGGTCGGACTTGGCCAGATCCAGGTAGCCCTGGCGGACCTTGGCGTGGAAATCCTGCGGGCGTTGTTCGATGCGGTCGGCAAAGAGGGAGGCGATGGCGGGTTTGGCGGCCTTCTGCTTCTCGACTTTCTCGACGCCGCTGGTGCGCTTCGCGGCGGTGGCCCCATCGACATCAAAGATGAGCACCAGATCCGGATAACGGCCCCGGACGGCTACATCGGCGACGGCCTTGATGTGTTCAGCGGGGATTCCGCCGCCACTTCCCTGATAGGCGTAGGTGGAGGAGACAAAGCGATCGGCGATGACGACCTGTCCCTTGGCCAGTGCGGGGCGGATCCGTTCCTCGACCAGCTGGGCGCGGCTGGCCATGAAGAGCAGCATTTCGCAGTGCGGGGTCATGTCGCTGTTGCGGTCCAGAAGGACGCCGCGGATCTGTTCGCCAACGGCGGTGCCACCCGGTTCGCGCACGTGACAGACCTCAAGCCCCGCGGCACGGCACGCCTCGACGAGCCGTACGAGCTGGGTGGACTTGCCCGATCCATCGGGCCCTTCAAAAGCAAGAAACTTGCCCTTGAGGGAAGGGAGGAAGGGGTAATTGACGGCCGGGGTGGTCTGGAGTTCTTCAGGCACGCCCGCGAGGGTACGGTGCGTGAACCTCAGGCTGCAAGTGCCCGGATGCGGTTGGTGATTTTCATTGCATCTTCGGTGCTGGGGGGTTCCAGGCCCAGCGATTCGCAGATTGTCTGGGCCGTTTCGCCCGTCTTGGCCAGACGGTGGGAAACGACGCGCCGCCCGCCCGAATCGGTCACGAACGCGACGATGGCGCCGTCCTGCTCCTGGACGATCTCAACCTTGGAGTTGTTGATGATCAGCGGCGAGTTGTCGGGCTGACCGCTCTGGCCAGTGGCATCGCGCTCCATCGCCTGGACGATCTGATCGTCCATGCAGTTGATGAGGCAGTTCTGGACGCGCGTGGCCAGTTCATCGATGTTGACCAGGCCGCTGGCGACCTCGGAGAAGACATCGATCATCACCCGGTACTCGGCCACCGAGGACTTGATGACGCGTGACATCTCCTCATCGCCCGCTCGCAGCAGACGCTGGGCCGTGAGCATGCCCCCGGTCTCCGTCGCGCTCATCAGCGAGGCATCGGTCAGATCCTGCTGGTCAAGTTCGAGCAAGCCGACCACATACGCGATGCGATGAAGCCGGTTGACCGGGTCGTCCTTGGCGTTGTCGGCGGGCTTGGTATGGTGCAGTTCGATCGGGCGAGAGAGCAGTTCGGGAAAACGCCACTTGCGGCTGAGCACGGTCATCACGTCGATGTGCGTGAATGGAAGCGTGTCAAACTCGCGCCGGAAGAGCTTGCCGGGCGTGTTGCACTCATTGAAGACCGCGACATACGGCTCGCCCAGAATCTTCGCGGCCAGCGGAATGCCCGCGTCCATCATCAATCCGATGACGAAGGCCTCGGCGACCTGGCCCGGAGCCGTGAGCTTCGCGGCCTCGGCGGCCATGCAGGCGCGGAAGACCGAGTGTCCCCAGACCTTGCGGGCGATGTCGCGTGAGGCGGCGTCCTTGGTGTTCGCCGCGCGACTGAGATGAAAGCCAAGCGAGACTGCCTTGAGTCGTTCGATGCCCAGCAGCGTGCAGCCCCGTTCGAGGCTTGAGACCGCGCTGCGCTGGGCGAACATCGCCGAGTTGGCCAGCTTGAGCACGCGGCCCGAGATGGCGTGGTCGGTCTTGATGACCCCCGCGTAGTCGCGCAGCTGCGCATCCTGATTCTTGGAGAGTTCGAGCAGACGAAGCACGACCTCGGGCTGGCTTTCGATGCCGATGGCATCGAGGCGACGTCCCAGGAACTCGTGGAGTTCGGTCAGCTGAGACGCGGTGAGGAGACTGCGCTGCTTCATCGTCACACGTTTGCCACAAGCCCCACGACGCGGGGGACCGACACACACGGCCCTGCGCCCTCATTCGTCGGCTAGAACGATCAACCGGCATAGATTCAGGTGAGGAAAAACCTCCAATCGTCCGGACACTGCCGGCCACGCCCCCGACCGGGGGAGCTCCAACAATCACCCACGTTGAACGAACGCTCCTTCGAGTTCTCCGCCCAGTACGCGCTCGATCGCGCCCTCGCCCTGCGCGAACGGCGCGAGCGTGAGCTCGCCACGGCTTTGCGGGCACTGGACGCCCATCAGCGCACGTTGAAGGCGCTGACCGACGCCCACGCCGCGGCGGCCCTGGCCGTGCAGGAAGCCCGCCAGGGACTCGCACGCCTCGGGCCCGGCACTCACGCCCGGCATGACTCGGTCGAAATGCTCGAAGTGGCCCGCGCCCAGCTGCAGAGCCTGCGCCAGCGCGAACGCCGCCAGGCGACCATCCTCCAGACCGGGCAGCAGGCGCTCGCCGTCGCGGCATCGGCCCTCCGCGAGGCCCGCGCCGCCTTCGAACAGGCCAGCTCCGCCGCAAAGATGCTCGAGCAGGTCCGCGAGGCCCGCTTGCGGGAGTTCAAGGCCGTACGCATGCAAGCACAGGAACGCGATGCGGATGATGCCGCACTCGATGCCTGGCGCCGCGGCAGAACCAGCGGCTGAGTCGCCCGCCTCGTCATCATCAATCCCCCGAATGCGCTGGTGAATCCCCGGCCATGGTGGCGTTACCACCGGCATCTTCGCCCCCATTTCATCCAGATTGTCAACGCACCTGAAGCACCGGTGCTTCAACGTCGATACTCGGACTGTCGGTGTTCGCGGGACGGCCTCCATTGATGGAGGATGGACCGCCCGCACCAGCCGCGACCCAGGGGGGCGGATCTGTCACACCAGGTGGAATTAGACTTCGGAGGACTCAGCGTGCCAGCCGGAACCAACGAACATGAACGGGGCGAAGGTGAAGTGCAGCTCAGCCGCGAGGAACTCACGACCAAGAAGGTATTCACCACCGGCGAAGCCGCACTGGTCTGCGGTCTGAGCCAGCAGACCATCATCCGTTGCTTTGACGCGGGACGCCTCACGGGATTCCGCGTCCCGGGCAGCAAGTTCCGTCGCATTCCGCGCGATGAACTCATCCGCTTCCTCAAGAGCAACAACCTGCCGCTGGACATGCTCCAGGGCGCGGCCCGCCGCGTGCTCGCGGTCGACGACGACACCACGATGCTCGCGCTGTACCAGCACGCCTTCAGCAAGGAAGGTTCCTCCATCGAACTGCACGTGGCCGAGAACGGCTACGACGCCGGGTTGCTCACCGAACGACTCAAGCCCGATCTGCTCATCCTCGACTATCACCTCCCCGACATCAACGGAGTCGCGGTCTGCAAGCGAATCCGCTCCGCAGCACATCTGGCCAGCGTGCGCATTCTCTGCGTGAGCGGCGTGGCCGATCGCAGCGCCATCGATGAACTCGTCGCGGCGGGTGCCGATGCATTCCTGGCCAAGCCCTTTGATGCACGGACCCTGGTCGCCAACGTGGAACGCATGCTCGGAACCTCCTCCGCCGCGTGAGTCATGACCAAGCTCAGCGCCTCCAACACTCCGCAGGACGAACAGGCGCGGCGCGTCGAGGCCATCCTCTCCCGCGTTGAGGCGCTGCCGTCGCTCTCGAGCGTCGCCTCGAAGCTGCTCCAGTATCAGACCGCGGCGGACGCGGAGATGACCGAGGTCGTCAAGATCATCGAGAGCGATCCGGCGCTCTCCACGCGCCTGCTCGGCCTGTGCCGGCGCGCCGACAAGGGACTGGGCGACCGCATCACCACCGTCAAGCGCGCCGTGCTGCTCCTGGGGTTCGACACCGTCCGTTCGACGGCGCTGTCGGTCAGTGTCTTCAACCTCATGAACCCCGAGGTGGATCGCACGCGTCGCGACATCGACAGCGAAGTGGCTCATCGCACCGAGGGCGTGGTGGGGGATGGGGGCGGGCCGCTCGCGTTTGATCGCCGCGGGTTCTGGAAGCACTGCGTGGCCGTGGCCTGCTGTTCCGAGATCATCGCCAACATGAACCCGCGGCTTGGCATCCTGGGCGCCGAGGCCTTCCTGGCCGGATTGCTCCATGGCGTCGGGAAGTTCGTGCTCGAGTTCGCGCTTCCCAAGGCCTACGACTGCATCGTTCGCCTGGCACGCCAGCGCGGGTGCGCGAGTGCGGAAGCCGAGCGCCAGCTCATCGGCATCGACTATCTCACCGCTGGCAAGCACGTGGCGGAACACTGGGGCCTGCCCGACCCGGTCTGCAAGGTGGCGTGGATGCACACGATCAGTGTGTCGTCGCTTCCCAACGATGCCGACCGCGATCTGATCGCGATTGTCACCTGTGCCAAGTCCATCGCCAACTGGCTGCATCTTGGCTGGTCGGGCGACTTTGCGCCGCCGGTCGATCCGGTGGGAGTCTGGCGTGCGGCGGGCTTTGATGTGCGCACCGCCAGCGAAGGGCTCGCTGCGGTCTATCAGAAGGTCTTCGAGGCCGTCGCCGATCGCTTCGAGGTGCTCGGACTGCTGCCCCGCACCGCGGCGACGCTCTCGCTCGAATCCTTCGAGACCGCGAATCAGAACATTCTGCGCCTCAACGAGGCGCTCGATCAGCGTCGCCAGGCCGCGGCAGTCCAGAGCCGCGTCGGTGATCTTCTGGGCAGATTCGTCGCCAGAACGATGTCGGTCTCCCCGGCATTCGCCGCTCAGGCCGGGCGCGTGCTGCGCAATGCATGGGAGACGATGGGCGGTGGTTCGCACGCGCTGCTGGTGCAGCGCCGCGGTGCACCGGCGTTCGAACTCTTTAACTGGGGCGTGGCCCGCGATTCAACGGATGTGGTGCGCAGCGCATCGCTCGCGCCGCCACCGGCGGGAACACGTGCGGCGCAGTGGCTGCAGGCGGCAAAGTGGGACCCCTCGCAGGTCAACATCGGCATGATGGGGCTTGCGGACTGGCTGGGCGGAAGCCTCGGCGGGTCAATCTCACCCATGTCGATGCGCGTCATGCACCTCACGCCCACCGGATCGGGGGAAGACGCGGCAGCGATCCTGCGGCTGGACTGGCCCCGGATTCTGCTCATCAGCGATCGCGAACTTCGCAGTGAACGGGCTCTGGGCACCGTCAACTGCACCACACTGATCAGCGCGTGGTATGAAGCGCTGAGGACCGCCCCGATGGGGGAGCGCACCGCCGCGGCATAATCAGTCCACCCGGTATTTCAGGACGTCCTCCTGCATGCCGATCTACACCACGCAGCGTTCGCACATTCGTGCTCGCTGCATCTGAGACAGCGATGTTCGGGACCTGCACGGAGCAACGATGAATAAGCCAGAAGATCAGGGTCAGCGCCACGTTCTGCCTCAGGAGCACAGTGGTGCGGCCAGCAACCTCCCGGGCATCGATCCCACGATCGTTCCCTCCAGCGACGCCAAGTCGCGTGCGATCGACGCGGTCTGGGTGGCCAGCGCCGACTCCAACTGCGGCACAAGTGTTGCGCTGCTCGAGGATGCCGGGTTCCGGGTGCGCGAAGCCTCGACCCTCGCCGAACTGCTCACCTCGGGCATGCAGCCTGAAGTGGTCTTCATCGAACACACCGGCGACGATGATCGCTGGGTCCGCGCCTGGCGGGCCATCCGCGCCGTCTCGCACGAAGTGCTGGGCGTGCTCGTGGTCCCGGGCGTCAACACCTCGCTGCTCAAGGTCGCCTTCGCCGAACGCATGATCGATGTGATGGCCGCGGGCGACTGCGTCGAACTCTCGATCATCGCAGCCCGGCTGCGCAAGCGCGTCCGCGAACAGCGCGATCAGTCACGTCGTCTCTCACGCCTGCGTCGGCGCTGCGGAAAGCTCGAAGCATCCCGCCGCGAACTGCTGCGGCAGATCGGCGGTCTGTGCGATGGTGTCATGACGACCTACCAGTCGGTGGCGAAGGGCATGAAACTCAACACGCTCGCCGCGGAGTTCGAGACGATCATCCGCCAGGACCTCGACATCGAAGGCCTGCTGCGAACCACGCTCGAGTACTCGCTGCGAAAGATCGGCTCCACCAACGGCGCGATCTTCCTGCCCAACTCCTGTGGCGACTTCACGCTGGGTGCCTATGTGAACTTCGATCTTCCCCGCGACACAGCCGAAACGCTCATCGGACAGCTCGCCGATACGCTCGCGCCCGGCTGCGAACAGTGCCGCCAGGTCGTCATTGCCTCGCACGCCTGCCAGCTGGGAATCCAGTCGATCGATCCCGACCACTGGGTGGGCGATCAGGCCATCACCGTTCAGGCCTGCTGGCAGGACAATGAGTGCATCGCTGTCGTCGCCTTCTTCCGCGATCCCAAGACGCCCTTTGCCGAAGACCTTCGCGCGACGATCGCCATGATCGGCGACACCTTCGGTCGCCAGCTCGCCCGCGTCGTTCGCACCCACCATCGCCACAAACCCAAGGAGCAGTGGGGCGGGGGCGGCGGACTGATGGCGGCGTGAGCATGCACTGAATGCACAGCACCAGGCCCCCCTGGTCCCTGGACGAAACATCGAATGTCGTCTCGTGATTCGAATCCGACGCGTGGGTCGTGACTGCGCACCCAGAACGGTCCGTGTGCGGCCTGGAT
Organism: Phycisphaerales bacterium; assembly: GCA_044371005.1. Lineage (GTDB taxonomy): Bacteria > Planctomycetota > Phycisphaerae > Phycisphaerales > UBA1924 > UBA2402. Next base: position 406 of record JBILUL010000149.1, on the reverse strand, counting down.
TCTCGGGGCCAACGCCCTCTCAGATCTTTCATCCGCCCATCGCCTTCCCGGATCTGTGGCCGGACTGGCGATGTTCTGCGTTTTCATCCAGTGCAACCATGCCCTTCTCAGCGTGAAGGAAGGGGAACATGGATATGCAGTATGGACAGGATGAGGAACGAGGCAGGGCAAGCAGCGACGACAGAGCATGCGGGCGAGCAGAGGGTGTGACTGATCAGCTGCGGGCACTGGTGGCACAGCGTCTTCCTCTTGCATCATCCTGTCCATCCTGTCCATCCATGTTCTCCTCTTCGAGAAGGAAGGGAAACATGGATATACAGGATGGACAGGATGAGGAACGAGGCAGGGCAAGCAGCGTCGACATAGCAAGCGGGGGAGCAGAGGGTGGGACTGATCAGCTGCGGGT
>JBILUL010000293.1:0-3365 GCA_044371005.1 Phycisphaerales bacterium | reverse complement strand
AAGAAGTTGCGGGCCACTTCCACGCCCCAGCCGCGTTCTCCGGTGATTTCCAGGTGCTCCCAGCGCGACCAGCGCACCGATGCAGGTGCCTCGACAAACACTTTGATGTCGACACTGTGTACCACGGTCTGATAGAGCGCGTGGATGCCTTCGCAGATGATCAGGTCATGCGGAAGCACGAGCCGCTGCGACTCGCGCCGGTGCGACTGAAAACTCCAGACGGGAATCTCTCGCGCCTGCCCGCGCTTGAGCATCGCGAGGTCTTCTCCCAATCGCGCGTAATCGGCCAGTTCAGGCAGGTCGCGATGCGCTTCAGGAATGGCCTCGTAATCGGGCAGGTAGTCATCGGAACTGATGACGCACTGAGAAAGCTGCCTGGCCAGAAAGCTCTTGCCCGCACCCACCGGGCCCGTGATGCCGATCACACCCGGACGAGTGGGCAGCCGCCCGGCCAGATCAGCAATGATCCGCGCCGCGTCGGACATCTCCACCACGATGGGACGTGTCACGCTCACAAGTGCAGAGTCGAGAGCCCATCTGCATCCTCGCAGGTGAGCCCCAGTGCCATCAGAATGCGAGTCATGCCCACCACATCGGTCTGCGTGAACGAGCCGATATCCCAGCTGTCAACATCGAGCACGCCTTCGCACGTTCCATCATCGCCGATGAGCGGAATGACCATCTCCGATTGATCCTTGGGGTCGCACGCGATGTAGTTGGCGCCCAGCGTGCGAACATCGTTGATGAGAATCGGGCGACGCTCCTGCCAACTCCGCCCGCACATGCCGTGCAGGCCGATCGGGCTGCACGCCGGCTTTGGCTCGCGGCAGACCAGCACCATCTCATCCTTGCCCGCCACCTTCTCATAAAACCCGATCCACGAAATGCCGGTCGAGCCCACGCCACCCCAGAGCAGGTCAATGCATCGCCGCATCACCGTGTGAGTCGACTGCGCCTGGAGTCCGAGCACCTCGGTTGCATCAAGCCCGTGGCGGCGCAGGAGTCCTTCATAATCACGCGGCGTGGCGAGCATCTGTCCATCCATGAGATCTTTCCCCGATCAATACGTCCGCAATGCCGCGTGCATCCGAACCGCAGGCCCGCCGTGCAGTTGATGCCCGGCCTCAGGAATCCGGTCACAAGTCTCCCCGCGCCGGCGGATTTCAACATCGAGCGTTCCGAGCCTTCGCTCAGTGGTGGGCGTGACTGTGCTTGCCCGAGTAGATGTCGTCGATGGCCTTCACAATGGCCTCGGGCGTCAGGCATTCCTGCAACTGCTCATCCATCAGCGCAACGGGAGCGGTGCCGCAGGAACCAAGACATTCAAGCTCGATCAGCGTGAACATGCCATCGTCGGTTGTCTCGCCGACATCGATGTTCAGGCGATCCTTGACGGCCTGGGTGATCTTCTCATGACCACAGAACTCGCAGGCGATGCTGCGGCAGATCGAGATCAGATGCTTGCCCTTGGGCTTGAGCCAGTATTCCTCATAGAAGCTGGCGGTATCGATCACCTCGGAGGGAGGCAGCTTCAGGAACTCGGCGATCTCCATCATGGCCTGCTGCGGCACCCAACCGTACTCATGCTGCACTGCGTGCAGCGAGGGGAGAAGGGCCGCGTGCGTTGTCTCGTAGCGAGGCAGGTACGTGCGCGTCAGTTCATCCTTGAGTTTGGCCGTGAGGTACGGCTGCTCGCGGGTCTCAACCTTGGTCGATGCGGAGGGTTTGGTGATCCAAGCCATTGGTCTCAACGGTAGGATCCGCCCACCGCAAAAGACGCCCGCCGCCCGTCTCACCAGCCGCGGCGCGGCCAGCCGGGCCCCGCCACGGCCCCAGACCCAATCAACACACGCAACCCCTTGCAAACGCTTGCCTTATGGGACCACTTGCCTCCAGAGACGCGTCGCAACACCGGCGTGAACCTGCCGGAGTGATTTGCTCTCAGAATCGGGGCCGAGCCGCCAGCAGCAGGAAGAATTGAGGGAGAATACCAGCCACCTTGCCGAGTTTCTGCGCCTCTGATACTGCATGACCACGCCGCGGCGATTCCACACCGACTTTCGCTACACCGACCGGGCCGGCAAAGCCTCCTACATCGCCTCCAAGTACGCCCCCCTCTTTGCCACCAGCGTGCTGGATGTGGGCTGCGACCAGAAGCAGCTCGCCGGAGCCATCGGCCCAGGCGTGAAGTACGTGGGCGTCGACATGAATGCCGCGGCGGACGTGGTGGTGGACCTCGAACACGGCAAGCTCCCCTTCGTCAGTCGCAGCTTTGAAACCGTCATCGCGGCTGATGTGCTGGAGCATCTCGATGCGACCCACGCGGTCTTTGATGAACTCTGCCGCGTTGCTGATCGATGGGTGATTGCATCACTGCCGAATCCCTACCGCAACTTCCTCATGGAACTCGCGCGGCAGGGCGTGAGCACGTTCAAGTACTACGGGCTGGGGCCTGTGCGGCCGGTGGATCGGCACAAGTGGTTCTTTGGCGGCGATGATGCGATCGCGTACTTCGAAGGGTGCGCGGCTCGCAACGGCTTTGTCGTCGAGCAGATCGATGCGGAGGAGATCGGCTGGCCTGCGGAAGTGCGGGCGATGCTGCCCGGACTGACTCCGACGAACCAGCTTGCGGCCGGGACGATCTGGTGCGTGCTCTCGCGTCTGTCCCCTGGCCAAGGGTGAATCGGCCATCTTTTCAGGTGGCTCGAACAGGTGGTTTTTCCCCTTGCAACGGGACTTCCAGGGTGTGTGTGCCCGGGTGTTCGCGTGGATAGGCGGTGGAATCTTCCGATAGCAAGGGGGAAGGACCACCCATGCAACACCAGATCGCTGATGCACTTGTAGTCGTGTTCACCTACGGGGTGTCGCTGCGCACCTGGCTGGATACAGGCGGGATCAGCCGCGAGCTGGCGTTGTACGAAGCAATGGCGGATCGCTACGGCAAGATCGTGCTTTTCACCTATGGCGGGCCGGGCGATCAGAAGATCCTGATGGATGCCGTCTCACCCGAGAACCGCGAGAAGTTCGCGGCGATCTGCAATGCCACGCGAATGGACACGGCGCACTACTCGGCGAATGCGCCGTCGCTGATCCGGGCGGCGTTGCCGGATGCGGAACGCGTGGTGGTCAAGACGAATCAGATGGCCGGTGGTCACATCGCCGCGAGAGTCACGCAGCATCTTCGCAGTTTCGGCGTGAAGGTGGGGCTGGTGGCGCGGGGCGGGTATCTGTGGTCGCGGATGACGGCGTATGAACACGGCCCGGCCTCCAAGCAGGCCGGCGATGCCGCGGCGATCGAAAAAGAGCTGTGTACTGCTGCGGATGTGGTGGTGGGTACCACCCAGAGCATGATTGATGATCTGGCG
>JBILUL010000292.1:0-3373 GCA_044371005.1 Phycisphaerales bacterium | reverse complement strand
GCGGCCTGCATGCGAGCCTGCACCGCAGCGAACTCGGCCTGCAGTTTGCCGCGTGCGGCATCGTCGGTGGCTTCGTCGATGCGTGACTCGAACTGGTCGGCCTGTTCCTGGATCTTCTCGGCCTGCTCCTGAGCGCGTTCGGAACGGCGACGGAAGCTCTCGGCCTGGCGTTCGACGCTTCTCTGCCGTGCGTGCAGTTCCTTGAGCTGGGCCTGCAGGCGAGCGACCTGATCGTTGTGATTCGAAGCGTTCACGCGGTAGCGGCCGATGGCCGCGTTGTATTCGCGGCGAGCGAGATCTTCCGCCGCGGCGGGTGCGGTGGTGCTGCTTTCGCCGGGGAAGGCCGCCGCGGGGGAGGATTCGGGGTGAATCATCTCAACGAACGCGGCGAAGGTGCGGTGCTGCGATTCAGTCGCGTTGACGACCATGGATGTATCGCCTGGTTCGATGAAGATCGGAACGTCATCGCGGCGCATGAGTTCGGTCAGTGCCTTGAGCTTGCCCTTGGGCAGTGTGTAGGTGCGTGCGACGACTTCGCCGGAAGCGACCACGGCGATGTTGGCCGGGGCGGTGGCAAACGGGCCTGCGGAAGCGCCGAAACCAGATGCGGGGTATGCGGGCATGACCTGCGTGCCGCGGACGGCGGGGACTGCCGGCACTGACGGAACGGGCGGGATCACTGCGAGGGTTCTCGCGGTGCCAAAGGGTGAAGCCGGCGCCATGGGCGCGATCGGTGCCAGGCCTGGGAAGGTGTTGCGGGTGGCGCGTGGACGGGAAGTCTGCTGCCCGCCCAGGTCGGCTTCCATCTTCTCAAGGCGCTTCTCGAGTTCGAGGATGGCCTTCTCGAGGGATTGGGCCTCGCCGCCAAAGGCATCAGAGCGAGCGCCGGGCTGAGTGCTGCCAACCTGCTTGTTGCGCCGCATCGCGTCGAGCGCGGTGGCTTCGCCGAAGAACTCGCTCTGGGCCGGGCCCGCGGCGGTGGCCGGCTTGATCGTCCGCGTCTTGGCGCGAGGAGCAGCGGCAGCCTGAGCGCCACCTTCGGGCTGGTCGGACGGGGGGCAGGCGATCCCGGGCATGACGAACGTACCCACCGCGGCGATCATCATGGCTGCTGCCGCGCCCAGGACTGAGGGCCTGGGTGCAGTTCTCTGTGTCATCACCATCGTAATTCTCCTTGCAAGACGCTTGGCTCCACCGGACATCACCCCGAGGCCGGGCGGCGCACACCGCACGGCCAGATTCTGATTTGGAAGACTGAGGAAGGACTTGGTCGCCAGAAGGGCCCGCGCATACGCGCGGCGGCCATCTGGCAGAAGACTGGTGACCCATGCATCGCAGCAGGTGTCGGCCTCTTCGTTGATGCGGCGGCGAGCCCACCAGACGATCGGGTGCCACCAGTAGACAAGACCGACGAACGCGACGAACCACGCAGTGCGATGATCGCGCCGGCGCAGGTGCGCCAGTTCGTGCAGCACGACAGCACGGCGTGAATCCTCATCGAGTTCCTTCCACAACGCGATGGGGAGCACGAGCGTGGGCCGCAGGCCGCAGACAATCATCGGCGAGAGACGATCGTTGGTTTCGAGCGTGAGGGGTGCACTGGCAAGGCCGGCGTGCCGAGCGCACGAATCCACCAGCGCGATCATGCTGTCGCGAGCGGGGCGAGCGCGGGCGAGGATGCGCCGCATCGCGAGCATTCTGATGGCAAAGACCAGCAGCATGAGGCCAGCGCCGACGAACCAGAGCACTGCGGGGAGTGGTGGCACGGAGGAGAGCTGGTCGCGGATGGCCAGCCCCGAGGTGAGCCAGGCCTGCATGGTCTGGCGAACGGTCGGTGCCTGCGAGGTGGCGACCGGACGTGCCTGCAGCTGCGGATGCCGCGGCGTGCTGGAGGAGGCGGCACCGGCGACAGCTGCATCGGCCATCGGCCCCGCAGGGCTGGGTGCCGCAGCGATCAGCGTCTTGGATTGATCGGGCTGGGTGACGGTGCAATCTCCCGCAGTCACCGGCGTGGTGATGGGTGCTGCTGGGGAGGGCGTGCTGGTCACCGCATCAAGTGCCGCGGCGTTATCGACGGCCTGCTCGGATCGCTGGTCCACGCGCTGTCCAGTGCACGGGTCGGCGGGCGGAGTGAAGCTCAAGAGAAGTGCTTCGAGCTGCGAGGCAGCGGGTGAGGGTGACGCGGGGGGTTCGAGCGTCTGGGCGGACGAGGTCGCCGGACTGGTGCTGAACCTGGGACTGTTGGACGCGATGAACGCGGCGAGATCCGGGACTTGAGTGAGGGCGGGAGCGAAGAGGGGCGTGGCTGAGGCTGTAGATGGTGCCGCGGCGGGGCTGGGGGTGAGCGGCTCGTCAGCGGCGATGGTCCGAGCGGCGAAAGTGGCCGGTGAGGCTGCCGCGGGTGAGGGAGACGCGTGAGGGTGTTCGAACAGCCCGCGGCACGCTTCGAGGATGCGTGCGGACTGGAACCAGGAGGGGCGACCGATGAGAGATGTGAAGAGGGGCGTGATGAAGGAGGCGACAACGGCGAGCCACATGGCGTGGCGTGTGGCGGGGCGACAGCCGGGCCATCGGGAGGCGATGCAGACCAGGATGGCCAGCGGTGCCGCGGTGAGTGAGCCGATCCAGAGCAGTTGTGTGGAGTAAGTGGTGAGATCCATGCACTGTTCCTGCTGCGTGAGAGAGTTGCGTGAGCCCTGAGCCATCCGAGTACGTCACCAGTTCTGGTCCTGGCATGGGACAACGCTCCGCACCTGGTGCGGAACCGCTGAACCCGAACCGAACTTGTGACTGGTCGCCCCGTGCCAGCGGGCGTTCACTTCCTGATCCTGCGTGCCAACCCGCCGCGTTGCCTGCGTTCAGACTGCTGCTTCAACCATCCAACCCGTCGATCAACTTGCGAAGCTGTGAGATTTCGTCGTCGGTGAACTTTTCGTTTTCGATGAGCTGGAGCACCATGGGGCCCGCGGCACCGTCGTACAGCTGTTCGAGCAGTGACCGGACGCGGGACTTGGCGACACTCTGTCTGCTGACTTTGGCCTTGTAGCGGTAGGCCTGTTCGTCCTTGTCGCTGCTCACGTACCCCTTCTGTTCGAGGCGCGTGAGGAAGGTGAGGACGGTGGTGTAGGCGATCTTGCGGTTGCGGTCGTGGAGGCGTTCGAGCACCTCCCGGACGGTCAGCGGACCGACCTCCCAGAGGATGCGCAGAACCTCAAGTTCCGCCTCACCAAGTTCGTAATCGCGTTTGCTCATCGGACGGCCTGCCTGCGTTCCATGAAAGTTCTACTACAGATGTCGTAGAGAAGAGTCTACTACAACTGTCGTAGCGTGTCAAGGGGTATTTGGGAAGATTCGTGGGGGGATTTCAGGGGGA
>JBILUL010000291.1:0-3397 GCA_044371005.1 Phycisphaerales bacterium | reverse complement strand
GTGCACAATTCTCGAACCCGCCCGTCTCCATGCCCAGAAACGCCCACCTATGGGTTCGTTCGTCAGCGTCCTTCCACGCAACCCGCATCGCCTCCATGGTTATCATCACTTTGCCAATGAGGTGTGAGGGCCACACTGGGTCGTCAGCAGCAACGCACGGAGCCTTGGACTTCGACTTTGCCAACTGGGTTCCACCTCGACACTTGCAGGTTCATCAAGTGGATGCGCATCGCTGGAATCGTCGTCCCGCTGTTTGACCCGGCCCGGTCCGGTGGCGGAACGATGGAGAGGAAGCACCGCACCCGCCCATGATACTCGGGACACGCCGATCCGAGTCTGTGGCTACCCCTACGCCCCAGACTGGTACACACGGCAGTCGGTGGCAGGGGAACGCGGCATGGGTTCAGTGTTTGGACGGGTTCCAGAAGCGCCGGATGTTGAGGGAGTTGGTGGCGCGCGTGCACATCGAGGCGGACCAGCCGGGGTTGGTGCTGCCGCGCGACGTTAGGTGCCAGATCGGGCGCAAGGGCGGCGAGGGCTGCGGGTGGGGCGCATCCGGCTGCGGCTAAGTCTGGAGGGCGGGTAGGCGGGCGCGTGTGACGCGCCGGTGCAGGTGGTGTCGCGACAGCGTCCTGCGGGACGCAGAGCCGGCGGGGCGGGCTAGATACCGCGCGAGTGGTAACGCCTCAGAGTGTCAGCCCCAGCACGCTGGGTGATCAGAAGCATCACTTCGAACGCCTCTGCCCCACTCCTGTTCACGGGTCGCCAGGGCAGGAACCCGCTCCAAGTCAGTTCTTCGGGCTTGACCTGGTGGCAGGCCCCATGCCACACTGCCGGGATGCACCTCGGCAAGTCTCAAAGCGATCCGCGTCACTCACCGGCCCTGCACCGGACGGCGTTAGCGTCGGCGTGTGTGGCGTTTATGTGGCTGTGGGCACCCCACAAGGTCCTAGGGCAGCCCTCGTTTCAGGAGATGGTCTTACCCACAGGGCTGAACGCGGCGGCCACCGGAGTGTCCGGGTCAGGCAATGTTGCAGTAGGATGGAGTACCTACGGCTGGAGCTTCGGACAGCTTCGAGCGTTCCGATGGACTTCCTCCGGCGGCATCGAGAACCTCGGCGGCCTGCCAGACATGCCCAACTCCCGCGCGACAGGGGTAAGCGAAGACGGAGACATTGTCGTGGGCTACGCGTCAGGAAATGCCGGAGCGCTTGCTTTCCGATGGACGCCCTCTTTGGGAGTGCAGAGTTTGGGGGTTCTGCCGAGTTTTACGCATTCCTATGCCCTTGCAGTTAGTGGAGACGGCACCACGGTCGTCGGGTCGTCTCAAGGTCCCGGCGGCTTTCAAAGTGCGTTCCGATGGACAGATGCCGCCGGCATGCTCCCCCTTATTCCGGCGTCGCAAACCACTCCGCAATCCACAGCTCGCGCGGTTAACCGAGATGGCACCGTTGTGGTCGGCAGCATGTCCACCCTTTCCGGTGAGCGAGCCTTTCGCTGGACCCCCTCAGGTGGCGTGGTGGACATGGGATTGCCGGTCGGAGCAACTGAAGCGGCGGGTTCCGCAGTCAGCGACGATGGCGACACAGTGGCGGGGTGGGCTGTGTACCCCGGGGCAGACCGACCACAAAGAGCATTCAGGTGGCGGCAGGAGACGGGGTTTGAAGATGTGGGATGTTTGCCCGGAATGACCGAGCCTCGTGTGACGGCAATCACCGCCGACGGCGTCCTGGCGATCGGCTACTGCATTTCGGCAGGCGGTGGCACTCGCGGCTTCGCGTGGAGTTCGGTGGGGGGTATGGTGAGCCTGGACTCATTTGTCGAGGGACTGGGGCTCGACCTCCAGGGAAGATCGCTGGCTGGAGCGTTTGATATAACTGAAAATGGCACATCGATCGCCACCCGATCTAATGACGCAATTGTGATTAGAGGACTTCCGCCGGCTTGCTCTCGCCCGATCATACTTCTACAACCGTCTGACACTTGGGTTGCCCCTTCCACTTCGCTCACGTTCTTGTGCGACGCTGTAGGACAAGATGTGGTACAGCAATGGACTCGCAACGGCTCGTTGCTTGTGGACAGCGAACGAGTTAGTGGCTCACGTTCCAGCATGCTGGTGATCGCTGGCTTTGGGGCAGCGGATCAAGGGACTTATCAATGCGTCGTGTCCAACTCGTGCGACACAGAGGTGAGCGATTCAGTTCAGGCATCATGTCGCGGCCGTGTGCTCGTCGAACCATCCGGCGCAGCCGTGCGCGCAGGCACGAGGGTGGTCCTGCCGGCTGGAGTTTCTGTTGGTGGTGCCACGACCTACCGCTGGAAGAAGGACGGCATCAATCTCTTTAACGCCGGAGCGTACGCGGGCGTGACGACGCCGACGCTTACGATCCATGCCAACGACCCGAGCCAGTCGGGCTCGTACACGCTCGCGATCACAAACCCCTGCGGCGTGACGACGACGATCCCAGCGGTCGTCGAAGTCTCCTGCGCGGCGGACTGGAATGGGGACGGTGGCGTTGACGGCGACGACGTGATCCTGTTCTTCCAGCAGTGGGATGAGAACAACAGCGAGGCGGACTTCACGGGAGATGGGTCGGTTGACGGGGACGATGTGATCGGGTTCTTTGAGCGGTGGGATGCGGGCTGCTGAGCTTCGGCGTTCGCCGGTGTGTACGGCTTCAAGCCGTGGGCGTAGCCACTCAGCGCGTCCATCGCCATTGCCGATGTATCATCGTTTTCGCATCGCATGTGCCTATGATTCCATGCTGACGCTACCGGAGCCGACGCTGACCAACGGGCCTTGCAGGGGGATCGAACATGATGATCGAGACGCGACCGATCGGGTCGGTCAAGCCGTACGAACGCAACCCGCGGAAGAACGACCAGGCGGTGGACGCGGTCGCGAAATCCCTGGCCGAGTTCGGCTTCAGGCAGCCCATCGTCGTGGACGGCGAAGGCGTCGTCGTCGTCGGGCACACGAGGCTGAAGGCGGCACAGAAGCTGGGGCTCGCCAGCGTCCCCGTACACGTGGCCAGGGACCTCACGCCCGAGCAGGCCAAGGCGTACCGGCTCGCCGACAACCGCTCGGGCGAGATCGCCGAGTGGGACGGCGAGCTGCTGCCCATCGAGCTGGCGGAACTGAAGGACCTCGGCGTGGACCTGTCACTCCTTGGTTGGTCGCCGGAGGAACTCGCGGAGATTGCAGCGGTCGGCAACCCCGGCCTGACGGATCCCGACGACGTTCCAGCGCCGCCCGACGAGGCGACGACGCGGCCCGGTGACATCTGGACGCTCGGCAACCACCGCCTGATGTGCGGGGACTCCGGCAGCCCGCAGGACCTCGACCGGTTGCTGGCGGGTTGCAAGATCAACCTCGTCAACACCGATCCGCCGTACA
>JBILUL010000290.1:0-3400 GCA_044371005.1 Phycisphaerales bacterium | reverse complement strand
ACAACGGACTTCGGCGCGTGGGTGAGTTGCTCCCGGCGAATCAGGCTCGTCGCACGCGGGAGATCAGCGAGATTGCTTCGTGGATGGATCGATCGTTTGAGAAGGCCTTCTGGAACGAACAGGGGGCGCATCTCTTTGACTGCCTGTCACCCCGATACGCCGCCGATGGTTCTCGCGTTGGCTGGGAACCCTCGCGCCAGATCCGCCCCAATCCGATCGTTGCACTCAGCCTCCCGCACTCGCCCCTTGAGCGGTCGATGCAGCCATCGGTGCTCGAGTGTGTCACGCGGCACCTTCTGACACCGCAAGGCCTCCGAACGCTCTCGCCGCACGATGGCGACTACCGCCCGCGGTTTGAGGGTTCGCTCTTTGCACGCGATGGCGCGTATCACAACGGCACCGTCTGGCCCTGGCTGATCGGCCCCTACGCCGAGGCGGTGCTCCGCGTCGGTGAGTTCTCTGCGAGTGCGAGAAGCAAGGCGAGAGAGGCCATCGATCCGCTGCTGAACGAACTCTGCCGTCCGCACGATCCGACCGGGCCCATCGGCCAGATCTGCGAGGTTTACGACGCAGAAATGCCCCGGCGCCCCGAAGGCTGCCCCGCGCAGGCGTGGAGCGTTGCTGAACTCATCCGCATCCTCGTGCTGCTCGAAACTCCCTCAGCAGGGAAGGGTGGATGAGAGTCGTTCATCTGCTTTCCTGGCTGCTGGGGGCCATGCTGCTGGTGGGCATCAGCGGTTGCGAACGCACCGCCCCGACCCCGCCGGCTCCGCCCGCGGGCGTCACGACTCCACCTCGCACCGTGGTGCTGAGTCCCGCGCTGGGGCTGCTGCTTCGCGACATGGGTCTTGCGCCCACGGTCGTCGGTCGCCATGGCTTTGACAGCTACCTTCCCGCATCCATTCCCAGTTGCGGCGATCAGATGGGCATCGACTACGAACGGCTGCTTCTGGTGAACCCCACGCACATTCTGACGGAGTGGGGGAGCCGCGAACTGCCGCCCAAACTCCTTGCGCTGGGCTCAGAACGTTCCTGGACCATCAAGGATCTCTCGCTCGTCACGCTCGGCGATGCGCGGCGATCGATGCTCGACATCGATGCGATGTTCAATCCTGGTAAGTCTCCATCACCGGTCGCCGCGGCATTGGCCGCACGCATGGATGCCGCGTGGGCCCGTCGCCCCGGCCTTCACCCCGGTCGCGTGGCGCTCATCGCCTCCCTCTCGCCCATCGCCGTCTTCGGCCCCGGCTCCTGCCATCAGGAAGTACTCATCGCAATCGGTGGCACTCCGGCGATCACGGAAGGCAAGGGGTACATCTCGATGGACCATGAGGACATCGCACGCATCAAGCCCGATGTCTTCATTTTGCTGCTACCCATCGATGGCCCGGTTCAGCAGAACCATGTGCACCCGTTGACTAGGGAACTGCTCGCCACACGTCTGCCCCCGGGCATGACTGAGGCGAACACACGCATCATCGATCATCCCGAGTGTCAGATCCCCGGTGTGCCGATGATCCGCTTTGCTGATGATCTCGCGACGGCGCTGACGCAACTGGCTCCGCGGTGACGGAAGCCAAGGAAAGCCGGGCCCCAACGTCCGTGCACGGTTCAACGCATGCTGTTGCCGCGGGTCGCGGCATTCCGTTCACGCGAGGTGCAGTGCCCCGTACTGGCACGCCGATGGCGTGCGGGAACTACCCAGTTCGCCAACCTGCGGTGGCGCACGCAAAGCCGTGCTTCACCGCAGGCTACTAGCGTTCAGCCCTTTCGGGCTGGGAGCATGGTGTGTGGGACGCGGGCGTGAAGAGAAACTGCGAACAGTCACTCAGATGCAGGCCTGAAGTTCAACCAGCGTGGGTTCACTTGAGCACCTTCCACTCGTGGATGCCGCCCGAGTACTTGCGCTGCGCATCAGAGGCCAGATCGATCTCCAGCCGCACGGATTTGGCGATGACGGGCGCAAAGAGCGCTTCATCGAACTGATCCAGCTTCCCCTGCCCGCGCGTCGCGAGCAACTTCCATGGTTCGCCCTCTCCAGCGCGGTACTGCACCCGCCACCCCTTGGGCACGCGGCAGTCACCACCGATCGGCGAATCATCGAACCAGTAGACCTGGACCCCGCCCACCGTTCGGGGTTGATCAAAGTCATACTGCACCCATTCCGTGGTGCCCTGGTGATCCCAGAATGAGAGGCGAGGCAACGTCTGATCCGCCGAACTCGATGGCTCCTGCCCATCCGCCATCGCCTCGACCGAATCCTTCCCCCAGCAGTGCGATGCCGTAGCATGGATCGTCGGATCAGGGCCCGGCGGCAGCGAAGCCAGCGACTCAGGCATCCACACCCGCATCTCGCACGCCTCGCGATTGTCCCACGCAAAGTACGGAATGGCAATGAGCCGCACCTCCTGCGGGGTCGACTGCTCATAGAGCGATCCCTGCCAGGTGGCACCGGGAGCCCGCGTGAAGGCCGGTACATCGAGCAAGGTCACACCGCCGAGCAGATCCTCTTCGCGGCGCGTCACGATCTTGAGCGTGCTGGGAATGGCAACGCTGGAGAGCGGGACGTTCTGGTCCAGCCCCTCGAAGCAGTAGACGATGGGGCCGCGCTGCAGGGCCACCTGGTGGCGGTCGGCCTTGACCGCCGGGTTGGCGTGCATCCGCCGCGGCGTCATGTCGAAGACAAGCTCCACGCTGTCGCCGGCCTGCCACTCCCGCTCGAGTGCCGCGTAGGTGCCACCGATGTCTGCACGTTGCCGCTTCACCTCCGCACCGTTGATGCTCACATAGGACGTCTTCGACCATGCAGGAATGCGGGCGTAGAGGGTGAATGTCGTGGGCGCTCCCATGTCCAGGCTCAGTGTGATGCGCCCGTCCCATGGATAGGACGTCTTCTGCTTCACTGTGATCGTGCCCTGATCGGTGGCGATCTGCGCCGTCCCCGCGGCATAGAGATTCACGATGATGTCATTTCCCCGCGTGGCGTAGACCATGCCGCCAAGCTGCGAGAAGAGTCGCAGCACATTGGGCGGACAGCAGGCACAGCCGAACCAGGCCTGCCGATGGTGCTTACCGCGGCTTGAGAGCGGGTTGTCGTAGAAGAACCGCGAACCATCCAGCGAGACCCCGCTCATCACCGCGTTGTAGAGCGTGCGCTCCGCCACATCCATGTAGACCGTCGTGTCGGTGCCGTGCAGCATCGCCAGCCGATGCGCCCAGAGCACAAGCCCGATCCCCGCGCACGTCTCGGCGTAGGCCGTGTCGTTGGGGAGATCGTAGCTGGTGGTGAAGCCCTCATTGGACCCCGAACTGCCGATGCCACCGGTCACATACATCTTCGTGAGCGTCAGATCATCCCACACGCGCGAGAGGGGCGCCAGCAGCGTCGAATCACTTGTCG
>JBILUL010000147.1:0-12501 GCA_044371005.1 Phycisphaerales bacterium | reverse complement strand
CCGGACGACTGCTGGTGATGGCCGTGATCGTTGTAGGGACATTTGCAGCATTCACACTCCTGGTGAACGCCGCGGCGAAAGTCCTCGATCGTCGCGGCAAGGCGGCGGGCTCGCCCTAGCGGCTCTATCCTCTGGGCTCAACCGTGACACTCCTGTGCCTGAGTCTGGTCGCCGCCGCACTGCTGCTTTCCATGCCGCTGACGTGGATCGTGCGCGAGTTGAGTCGGCGTGCCCAGACCTTCGATACAGCGCCCGTCCCCGGGCAGATCAAGGCACCGTCGCGGCGGATTCCCAACACTGGCGGCATTGCCATTTTCTGGTCGTTTGCACTGCCGGTGGCCGGAATCCTCGCCGCGGCGTGGTGGATGCCGGATCTCATCAGCCGCTGGGTGCCCCTCGCGGCCGAACACCTTCCCGGCGTACGCGACAAAACTCCCGTTGCGGCAACATTGCTGGTGAGCCTTGCGATCCTGCACACTCTGGGCCTGATCGATGACCGCAAGCCGCTGGGGCCATTCCTCAAGCTGGCGATCATGGCACTCCCGGCGGTGCTGATCGCCACGGTCGGGCAGACACGCCTCCTGACTCTCCTGGATGCTCCCGGGGCGGTTCCTGTCTGGTCGACGCTGGTGACGGTGATCTGGTTCCTGGTCGTCACCAACGCCATGAATTTCATGGACAACATGGACGGGCTCTCGGCCGGGTGCACTGCGACGGCGTGCGTCTTCTTCCTGTTCGGGTGCGTTCTCAGCGGACAGTGGTTCGTCGCGGCGTGCCTGGCTCTGCTGCTGGGAGCGGTCCTTGGCTTCCTGGTCTTCAACCGGCCACCCGCGAGCATCTTCATGGGTGACGGCGGCTCACTGGTCCTGGGCTATCTGCTCGCATTTCTGACGGCACGGACGACGTACGTCTCGGATGGCGGACCGGCAGGCCATTCCGACCACTGGTTCACCGTCTTCACACCACTGGTGATTCTGGCGATTCCGCTCTATGACTTCACTTCCGTGACGCTGATCAGATTGCGTGCGGGCAAATCGCCCTTTGTGGGCGACTTGAACCATCTCTCGCATCGCCTCGTCCGCCGCGGCATGACCAAGGCGGCTGCGGTGAGCACGATCTGCGGACTCACCGCGGTCACGGGGGTCTCTGGCCTGCTCCTGCATCGAGCCGAGCCCACCGAGGCGATGCTCATCGCGGTACAAGTGGCGTTGCTGCTCATTGTGGTCGCACGTGTCGAGTTCGCCACCGCCACGAGCACCGATGAACAGACGGGGGCACGCCGATGAATGCCGAAACTGGCGGGCTTTCCCGATCTCGGGCCATCGATGTGGCGTGTCTGCTGGGCATGCTCGCCATCGTGGTGCTGCGGCTGGGCTGCACGCACGAGCCGTTCCCGGGGTGGTCCGGCGATCCATTCGAGTTGCCCAATCCGATCGTCGGGATCACGCCCGCAGCGTCACTGCTTCTTGATGCAGTCGCGATGACACTCGCGGCGGTGTCCATCTGGCGGTGCGGGGGAATCAGCGTGCTTCAGGGAGTCTGCTGCTCCCTTGCCGCGGCGGTCATCGTCTACCACGCCGCGGTCGATCGCGACGGCGACCTGGATAACGCACTGCTGGGGTTCAACTGGCTGGCCTCCCTGGGAATGGGCATGGCGCTGTCCTGTCTGTGCCGCGATCGGTTCGTGCGAGCACTTGCCATGGGCATCCTGCTTGCGCCGCTCCCGCTGCTGGCAATCAAGGGGGCGCATCAGCGATTCGTCGAGCATGCCCAGACGCTGGCCTCGTTCCTCGCCGACAAATCCCGCTTCATCGCGGCACAGGGCTGGGCCGAAGGTTCATCGATGGCACTCGCCTACGAACGCCGCCTGCGCCAGGCTGAGGGCATCGGCTGGTTCGGGCTTGCCAATGTCTACGCCGGACTTGGCGTCGGCCTTTTCGTGGCCTCCACTGGGCTCCTGATTGCAGCCTCACGAAGCAGTGCGCCCCGATGGTCGAAGGCCATGCTGGCACTCTGCAGTCTGCTCGGAGCCGCGATCCTGGCACTTTCTGGGGCCAAGGGTGGCTACGCCGCGGCGGGCCTTGGACTTGGGTGCTTTGCGATCACTTCACTGTGGGTCAGGCGCTGGCCGGATTCTGCACGCTTCGTGCGACATGGTGGGGCCATTTTCGCCGCGGGCGCGGTCTGCGGAGTTCTGGCGCTGGTGGCACTCCGTGGGATCATCGGCACGCGCCTGGGTGAGCTGAGCGTCCTGTTCCGCTGGTACTACCTGGAAGGGGCTGTTGCCATCTTCCGGGAACACTGGCTGAGCGGCACCGGCCCGGCCGGGTTCCGCGACGCGTACATGCTTTTCAAACCGGCCCTGAGCCCGGAGGATGTCACCAGCCCTCACAGTGTGCTGTTCGATTATGCGAGCACCCTTGGCATCGCAGGCCTTGGTGCGGGCGTTGTGTGGTTCGGGCTCCTCCACCGCTCGGCGATCGCAATGTGTGCCGGCAAGACTGCCGGCGACGAACCATTCCCGCTGTCGCTCCGCGAATCGACCCGGTTGATGGCGATCCCATTGGCAATTGGTGTAATTGGCGCTGCGTACTTTGAGCAGCCGGTGGCAAGCGTGGATTCGACGTTGATCCGGCTGGCAGGATTGACCTTGGGGATCGTGGTCGCGGCAACGGTTTTCAGTGTGGCGTACACTGGCTCACGAATGACCATCGCGTTCGGAGCCGCTGCGGTGGCTCTGGCGGCCCATGCTCAGATTGAGCTCACCTGTGTGAACCCGGGGAGTGTGGGCTGGGTGATCTGCATGCTGGGGGTGTGTGCTGGAACCTCGCAGCCTTCGCCGCGGCTTGGCAAGGGTCTTGCCGCCGCGTCACTCACGATCGCTGCAGTCGTTCTGAGCAGCGGGACATTGCCACGCACCTTCCGATGGGAGATGGCGTTGCGCCGCTCGTATGACTCGGCCTCGTTCATCGGCGAGTGTCTGGTCCGGATGAAGGCGTTCTCGCAGCCGGGCAACACGGACGATTCACCCAAGCAACTGGTCAGCGATCTCGAAGCGGCATTGGGAACGCCGATTCCGTCGGGCAAGGATGGATTCGATGTTGCATTCAGGACGTTGCGATCGCAGCGTCTGAATGCGAGTACCAAGCTGCTCTGGCAAGCTGCAGTGCAGTGGGAAGGGCACTTCCCGACGCTGCGGGCACTGAGCAAACTGCACCTGATCGCTGCGGATGACATCGCGGGGCGTGATCCCAAGGCGGCTGAACGCCATCGTGATTTGGCGTTTGAAGCCGCACTGATGGCCTCCGTAATGTCGAACACCACGAGTGCCTGGAGCTGGATGGCGACGGTGCATCTGGCATCACCCGACGAACAGTCGCAGCGGCTTGGCATTTCCTGCCTAGTTCATGCTGCAGACTTGGCGCCTCACGAGCCGACGCATTGCCAGCGATTGGCCCTGCTGCTGGCGGAACGCTCACCCAGGGAGGCAGCGCAGTGGGCGCAGCGGGCACTTGATGCAGATGATCAGCTTCGACTTGATCCGCTGCGTCAGTTTCCGCAGGCAGAACGCGAGGCACTGAAGGCCATCGCGGCGAAGAAATGAACAACTCGGACGCGAACTCCGCGACCGATCGCGCACTCAGATTGGGGTATTGAGGCCGGCCTTGATGGCACCGGGCCCGAAAGTGATGGCATTCTTGCCGGAAACCTTCGATTCGCGGGCGAGTTCATCGGCGCGGGTGAGCAGTTCGGCGGGGCAGGAACCGTCCCATGGGAACGCGGCCATGCCACCGGAAATCGTGAGCGTGCCGCGTGCCATCGTGGTGAGCTTGGGGAACCTGTGCTCGACGATCTGCCGCTTGAAGCGGTTGGCCAGTTCCACCACCGAGACGGAGTTGGAGCTACCTTGCACGCGCGGCCCCTGCGGATCGTGGAAGATGACCGCGAACTCATCGCCGCCGATGCGGCAGACGCGATCGGTCGGACGGATGACGCTTCGCATCAGGCGCACGGCTTCAACGAGAATCTCGTCGCCGGCATCGTGACCGAACTCGTCGTTGTACCGCTTGAAATCGTCGATGTCGAAGAGGAGCACTGTGACATGCAGCCGCTTGGCGCGAGCGTTGTTGATCGCGGCACCGAGGAATCGCTCAAAGTAGCGGCGATTCCATGCTCCGGTGAGCGGATCCGTGAAAGCCGCGCGACGCAGCTTCGCCTGCGTGTCCTGCAGCTGGAGCCAGCCGGCCAGCCACGACGCGTGCGGTGCGAGCGATTGCGGGTCGGCCTGAGCGATCAGGTGCCCGAACACATGGCCCTCGTGTTCGACGACCGCGCTGGGTCCGACGATCGGCCCCTGGCCCACAGTGATCAGGCGAACCTGGGTGCCCATGCGTGCGGTGATCGTGGCCATCGCAAGGTCAGTGATCGACTTGCCGCGGGCAAGCTCGGTCACGAGCATGTGGTCACCAACCGGTGCCGCGGCATTGAGCCGAGCGACCTGATGGTCCTGCGTTGGCAGTTCCGTCTCGCGTGCATCCGTGCCACGGATGGCGCGTTCGAGAGTCGCCATATCGGCGTTGGCCGGGAGCGACGCATCGAACGTCGCTGAAGCCGATGCCCCGGCGCGCTTCGCTGCAGGGGCGGGAGTCGCGGCGTCATCGGATGGCGTCACCTGCCGCACTGATGCCGCGGAATCGTTGTTCGTGATGCGGACGACTCGAACGGCGGGTTCAACGGTTCTCAGGCCGGTGATGAAGCGTTCCAGCGGAGTATGCCGCGATTGCGAGCCAGTTCCGGCCGGCGGATTGGAAAGCTCGGCGTCGACATCAGTGCCGACAAGCACGACGGATGGCCCCGATTGACCGAGGTTTCGCTGAGAAAGGTGGCCGATGGCCTCCATGGGCGTGGTGGCGCTCACGACTTCAATGGAGCGATCGCGACGCAGTTGTGCGTCGATACCGGTCTTTCCAACCAGAATCACCCTCATTTCAGCGGCCAACAACTACCTCGCAGTCCGTTCCAGCATACCAAACACAGTCCAATCGACATCACGCTGTCCTGCTCCCCCACTGAGGGTATCGGCCCGGTATCGATACGTCCTTCAATACCGGAGGGTTTGATTCACTTCACGGCAATCGTTCCTCCCCCGTTTCGCGGGGTTCTGCATCGAGCAGCATGGCGAGTTCTTCGTCGCTGAGAACATGCCGCGTGCCTTCCACCGGCTTGGGCTCCGGCACGGCCATGACCGGCAGCTCCTCAGCTTGGGTTGACTTGAACGCGTCGGTCACCTTGATTTCCGGGAGTACCGCCTCAGTGGGCTGCGCCTGGTTCCAAAGCTCCATATCCGCAGAGCGAACCCGTCGCAGTTGATGCGACGCATCGCCGGAATCAAACTGCCATAGAACGACCGAAGGGGCGAACCGCATCAGCACCTGGGCCAGCTCGAACGCGCCGTCGAGCCGAAGGGGCTCAACCAGCACCAGAACGACCAGCGGAGCCTGGTCAGGGCCACGCGGTGCCGCGGCCTGTGCAGCGAGCACCATCGCCCCTGCATCGAACGCATGGTCGGCCGTCTGCAGCGAGAAGCCCGGACGCTTGAGCGCAGCCAGCAACTCAGGACGCAACGCGGTTGCCTCCTGATGCCAGACCACACACGTCACTTGACGCGCCGCCCCGCGGCTTGATACAACGCCTTCGGCCATCGCCACATTGTATTCGTGAACCCCCGTAACCTGTTGTGACGTAATCGCTTCCATCACATTTCCCCTCCTGGAACCAGCCCCATAACGTGAACGAGTGATCTCGCGGCACTCGCGCTCGGACATTATCACCCCTTCGTTCACCCCGTTGCGGACCGCGAACCCAAACCCCCACCAAACACTGAGGCGGATCGTGCGAGGGTGAGGATCGCGCTCGCCGCGGTACTCGCACCCGAGGGCGTACCCAACTCGACCAACCGGTTGCGAACTGCGGTTCGGACGGAGGCATCAGTGAGCAGTTGAAGCAGCATTGGGCCAGCATTGCTGAGGGTGCGTTGCGGGTCCACTTCATCGGTTCCGAGCATCGCCGCGTGACGTTCAACCAGCGGGAGCGCATTGAGGCGCTGATGCTGGTCTTTGTGGTGCGGGTAGGGCAGGAACAGTGTCGGCACCTGATTGCACCATGCCTCTGCGACACTTCCTGCACCGCAGCGACTGACTGCACAATCAGCGGCACCCCAAGCCGCGCCCATGGCATCGGAGAATGGAACGACCACGGCCTTGATTGATGCGGCCTCATACGCGGCTCGCACCGCCGCGTCGCCTCCCTGACCGGTCTGATGGAAGATCTGCCATCGTCCATCTCGGAGCACGGCAGCGCGCGAGTTGACAAAGGCCATCATGAACTCATTGATCGTGCGTGCGCCAAGACTCGCGCCGGTGATCATGAGCGTGGGTCGATCGGGATCAAGGCCGAGCCGCACACGGCACGACGCGGCGTCGCCGGGTGCCTTGGCGCTGGCTCGCACGATGGGCTGGATGTACTCCCAGGTCAGCCCAGGGACCTGAGCCGCGGTCACCGTGCGGGTCGCGAATCGTGCGATCCAGCGATTCGCTCGCCCGGGGACGGCATCGAGATTCACGAGCAGAATCGGGCATCGTTCCGCACGAGCCGCCTGTGCTGCGGGAGCGGCAACAAAGCCGCCCAGGGCCACCATCACCACCGGCCCGTTCCTGCGGTGCTCCTGGATGAGCCCGCGCACGGTTCGAACACAGGTCCCCCAGTGCCGCATGAAGCGAAGGAGTGTGCGGGGCCGAAGGCCGAAGGGCTGAGCTGGGATGGCGACAAATGGTGTACCGAGTGCCGCGAGCATCGCAGCGTCGCCTGGTCGCTGTGAACAGATCGAGCGGGCATTCACGCCGTCGCCCACGAGGTGTTCAGCAATGGCAACACCCGGAAAGATGTGGCCGCCGGTGCCACCACCCGCAAACAGAACGGTGGTCTGGCTCATGCGGCTACCAGGTCAGCGGGGTCCTGAGCGCCCTCATCCTGCAGGACGGCCTGGGTCCGATCGATCGCCATAAGGATTCCCAGCGAGAACGCAGTGAGGATCCAACCCGTGCCGCCATAGCTGATCAGCGGCAAGGCAATGCCCTTGGCGGGAGCGAGGCCGGTGACTACCAGCAGATTGATCATCGCCTGCAAGCCCAGCGTGGCGACGATGCCGATGGTCCAGAGGCGAAGCAACGGGTCACGTTCATTGCGGGCCACGGAGTATCCCGCCCACAAGAGCCCCATGAAGAGAGCCAGCACCAGACCGGCACCGGCAATGCCCAGTTCCTCGCAGATGACGGCGAAGATGTAGTCGGTGCGGTCTTCCGGGAGATACCCACGCTTTTGAATGCCTTCGCCAAGCCCAGTGCCCACGCCCCGGCCGTTGTAGATGGCGATCAGCCCCTGGATCGTGTGGAACCCGATCGTTTCCGGATTCTCGTAGGGGTTCATGAAGGCACGAACGCGATTCATCCGGTATTCGCTGGTGACGATGGCCAGCACGACGCCGCCGCCGGCGATGGCTCCCGGGATGGCAAACTGCCACCAGCGGGCACCCGCCGCGATGATCAATACGCTCGCCGCGGCGGCGACCAGAACGCCGGTTCCAAGGTCCTGCAGGACAATGAACCCTGAAACGGCACCAACGGCAACCAGCGCCGGGATGAGACCGGTGATGAACTTGGGTAGTGCCGAGGCGCGGACGGTGCAATACCAGGCCAGGAGCGGGATCAGGGCCCATTTGGCCAGTTCGCTGGGCTGCATGGAAAGTTCGCGAGAACCCAGCTGGATCCAGCGCTTCGCACCGTTGCGGATTTCCTGGATGCCCGGCACATAGGCGAGGGCACAGAAGGCAACCAGTGCCGCGGCTCCGATCCAGAGCACCGGCACAGCGGTACGGGTCAACGGTGCAGAACGAGCCAGACGGCTGAGCTTGCGGACGGGGAAGAGCCAGGCACCGATGATCATTGCCGCGATCGCCAGTGCGAGGTAGGTCGCGGCACGGCTCTTGAGGACCGAGGTGACGGTCATCGGGGCGACGATGTCGGCGGCATCTTCAACGCGGCTGACCATCATGTCGGCCGAATTGACCATGAGAACGCCCAGGCACAAGAGTGCCAGAGCACACAACCCAACAAGCTGTCCGGGCCGGAGATACATGCACAAGAATATCGGCCGCCCGGGGCGATTTCGATGAGCAACACGGCCATGACGGCAGATTGGCCCGCCGCGGAGTCTCCCTATCATGCCGCCCTCCATGAAGATCCCGAAGCTCTCACCCAGTGATGTCGAAGCGGCGTACGTCTCAGCCCAGAAGGTTGTCGAGGTGCATCGACGCATCGCCGGCTGGCTCAAGCCCGGGCTGACGCTCGCAGCCATCGACCTTTGGATCGGCAAGACCCTTGAGGACTTGGGCTGCACCTCCTGCTTCCGCAACTACGTCACGCCCGGCCATGCCCCCTTCCCCTCCCACGCCTGCCTGAGCGTCAATGAGTGCATCGTCCACGGACATGCCCTTTCCTCGGTGGCACCGGTCAAGGAAGGCGATCTGGTCAAGATCGACATCGGAGTGTCACACCGGGGGTGGATCGGAGATGCCGGCTGGACCTACTGCCTGGGGACTCCGACTGACCTCCAGCGACGTCTGATGAACTGCGGTAAGGAAGCCCTCCGCCGCGGCGTTGCGACCATCGGCCCCTCGGCCAAGCTCAGTGAGTTCGCCAAAGCCGTCCAGAACCACGTCGAGAAGGAATGCGGCTTCCACTGTGTTCACGGCCTGGGTGGCCACGGATACGGGCGCTCGCTGCATGGCCCACCGTTCGTCGCCAATGCCATGCCCACGCTGATGGATGCTCCCTGGCACGAAGGCAAGGAGTTCTGGGTGCCCGGGACGCTGGTCGCCGTGGAGCCCATGATCGGAGTTGGCACCGGCAAGACCAAGGAACTCCCCCACCCCTTCAATCGCCGCTGGTCGGATTGGCCGATCTACACAGCCGATGGCTCCCTGAGCGTCCATTACGAACATGACGTTCTGGTCACCGAATCCGGACACCGCGTTCTGACCGAAGGGCTTGACGCCATCCCCGACATCATCGGGTAAAACACCGCGACGGCCACCCCAAGCGAGTTCTGGTCCTGGCCGCCACCCCCAGGCTGCGGTTGTACCTGCCCAAACGTCGATCGCCGGCCGATTCATCGGGCTTGCGCGGTCGTACAGTCGAATCCCGCGGCGGTCGGGTTCAATCACCCAGGATCGGGCCGGGAAAAGCACGAAGGAGTCTGGTAGAGCATGTCACGGATCGACACCATCTTCGAATCACTGAAGTCTCAGGGCAGGAAGGGGTTGATGCCCTTTCTCTGCGGCGGTTTTCCCAAGCAGGGTGCCACGGAAGCAGCCATCCGGGCACTGGATGCCGCGGGTGCCTCGGTGATCGAGGTCGGAATTCCATTTTCTGACCCCATCGCGGACGGTCCTGTGATCGCGCATGCCATGCACGATGCCATCACTCGCGGTGCCACGCCCAGGAGTGTTCTGGCGGAGGTCGCCGCCGCGAGGCCGCATGTGCAGGCTGGGTTGGTCGCGATGATGAGCATCTCACTGATCTACCGAATGTCGGCTCAGCGTTCCGGCCCCTGGTCGGCCGATGGGTTCATTCATGCCGCGAAGGAGGCGGGATTGGACGGGCTGATCGTCCCTGACGCGCCTCTCGAGGAATCCGCGGCACTGTCGGCTGCCGCAACGGCGGCCGGCCTCTCGTATGTCCAGATCATCTCTCCCACCACCCCCACCCCTCGCATCGAGTCGCTGGTGAAGGCGTGTACCGGTTTTGTGTATGTGCTTGCCAGAGTTGGAATTACGGGTGTGCAGAACGCCATGCCCAACATCGGCCCGCTGGTCGCGAGAGTGCGGGGCTTCACGGCTCTGCCCATTGCGGTTGGCTTTGGCGTCTCCACGGCGGAGCATGTTTCGAAGGTGGTCGAGCATGCTGACGCGGCGATCATCGGTTCGGCGCTGGTGAAGCGGATGCGGGAAGCGGATGAGCGGGGTGAGGATGCCGCGGCAGCCGCGGGAGAGTTTGTGAAGAACCTGTCATCAGGCCTTTCTCGCGCTTGATCATGAAAAAATCGCCTTGAAACCGTTCCATTGGCGCAATTGGTGAATGCCGCTTTCGAAACGCGGCGAAATGCCTCCTACATTTGGAAGACCCGTGCTTAGGAATCGAACTGTGCGAAGCGCATCCGACGCGTTGTCGGTCATGCTGTTGTCACGTTGAGGCTTCGCGGCTTCGATCTCCGGGCAAGTCACTATGGGGCATTCATGAGCATCACGACGAATGGCAAGGCTGAGTCCGCCCTTGGGCACCACCGCTACGAGAGCACCGGCCAATCCAACTCGCACAACGAACGGGCCGAGCAGATCTTCGGGTCCGATGTCTTCAGCGAGCGCGTGATGCAGCAACGGCTGCCCAAGGACGTCTTCAAGCAACTGCAGCGGACGATCCTCCACGGTGAACCGATCGATGCGGCTCTGGCCGACATCGTCGCCTCGGCCATGAAGGAGTGGGCGCTGGAGCGTGGCGCCACCCACTACACGCACTGGTTCCAGCCCCTGACCGGCCTGACCGCCGAGAAGCATGACAGCTTCATCGCTCCGGACGGACATGGCGGTGCCATGACTGAGTTCAGCGGCGGTGCTCTGGTGCAGGGTGAACCCGATGCCAGCAGCTTCCCCTCCGGCGGTCTGCGTGCGACGTTCGAAGCCCGCGGCTACACCGCCTGGGACTGCACCAGCCCCGTCTTCATCAACCGTAACGGCGGAACGGCCACGCTGTGCATTCCGACGGCCTTCGTCTCCTGGACGGGCGTCGCGCTCGACACCAAGGTACCGCTGCTGCGTTCGATGGATGCGGTTTCGGAGCAGGCCCTCCGCGTCCTCAAGATCTTCGGCACCGATGCGGGCGTCACCCGCGTCCTGGCCACGGCTGGCTGCGAGCAGGAGTACTTCCTGATCGATCGGTCGCATTACTTTGCCCGCGAAGACCTGCTTGCCTGCGACCGCACGCTCTTTGGCGCCAAGCCGCCCAAGGGTCAGCAGCTTGAGGATCACTACTTCGGCTCGATTCCCACCCGCGTCATCGCGTTCATGAGCGAGGCCGAACGCGACCTGTATCGCCTGGGCGTACCGGTCAAGACCCGTCACAACGAAGTGGCACCGGGGCAGTTCGAGATCGCGCCGATCTTCGAGACAGCCAACGTAGCCAGCGATCACCAGATGCTCGTGATGGAGACGCTTCGCCGCGTCGCTGCACGCCATGGCCTTGCCTGCATCCTGCACGAGAAGCCCTTCAAGGGAATCAACGGCAGCGGCAAGCACCTCAACTGGTCGATCAGCACCAACACGGGTGTCAACCTGCTTGACCCGCGTGACGAAACCCACACGAACATGCAGTTCCTGGTCTTCCTCTGTGCTGTGATCCGCGCGGTCGACCTGCACGCGGACCTGCTTCGTGCCTCGGTCGCCTCCGCGGCGAACGATCACCGCCTGGGTGCCAACGAAGCACCTCCGGCGATCATCTCCATCTACCTGGGCGACATGCTCACCAACATCGTTGAGCAGCTCGAAAAGGGCGGAGCCAAGAGCACCATCAAGGGCGGCAAGATCGATCTGGGCGCTCATGCCCTCCCGCAGATCCCGCGGCACACCGGCGACCGCAACCGCACGAGCCCGTTCGCCTTCACCGGCAACAAGTTCGAGTTCCGAGCCGTCGGTTCCTCGCAGACCGTCGGCTGGCCCGCCACCGTGCTCAACACGATCGTGGCTGACAGTCTCGATTACTGCGCCACTCGCCTTGAGAAGGAAGTGGGCGAGAAGCGGAGCGAAAGCAAGCTCCAGTCGGCAGTGCGGTCACTGCTGCAGGAAATCGTCAAGAAGCACAAGCGCGTGCTCTTCGATGGCGACGGCTACACCAAGGAATGGCACGAGGAAGCGGCCAAGCGCGGCCTTCCCAACTATCGCGAGTCGGTCGCGGCCCTCTCGGTCATTGCCACCAAGAAGAACACGGATCTGTTCAAGCGCTACCGCGTGCTGACCAAGCAGGAAGTGGAGAGCCGCGAGCACATCCTGTTCGAGAAGTACATCAAGCAGGTGCTGATCGAAGCCGAGACGGCGCTGGTGATGGGTCGGACCCAGATCCTGCCCGCCGCGGTGCGTCAGCAGACCGAACTCGCCGAGGCGGTCGCCGCCACGGCCGCGGCGGATGCGGATGCGAGCGAGATGCGGTCGTCGCTCGACGAGTTCATCGGCCTGGTGAACAACCTCCGCAATGCCGTGAAGGCGCTCGAGGAAGCCGTTGCCAGCGAGGATCATGAGGGCGACATTCACGAGCATGCCAAGCACGTTCGCGATTCGGTTCGTCCGACGATGAACGCTCTGCGCGATGCCGCGGATGCGGTTGAGGCGTGCGTGGC